>NZ_QTMG01000015.1:0-117415 GCF_003635435.1 Parabacteroides sp. AF21-43 | reverse complement strand
CTGTGAAGTAAATTTAGGCATAGTCACAGTAGTACTTACTTAACCGGAGAATATATACTTCATCGGGCAAGTAAGTATATATTTGTAGACGAAGTAAGTACTACTGCGTTTTCTGGCATATAATTTTGATCTGCTATTAGTTCTTATTCAAAATGGGAGGAATTGCGTTTGATCGAGCGTTTTTTCCTGCCAGTCAAGCGTATTGTCAAGGAAAGTTTTTGAGATCATATGTTCTTATCTTGTTCTGATAAAAAGGAATGTCTATCTTTGTTCATGGTAAGTATATCTAAACGATCATCGCTATGAACCAGACAATTTATCCTATCGGCATACAGAACTTCGAGAAGATCCGTAAAGACGGTTATCTCTATATTGATAAGACAGCTTTGATTTATCAGTTGGCTAAGACCGGAAGTTACTATTTCTTGAGTCGTCCACGGCGTTTCGGCAAGAGTCTCTTGCTATCTACGTTGGAGGCCTATTTCCAAGGGAAGAGGGAGCTGTTCGAGGGGTTGGCGATGGAACGGTTGGAGAAAGACTGGGAGGTATATCCGATCTTGCATTTGGACTTGAATGCTCGTCATTATAAAGATACTGCCGCTCTGACTAGTATCTTGAATGAGTTCTTGGAGAAATGGGAGGCTTTATATGGAACGGAGAAACAGGGACGTGCCTTGGAGGAGCGTTTCAGTTATGTGATAGAACAGGCTTACCGCCAGACCGGGCATCGCGTGGTGATATTGATTGACGAGTACGACAAGCCTTTGCTGCAAAACCTGCACGATGAAAAGACGCAAACGCAATTGCGGAATATGTTGAAGCCTTTCTACGGCGTGTTAAAGACGATGGATAGAGCCATTCGTTTCGCTTTGTTGACAGGGGTGACGAAGTTTGGTAAGGTAAGCGTGTTCAGCGATTTGAATAACCTTATGGATATCTCGATGGACAATCGCTACGTCGAGATATGTGGCATCACGGAGAAAGAGATACATGCCTACCTAGAAGAGGAGTTGAAGGAGCTGGCTGAGACACAGGAACTGGATTATGAGGAAACCAGCCAGAAACTCAAGGAGCGCTATGACGGATACCATTTTACCGCCAAGTCTGCGGGAATATACAATCCCTTTAGCCTATTGAATACCTTCGCCAAGATGGAGTTCGGAGATTATTGGTTCGAGACCGGTACGCCCTCTTACCTCGTTGAATTACTCAAGCATACCCATTACGACCTTTACGAGATGGCGAACACGGAGACTGATGCGGATGTGTTGAACAGTATCGATGCTGCCTCGAAAAATCCCGTTCCCGTAATCTACCAGAGTGGTTACTTGACGATCAAGGATTACGATCCTGAATTTGGTATCTACCGGCTAGGTTTCCCGAACCGGGAAGTGGAAGAAGGTTTCGTGAAATATCTCCTTCCATTTTACACGAGTGTTAGTGCGCCCAAGACCCCTTTCGAGATCGGGCAATTCGTACGAGAGATACGCTCCGGTGATTACGATGCGTTCTTCCGCCGTTTACAAAGCTTCTTCGCTGATACACCCTATGAGGTGATCGCCGGCCAGAAGCCGGAGCGTGATACGGAGTTGCATTACCGGAACGTGCTTTTTATCGTATTTAAGTTGGTTGGACTTTATACGCAGGTGGAATATCATACCTCACAAGGGCGTATTGATCTCGTTCTGAAGACCGATCGCTATATCTACGTGATGGAATTCAAGCTGAACGGCACCGCCGAGGAGGCGTTGCGTCAGATAGAGGAAAGACAGTATGCGCTTCCCTTTGCGAGTGATCCACGGCAAGTTTTTAAGATCGGCGTGAACTTCTCCTCTGTGACCCGTAACATCGAGCGATGGTTGGTGGAATAATAATCTATTAAGTATATGAACTGGAAACAAACGCTTTTCTGGTCTTTTTCGGCAGCTGCTATTTTTTATTATTTCCTGCTTTTTGGCGTGTTTGTGTTTGTCGGTCAGGAGGAGATGCAATTGTTTATACCTGAGTGGTGGTATATCCGGGAGTTCCTTTTTCAGCCGGGAGGATTTTGCGCTGTCGCCGGGCAATGGATCATTCAATACTACCGGCAGCCTATGTCGGCGGTGGTTCTCCATACGGTTTTACTCGTTGGTTGCGGGTTTATGGTCTATAGGATCTTGCGTTGTTTTTCTGACAAGACCTACCTGCTGTTCCTCTCTTTATTGCCGGTCCTGTATCTGGTTAAGATGAGTATTCATGGGGAGTATTTGGTGGACGGGACGGTTGGCGTGGTTTTGATGCTTTTAGCTTTGTCGGTCTCGCTAAAGGTGCGGCGGGCGGGTTCTATTGCCGGATACGGAATTGCCTCTACACTTTTTTTATGTGGGCTGACCGGGCTTCTTTCGGTCTGTTACGCTTTCTTATATACGCTGTTAGCCTTACTCCGCTACAAAACGTCGCGGCAAAGATTGGCCGCCGCTGCCTGCTTGATCCCAGCGCTTTTTATCTATTTGTTTAGCGGATGGTTAGGGATTCCTGTACCTTTGTCTGATGGATGGATGCCGGAAGCCTATCTGGAGATACAGCGATTACCTCATTATTATATGTATCGTGTATGGACTTTCTTTACCCTTTCGATTGTCGGTGTTGCTTTATTTGCTCGCTTTGTTCCGGTGATTGGCGAGAAGAGTAAATGGATGGATCGGGTAGCCCTTGTTGTTTGTCTGATCACGGCGCTGGTATCCATCCGGTTTTGCCTGCCGGAACCTTGGCATGCGCAACGCATGATGCTTGACGAGCTCTCTTTCTTGGCCAGGGAGAGGCAATGGGACGCCATTATTGATAAGTACCGGGGAAAGCAGATCTATAATTATGTTAGCTTAAACTATTTGAATATGTCGTTGGCCCATAAGGGAGAATTGGCCGACCGGATGTTTACTTTCGATCAGAAAGGAACGAAAAGCTTATGTGCCGATTGGAATCAGACCTTTTACATGGATCGTTTATTGAGCGATGTTCATTTTCTTGTTGGCGATGTCTCTTTGTCTGAAAGCTTTGCGATGGACGGATTTACGCAAGCCAAACGTAAAGGGAGTGCCCGCATGATGCAACGTTTCGTGCAAGTTTGTCTGATTAGGGGTGAGGTGGCGCTGGCCAAGAAATATTTGGACTTACTTGCCGCTATGCCATTCTATAAAGATTGGGCTTGCCGTTATGCTACCTATCTGGTACATCCGGAATTAATGGATAAAGATCCGGAGTTGAGTGACAAATATATGCCTGTTGAGAAAAGAGATCGACTGAGTTTGTCCGTACCTGTCGATTCCTTATGGAGTGGATACAATCTTCCGGATCATCGGATCGGTTGGGAATACCGGGGATGTTATTATTTGTTGGGTAAGAAGCTGGATGCATTTGGCCGGTTCTTGGAAGAGACACCTTTCATGAAGGGGGAACCGATACCCCGGCATTTCCAAGAAGCCGGATTGTTGTTGGCGGACAAAGACAGTATATCGCTTTCCTCCTATTCCATAGAGCCGGAGATCGTAGACCGATACCGGGAATTCAAGCAGGTTTTGGGACGATCTGCCAACCAAGTGGATGTGTCCTCGATGTATCGACAATTTGGAGATACCTATTGGTATTATTACTATTTCAAGATCTTTAAAGGAGAAGAACAATGAAGCGATTATCTATCTGTTGGATTATAGGTTGTCTTTTGGGACTTGTGGCTTGTAGACCGGAAGTTCCTGCGCAAGCGGAACAAGGAGAAACTGACGTGTTTCCGGATTACAGGGAAGTTACTGTACCGGTCAATATGGCCCCTCCCAATTTCAAGTTGGTTGATCAACAGCTACAGGGGATAACTCGGTTGAAAACTATGAATAGGGAGTTGATAATCGCAGCCGATCATGGTGTTTTCAACCTGCCGGAAACGGATTGGAAGGTCTTATCGCAGGACGCACAAGGAAAACAAATAGATGTGACGGTTTATTTTCGAGAACCTCAAAGTGATTGGAAACAAATGAGTTTCCCTATCTATGTGTCAAGAGATTCCGTTGACGCTTATTTGGTGTATCGCCGTATTTTTCCCGGATATCGGATGTGGAACGAGATGGGGATTTATCAACGATGTGTTGAAAACTATGTTGAAAAGTCTATTCTTGATAACCAATCGACAAATAATAGTTGTATGAACTGCCATGCCTTTTGTGAGCGACAAGGGGAACAAATGCTTTTTCATCAGCGGGGTTCTCATAATGGGACTTACTTGATTGATCATCGGCAGGTAAAGACGATCGCATTGGAACGGGACGGTAAGCCGGCTTCGTTCGTTTATCCGTATTGGCATCCATCCGGCCGGTATGTCGCTTTTTCTACCAATGAGACCCACCAAGACTTCCATCTTTCCGATGAGAATCGGATTGAGGTATATGACGTGGAATCGGACGTGCTGATCTATGACACGGAGAAGGAGAGGGTATTCAGTTCGCCATTATTGGCTTCCATGGCGTGTTATGAGACTTTTCCCACTTTTACTCCGGATGGTAACTATCTGCTGTTCTGTTCGGCGGATTCTGTCTGTATGCCGGAAAATTATCGGGATGTCCGGTATAACCTGCTACGAGTCGCTTTTGATCCGGAAGACGGTTCGATTGGAACCCAAGTGGATACCTTATATAATGCGAGGGAAGCGGGCCGGAGTGTTAAGTTCCCGAGAGTCTCTCCGGATGGGAAGCGGCTACTTTATACGGTGTCCGATTATGGCAATTTCTCTATTTGGCATAAGGATGCGGATTTGCATATGCTGGATCTGTCTACCGGGGCAATCGATTCTTTGCCGGAAGTGAATAGCCCGGATGTAGAGAGCTATCATTCTTGGAGCGGCAATAGTCGTTGGTTTGTTTTTTCCAGCCGCCGGGACGATGGGCTTTTCACACGCCCGTATTTGGTACATGTGGATGAGCGGGGGCAGTGCGGTAAACCCTTCTTGTTACCGCAAGCGTCTCCGGATTATTATGAATGCTCCCTGTTCTCGTTTAATGTTCCGGAATTTATACATACTCCGGTTATAATCTCGAAGGAAAGGCTGGTCGAGGCTTCACGAAAAGAAGACACTACGACCATTAAACATATCGAGGGCATCTAATTTTTCGCTTCTTTGTGCCGAAGGTATTTATAAAAGTCGTACTTTTGCGCTAAAATCAAAACGATGCGAAAAGTTCATTTGATCTCCGTAACCGAACCTTTGGTTTTAGATCTAGCCCTAGCACTTCGAGAAAAAGGATATGAGGTAAGCGCTTCCGGTTGTGGTCTGACTGAAGAGATGATAGGAAGACTTCATAACGCGGGCTGTACCTGTTATGGGGATGGGTGGTTTCCGGAGAAATTAATAAAAGATATTCACTCGGTGGTTTTGGGTGCTAAAGTAAAGCAAGATAACCCGGAATTATTGCGTGCGAAGGAATTGGGGATGTTAATCCAATCCATTCCGGAATTTATATTTCAACGGACTCGGTCGAAAACTCGGGTTGTTGTGGCGGGTAGTCGTGGAAAGAAGACAATTATTTCCATGATGGTCTGTGCGTTGCGCCGGCAAAAGTTGGCGTTCGACTATGCGTTGACTAGCAAGGTGGACTCGCTTCCGAATCGGGTACATTTGAGTTATGAGGCACGTATCGCTTTGATCGAAGGAGATGAGCATATCACCTCTGCCTTGGACAAGCGTTTCCAATTGGAATTCTATCGTCCGCATATCGCCATCCTGACGAATTTATCTTGGTCTACCGAGACGGATCATGCGACTCCGGAGGCCTATTTATCCACTTATCAATCTTTCTCCGTTTCTATTGAGCGGGAAGGGAAATTGATTTATTTTGGAGGTGATGATACTGTCAGTCAGTTGGCAGGGGACGTTCGGAGCGATATCACCGCTATCCCTTTTGAGGAACATCCGGTCGTGGAGAAAGACGGGCAGACTTTTCTGCATACTCGCTACGGAGACTATCCGGTACGGATTCCCAATCGCTATTTCTTGATCAATCTGAATGCTGCACGTTTGGCTTGCCGGCAGTTAGGCGTTAAAGACGCGGATTTTTATCAAGCGTTATCGGAATATAGTTTATCTTTGCCGATATGATAATAGCTAGACAAAAAAGAAAAGAGAATATCGCTGAATATCTGCTTTATATGTGGCAGGTTGAGGACTTGATCCGGGCGAATAAGTTCGATATGGATTCGATCAACCGCACGGTGATCGCCCATTACGACCAGCCCGAGGAGGTGAAGAAGGAAATCGCTCAATGGTACGAGGAATTGATCGAGATGATGCGTAGCGAAGGGGTGATGGAGAAAGGTCATATCCAATTGAACAAGAATGTGATTATTACTTTGACCGATTTGCATCTCCGTCTTTTGAAATCTCCGAAAGAGATGGTTTATAGCGCGGCTTATTATAAGACGCTTCCTTATATCGTACAGCTCCGGGCTAAATCGGGTGGAGAGGATCTGCCGGAGTTGGAAACTTGTTTCGCCGCCGTATATGGCTATCTGCTTTTGCGTATGCAAGGGAAAGAGGTGAGTGCGGAGACGTTAGAGGGCATTAAACAAATCAGTTCCTTCTTGGCGTTGCTCGCCGAGAAATATCGGGAAGATATGAAAGGGGAACTTAAACTAGAGGATTAATAATAGATATAGACATGAAGACAGTTTTGGTAACCGGAGCGAACGGTCAATTGGGAAGTTCTATCCACGCTCGTATCAGCCAGTATCTCGGCTATAATTTTCTTTTTACGGATATAGATACGTTGGATATTTGCGACAAGGAGGCCGTCCGGAAATATGTCTTGGAAAATGATGTTCAATATGTCATGAATTGCGCCGCTTATACAGCGGTGGATAAAGCGGAGGAGCATGAGGATTTGTGTATGCGCATCAACCGGGATGCGGTACGGAACTTAGGTGAGGCCGCTCATGCCGTAGGTGCGAAGGTGATTCATGTATCTACCGATTATGTGTTCGATGGAACGAGTTGCCGTCCTTATCTGGAAAGCGATGCGACTTGTCCTGTTTCCGTATATGGACGTACGAAACTGGCGGGAGAGCAGGCCTTGATGGAGGTGTGTCCGGATTCCGTGATTATCCGTACGGCTTGGTTGTATTCCGAGTATGGAAACAATTTTATGAAGACGGTATTGCGTTTGGGAAAGGAGCGGGATGAGTTGCGTTTCATATTCGACCAAGTGGGTACGCCTACTTATGCCGGAGATTTAGCGGTCGCTATGCTTACCGTGCTGGAACGTGCCGAGGCGGGTAAATTTATACCGGGTATCTATCATTTCTCGGACGAGGGGGTGTGTAGCTGGTATGATTTTACGGTAAAGATCTTGCAAATAGCAGGTATGAATAACCGGGTGATACCCATAGAGACCAAGGATTATCCGACACCGGCCAGTCGGCCGCATTATAGCGTATTGAATAAAGGTAAGATAAAAAGCACGTACAGACTGACGATTCCCCATTGGGAGACTAGCTTGGCCTACTGCATGAATAACAAAGTGTAACTGATAACAATATATACATATAAAATAGAATGAGCCAGTATTCAGAAGAGATTGAAAGAAGAAGAACGTTTGCCATAATCAGCCACCCGGATGCCGGTAAGACTACGCTTACCGAGAAATTATTGTTATTTGGTGGCGCTATCCATGTAGCGGGAGCGGTGAAGTCTAATAAAATCAAGAAGACTGCCACGTCCGACTGGATGGAGATTGAGAAGCAACGCGGTATCTCCGTAGCTACCTCCGTAATGGCTTTTGATTATTCCGATCATAAGATTAATATCTTGGATACACCGGGCCACCAAGATTTCGCCGAGGATACGTTCCGTACCTTGACGGCGGTGGATAGCGTTATTATCGTAATCGATATCGCCAAGGGAGTAGAGGCGCAGACTCGTAAGTTGATGGAGGTTTGCCGTATGCGTAAGACTCCGGTGATCGTTTTTGTCAATAAGATGGACCGTGATGGTAAAGATCCTTTTGATTTGCTGGATGAGATAGAAGAAGAATTACAGATAAAGGTACGCCCATTGAGCTGGCCGATCGATATGGGACAACGTTTCCGGGGCGTATACAATATTTTTGAGCAGAAACTGAACCTATATACCCCGAGTAAGCAATATGTGACGGAGAATGTGGAATTCAAGGATATCACTAGTCCGGATCTCGAGACTTATATTGATCCTACGCAAGCTGCGAAGCTTCGTGAGGATATAGAGTTGATAGAGGGGGTTTATCCCGAATTTGATGTGAATACGTATTTGGATGGGGATATCGCTCCGGTATTCTTTGGCTCCGCTCTGAATAACTTCGGTGTGAAAGAGCTATTGGATTGCTTTATTCGTATCGCTCCCTCGCCACGTCCGATCCATGCGGTAGAGCGTGTGGTAGACCCGAATGAGGATAATTTCACCGGCTTCATTTTCAAGATCCATGCGAATATGGACCCGAACCATCGCAGTTGTATCGCTTTTGTGAAGATTTGTTCCGGTCGTTTTGAGCGTAACGCGAACTATAAGCATGTACGCTTCGGTAAGATGATGCGTTTCAGTAGCCCGACGGCTTTCATGGCTCAGAAGAAAGAAGTGGTGGATGAGGCGTTCGCGGGTGATATTATCGGTTTGCCGGATACCGGGAATTTTAAGATAGGGGATACGTTGACTTCCGGAGAGGAATTGCATTTCAAGGGATTGCCGAGCTTCTCTCCCGAGATGTTCAAATATATAGAGAACGCCGATCCGATGAAGGCAAAGCAATTGAACAAAGGTATCGAGCAATTGATGGACGAGGGTGTAGCCCAGTTGTTTACCAATCAATTCAATGGCCGGAAGATTATCGGTACCGTGGGACAATTGCAGTTTGAGGTTATTCAATACCGCCTGTTGCATGAGTATGCCGCTCAATGTAAATGGGAGCCGATCAGCCTATATAAGGCTTGCTGGATCGAGAGTGATAACCAAGAGGCATTGGAGAATTTCAAGAAACGTAAGGCGCAATATATGGCGTTGGATAAGGAAGGCCGTGATGTTTATTTAGCGGATTCCGGCTATGTATTGATGATGGCCCAACAGGATTTTCCGGATATTAAGTTCCATTTTACATCAGAGTTCTAATATGAAAAGTCGATTCTCCATCCTTTGCTTACTTGTTAATATCTTGTTGATAAGTTGTGAACAGGCTCCCCAATACTATGAGGTATCCGGAAGGCTTCATACACCTTATCATATTAAGTTTGAGCATACTAAACCATTGGATAAGGAGATTGACGAGCAGTTGAAATATTTCTACCACCTGTTTAATGCTTTTGATTCTACTTCGGTAATCAGTCAGGTGAACCAGAACCGTGACATACGAGTAGATACGCTCTTCCAAAAAGTCTTTAAGAAGGCACTGGAAGTATCTGCCGAGACAAATGGGGCCTACGACGTGACTTGCGCCCCGTTGATCAACCTTTGGGGGTTTGGCTTCAGTCGGAAGGATAGCGTAACGCCTGCCCATATCGACAGTGTCCGTCAGTTTATCGGTTTTCAGAAAGTTCGTTTAGAAGGGGATCGCATCGTGAAGGACGATCCTCGCTTGATGATGAACTTTTCTTCTTTGGCGGATGGAACGGTTTGCGATATGATAGCCCAAATGCTGGAGAAGAAAGGGGTCCGTAATTATTTGGTGGAGTTTGGTGGCGAGATGCGTGTGAAAGGCGTGAATCCCTCGGGCATGGATTGGCGCTTAGGGATCACGAAGCCTACGGATGACGCTGCCGGCATGAATCAAGAACTCGAGCAGATCGTTAGCTTCCCTAAACCGTTAGGAATGGCTACATCAGGTAATTACCGTAATTTTTATATAAAGGATGGACGTAAATACGCCCATACGATCGACCCTCGTGAAGGTTGCCCTGTACAGCGGGATATCCTTAGCGCTACGATCGTCGCTCCGGATGCCATGACCGCTGATGCGTATGCTACCGCGTTTATGGTCTTAGGCTCGGAGGAGGCTAAGTCCTTATGCGCTAAAGTGCCGGGTCTTGAATATTTTATTATTTGTTCCGATTCGATAGGAGACGGGTATCATCCGGAATACTCTGAGGGCTTTCGCCGATATCTGGTGACTGCCGATAAATAATCGATTTATTTATAAGCTGTTAAGATGTTGTTCTTAGAATAGGCATTGTAAGATCTTTATGATGCCCATTCTAAGGAGCTTATAATGCCCATCGTAAGCATGCTATAATGGGCATTGTAAGAAAGGTCTGTTTATAGGATGGATTTGATCTCTTCCAGAGAGCGGACTGTATGGGTCGGGGTGAATCCATCGGCAGGTAATCCTTCCGGATTCAACCATATCTGGTCGATCTTGGATTGGTAAGCCCCAATGATATCAGCTTCCCAGCTATCCCCGATCATTAAGCTCTCGGACCGGCGTGAGTTCGTGTTCTTTAAGGCGAAGTCGAAAATACCTTTATGGGGTTTTTGTATATTAGCGTCCTCGGACAGGATCATCCGTTCGAAATAAGGGGCCAAGCCTGCGTTGCTAAGTTTCTTGAATTGTACCTCACGGAATCCATTGGATAAAATAAATAACCGATAGGAAGGGCGGAGATATTCCAGTAATTCAATGGCTCCGGGCACTAATCGGGTTTTGGTGGTCGTGCGTTGCAAGAAATCATTATTTACCGATAAGACGGTTTTCTTATCCTCTATTCCTAACGGACGAAGTACGTAGAGAAATCGATCCAAGATTAAGGTTTGCCGGTCTATTTCCCCCGAACGGTATTTGGCCCATAAGTCTAGATTATGAGGCATATAAATATCAAAGAAAGCCTCGAAGGAGGCATAATACCGATTAAAGTGGTAATCGGTATATAGCTCTTCAAGGCATTCTTTATTGTTATGGTACGTATCCCAAAGGGTATCGTCCAAATCGATAAATATACTTTTATAAATCATTATCCAACTTCGATCACTAAATACTTGCCTAGGCTCCAGAAAGCCTTCTCGTCATTTATTTTCAAGGTCAAGTTTCCGTCTTCATCCTCTACGAACTCATAAGATCCTTCCGGATGATTGGATTTTAGTTTAGCCTTGCTTGCGAACAAAGGAATTTCTTTTACCTCACGGATATCGATAGAGATGAAATAATCCTTGTTGAAACCACTCTGCAATACTTTAGATTTAGAGAACAGGCCACCACCGGATAAGATCTTCTGTTCCTTCAATTCCTTGGAAGTACCGAAACAGTAGTAAGCCGTGTGAAGGGCTTTATCTTGAGCGTTCAATTTCTCGGATTGAGCGGCTGCGGTAGTAGCCAGACTTTCCACATCCTCATTCAAGGAACTTACCATCTCGTCCAATTCTTGGATACGTACGTTCTTCTTTGCCAAATCCTCTTGCAAAGCGACAATCATCGTTGCCTTTTGATCCAGCTCGGAGGAAAGACGATCGATCGTCTTTCGTAATGCGGAAGATTGAATACCGCTTTTCTTCAATTTCTCCTCCAACTGGCTGATTTGCTCCTTGTTCTTCTTCAAGGTCTCGCTGATCAATTGCATGTTCTGCTTGATTTGATCTCTGCGTGACTGATTTAGCTCACCGCCGGTTTGTTGTTGGATTGTCAAATAATTCTCGGCATCACGTATAGATTGAAAATCAGATTCAATATCATTTAGGGTGGAGAGCATATCATTAAGCTCATCCGTGTTCTTCGTATTCTCGATACGTAGAGAATCGTTCTCAGCCTTTAGTTTCTTGTAATCCGCTGAATTTTGGCCACAAGAGGCCAGCATGGCTGTGCAGACACATACTAATAATACTTTCTTCATGTTCTTTTTGCTTGTTAAGTTAAACATCTTTTTCTGTCTCTTTGTCCTTTTTATCTTTTAAGCCTGCTAATACAATAACAATCTCACCCCTTGGTTCGTTCACGGTAAAATGCTGAATTACTTCTTCTAAGGAGCCTCGTACGGTTTCCTCGTGTAATTTGGAGATTTCCCGGGATACTGATACTTGGCGGTCCGTACCGAAAAACTCGGCGAATTGCGTCAAGGTCTTGAGCAGACGGAAAGGTGATTCATAAAAAATAATAGTCCGGTATTCCAAAGCCAATTCTTTTAGCCGGGTCTGCCTTCCTTTCTTTTGAGGGAGAAACCCCTCGAAACAGAACTTCTCATTGGGTAATCCGGACGCTACCAAGGCGGGCACGAAAGCCGTAGCTCCGGGCAGGCACTCTACGTCTACCCCTTGGCGAACACATTCCCTCACCAACATGAATCCCGGATCGGAGATGGCCGGCGTACCGGCATCGGAAACAAGGGCGATATTTTCGCCTCCCTTGATACGGGCCGCGATTTGCTCCACCGTCTTATGTTCATTGAACTTGTGGTGGGACTGCATCTTGTTCTGTATCTCGAAATGTTTCAGCAAGATGCCGGTCGTACGGGTATCCTCCGCTAAAATAAGATCTGCTTCTTTTAGCACACGGATCGCCCGGAATGTCATATCTTCCAAGTTACCAACAGGGGTTGGGACTACAGTCAATTTTGCCATATCGTATATTTATGAGAAGCGTTTTTCCAATAGCTTGATGAAATCGGCTACGGAAGCGTCTTCTATATTCCAGTTCAACACCTTGTTCAGATAAGTGACCGATTCCTCGTACGAGCAAAGATCGTTCAGGTCTGAGATCGCCTTATTCATTTTCTCCTCATTTCCTCCGAATAATTCCCTTCTGAAGCGGAAACGATCATTTAAACTGAATGCCTTACGGAAATCAGAAAGATTCTTTTTCTCCAATATATCATTCAGTGAAATACTGGATTTATCCGCTAATATAGTTTTATGTGGAATCTCTATCTCTTTCAAGGGGATTGTCTCTTGTACGATCTTTTCTTCTGGGATCTCTTTTTCGACAATTGGTTCTACTACGATAGGTTCCTCAACGACCGGTTCTTGTACCTGTACGACCTCGATCGTAGGGGATACTTCCGGAGCCGGTTGCACCTCCGGCATCTGTAAAGGTTTACTTACGGGAATAGAATCGATAAGTCGTTGATGTTCTTCCATTTGTTTACGCAAAGCCTCTAACTGAAACTCCTCCAGCGTATGAAGCTCCTTCAATACCTTGTGGGTCAACTGGAAGGTCTGGTTGAAGAAAGAGGCGGGATAAATTTCCGCGTCCCTCATTCCGGCTACCAACTTCTCCAGCTCCCTGATATCGATCAATAGATAATCTATTTTTTCCTTGTTTGCCATTTCTATATGTTTTTCAGATGCTATAAATCATCCGGACATACGTATGTTTTGCAACAAAAATAAGTATTTCTTGTCAATGTTGCCAGTTTCGATCTTAAAATATTGTAAATCATTCGACGAACTCGTCCGGTAAATTCACCAGATATAGGTGATGGGTCGCCCGGGTAAAAGCCGTGTAGAGCCACCTATAGAAATCCTCACCAAGCATTTCCTCCGTGATGTAACCGATATCGAGAAAGACGTTCATCCATTGGCCGCCTTGGGCTTTATGGCAGGTTACCGCATAAGCGTATTTTACTTGGACGACGTTGTAATGAGGATCTACCTTCATCTTTTTCATTTTTCCCGCCTTGGTAGGAATGTCCTCGTAATCTTCCAATATGGTGTAAAAGAGCTTGTCGTTTAGCTCCTTAGGGAGGGCGGGTGAGTCGGTCTGTAAAGTATCCAATAGGATTTTCAAATCGATTTCCAGATCATAATCTTGAAAACGAGCCGTGATGTCGGCAAAGCGGAAGCCATACATCTCCGTGACACGGCGTACCCGCATGACTTGAATGATCTCTCCGTTCGCTATAAAGTCCATCTCCTTGCAATTCGCTGTCCAATAATAATTGTTCTTCGCTACCATTAAACGATCGCCGGACGATAGCTCTTCTTCCCTGTATAGGATACGGTTACGTATGCCGTTATTATAAATCGTTGCTCGTTTATTCGAGCGGGAGATAATCATTGTCTCTTCCATACCGTCGCGGCTATAGGCGGAAGATATTTCCTCAATTAGCTCATCTCCATTGACTTTCGTGAAATCGGAGAAGCCTTTTAATTGTAATTTCGGAAAGATCTCGACCGTGTGGTTTCGTAGTGCGTCTCGTAGCCGGGTAGCGTTGAACAGGATTCCCGAGTCCTCGCTTTGGCGTACGACTTGAGTTAACGCTATCTCCCAAACCTGTAGGTTGTAACCCCGTAATATCTCGGGATTCAAGGCGGGACTCTCCGTTTGCATTACCGGAGGAAGCTGTGCGACATCTCCCATTAGGATAAGACGGCAGTTTTCCCCGGAATAGACATACTGGATTAAATCGTCCAACAGGCGTCCGGAACCAAAAACAAATGAATCCAACCCCTCGTTGGCGATCATAGAAGCCTCGTCGACGATAAAAAGTGTATCTTTATGTAAATTATCTGCCGGCATGAAGCCCGTCGGCTCATTGGAAAACGCCCGTTGACGATATATTTTTTTATGAATTGTATACGCTTTTTGGCCAGCGTAGCCCGAGAAAACTTTGGCTGCTCGTCCGGTTGGAGCCAACAAAAACGTTTTTTGCTTTAGTTCGTTAAGCGTTTTCACCAAAGCCCCGACCAGAGAGGTTTTTCCGGTTCCTGCGTAGCCTTTCATCAGTAGAAGGCTGTCCGGTTCCTCAGACAAGAGAAATTCGGTAAGCGTATGAAGCGCTAAAAACTGATCATCCGTCGGTTTATAGGGGAAATTTCGTTCGATTTGCTGGCTTATGTAACTATTTATCATTTTGATCGCAATAATTTTCGCGATAAAGGTAGTGTATTAAATATTCTTTTTTAAATTTGCCGAACGAAATAAATTCAAAAAACAATACAAACCATGAAAGTTACATTAAAGATTTTATTAGCTGCCGCAGTTGTACTGCTAGTTTACATGTGCTACAAGAGCGTCACTGGTCCGATTGAGTATGATGATCAGAAGACTATTCGTGACAATGCGATCATCGCCCGTTTGATTGAAATCCGTAAGGCTCAGATCGAATACAAGAACATGTATAAGACTCATGCCGGAAGTTTCGACGATTTGGAGAAATTCTTGAATACGGATAAGTTGCCGTTCTTGATCAAGGAAGGTGTATTGACGGATGAGCAGTTGGAGAAAGGTATGACAGAAGCAGAGGCTGTTAAGAAAGGTTTAATCAGACGTGATACCATGTGGGTATTGGCGAAAGATACTTTGCTGGGTAAGAACTATGATGTAGCGGCTATGCGTTATGTTCCGGCCGTTCCGGGTGAAAAGATTACTTTCAAGATGGATACGGCTACGTTGAAATCTGGTTCTGGTTATGAGATCAAAGTATTCGCTTGTGAGGTTCCTTACAAAGAATATTTGCGTGACATGGATGCTCAGTTGACTTATAACTTGATCGACAAGGCAGAGAAACAAGGTAAGTTCCCGGGATTGCGCGTAGGTTCTTTGGAAGAAATTAATAACAACGCAGGTAACTGGGAATAATCAGCGGCTCATATGACTATCAGCATTCCTGATACGTTAACTACTGATAATTCGGAAAAGTATATAGTGTCCATCCGGCTTCGGTCGGGTGGACTTTCTTTTTCCGGGTATGATCCCTCGGCTGGAGGAAGTTTCTTTTATCGGGAAACGGAATTCGATCGGGCGGTCTCTTTCATTTCTTCCCTTAAGGAGTTTTTCTTCGCTCATGAGTTTCTTACGTGGACTTATAAACGGATTAACGTGATCTGTGTATCTCCGGAATATAGCTTGGTCCCTGATAATTATTGGGGGGACGGTAAGGAAGGGCGTTTATTGGATTTCAGCTTTTCTACACTGGAATTGCATTGCTTAACCGATACTTTAAAGGAACAACAGGCTAAGTTGGTGTTTGGTGTAGACGAGGAGGTTTACGAATTTTGCTCCCGTTCTCTTTTGCATCCTTTTTTCTCCCACTACATGACTTCTCCGCTAACGCTATGGACAAAAGAAAGTAGTGCTAGCTTACCCCGGCAAATGTATGTCGTGATAGAACGAAAGCGGATGGATGTGGCGTGTTACGCTCAAGGGAAACTCTTATTTGTGAACTCTTACCCGATCGACCAATCGGACGATATAGTATACTATATATTATATGTATGGAAACAGGCGGGATTGGACCAAGAAAAGGACCAGTTGCTTTTAGCGGGGGAATCTTCCTCGCGAATGCGGGTTCTGGAGCGATTGCGAGCCTATTTACGCCATGTTAAGCCGGTGGAGATCCCTTCGGAAGCCTATCTGCTGGGAACGGATGTAACGAAAGCCCCTATGGATTTAATATCTTTATTAATATGCGAATAATAAGCGGTATATACGGTCGTCGGCGTTTTGACGTGCCCTCTTCGTTTAGCGCACGTCCTACGACGGATTTTGCGAAAGAGAATATTTTTAACGTAGTAAATAATTTGGTGGATCTGGAAGGTATGGATGCGTTGGATCTTTTTGCCGGAACCGGAAGTATCTCTTTTGAGTTGATCTCACGAGGATGCCGGAATGTAACCGCCATAGAGAAAAATAACGCTCATGCCTCTTTTATAGCCAAGGTAGCGAAAGAGCTGAAGACGGATGCGTTGGCTCTGATTCGTGGGGATGTTTTCCGTTATTTGAATTCAGCCCCTAAGCAAAGTTTCGATTTCATCTTTGCCGATCCCCCGTATGCCTTGCCGGAGTTGCCGGAAATACCCGCCTTGGTTTTCGAGCGTGATTTACTAAGGGATGGAGGGATATTCATCATGGAACATCCTAAGACCAATGACTTCTCATCTTTGCCTTATTTTTATCAGCACCGGGTGTATGGCTCCGTGAACTTTAGCATCTTCCTTAAAGAAGGGGAGAAAACAGACGCATAAATGATTCCGCCATGCGTTGCTTGAGGGGGCGCTTTAACCAGCGGGAAGGGATCAAGCGCTCACAGTGATGCATGTCGTGTGTAAAGATGCGTTTCATTTGCAGGGCGAATTCCTTTTGATATACGAAAGCGTTAATCTCGAAGTTATGCTCAAAGCTACGGAAGTCCATATTGGCGGACCCGATGCTTGTCAATGCGTCGTCGGACACGACTAGCTTGGAATGCAAGAAGCCCGGTTTGTAGAGGTATACTTTTACGCCGGCCTTTACCATCTCGTCGATAAAGGAATGACTGGCCATATTCGCTGAACGTGTATCGGAACGCTTAGGCAGCATCAAACGAACATCCACTCCCCCTAAGGCGGCGGTTTGCAACGCTTGGTTCAATCCTTCGGTAGGCAGGAAATAAGGGGTTTGTATAAAGATATACTTCTTGGCGTTGGCGATCATGAAAATGGTCGCTTGCAACAAAGTTCTCCATTGACCTACCGGACCGCTAGTGGCGATTTGCATAATATTATCGCTATAGATTTGGGCGGCCGGATAGTAAATCCGATCGTTCAAGAGTTTTTTACTAACCACGTACCAATCGATGAGGAATACGGATTGAAGCCCGTGCACTCCTTTCCCTACGAATTTGAAATGCGTATCCCTCCATGTGCCCCAAGAGGTTCCCTTATCGTATCGGTCGGCTATATTCATGCCTCCCATAAACCCGACTTTACCGTCTATCACGATAATCTTGCGGTGGTTCCGGTAATTCACCTTACTGGTGAAAACGGGGAACGCTACCCTCAAGAACGCATATACCTCGATACCCGCTTCCTTCATTTCCTTAAAGAAGCCGTCTTTTACATTCCAGCAACCCACATCATCATAAAGTACACGTACCTTCACACCTTCTTTTACTTTCTTGATAAGGAGTTGTTGCACCTGTTTTCCTATCTCGTCATCACAGAATATATAATATTGTATATGGATATGGTGGGTCGCTTTCTGGATCTCTTCCAGCAAGTCTTTGAACTTATCGGTACCATTCGTATAAATCGTGATTTGTGTTCCGTATAGGAGGGAGGATTGGTTGGTGTTAGTCAACAAGGTCGATAAAGGTTTATAGGGGTCCGGAACTACGCAGGCGTCTTGAGGTAATTTACCCTCTTGCGGCCTTTTCATGATGCGTTTATAGGTACGCCTCGATATGATCCGTTGTTTCCGGTTATCTTGTCCAAAGAAGAAATAGAAAAGCAGTCCGATACCGGGTGCTAATAATAAGACGATTACCCAAGGAATTGTCTTTAACGGATTCCTATTCTCTGTAATGATAACTAATACCAGTCCTAATATAGTGACGCTATACAATATGATAAATATCGTACCAACGATTAACTGTATATGAATGGCTGCTAACATGAAACTCTCTCTTTGCTATAATCTGCTATAATTTGCTAAGATAAGAATGCTTTCCGAGAATAGCAAATTTCCGTATTCTTTTTGGGCTGTATAGAAGGGCCAAAAAGTAAGTTAACTTAAATGGCAAAGTAAGCTAACTTAAATGCCCGAGTAAGTTAACTTACTTTGCCAGCGAAGCTAGCTGACTTTGGAAGCGGGGTTATGTACATTTTAAAATAATGAGGTCGTTTTCTAAATATGAAGTGTCATTTGTTGATTTTGGCGCAGGCTATTATGAGAAGTATCTATGATAACAATAAAAATATTTAGATTGAAAACGACTGTAAAAAACGATCGTTTCAATTAGTCGTTTGCAAAGGTAGGCATTTCTCCGAGACCGGCAACCTTTTCCGATTAAATTTTATCCTGCTATATATCTTCTTCTCAACAGGATAGATTAATCAAAGTGTCACGAATATGACAAAAGAGCATCATCTTTTTGCTTTCTAAAAAAATGCAAGATCTAAACGATCGTTTTCACTAGTCGTTTTTTATGTGGAAGGGTAAGAATAAGAAAAACAGTAAACCAATGATAACTTGGAATCAAACTCTAGAGATATGAATAGAAAGTCTTCTATACGAGCCATTTTACTCCGTAAGGAATGCCTTTTATTTTTTTTGCTACTATTGCCTATGTTTACAAAGGCCCAATATAATAAGGTATATGCGGATATCACCGCGAATATGCTGGTCGATATGGGTTTTGAGAATGTTGTCTGGTCGGAGGACGAGAAGGAGAGAGTGTATGTCTTGGAGAATACCCCTTGGCGTTTGCAGGGTGTGGGACTGGCCCATGCCATAGACCGCATCCAGAAAACAGGCTTGCCGGAGAAGGGCAAATCCTGCCGTATCGTCGTATTGGATAATAATATACCGCAGATCTCATTGATCTATACGGCAAATCCGGACAGCTTGAAGGCGGCTCCCGGCTCCTATGCGGCCCGTTCCGCCTGGGATGCTACTTACGATCTGGGCGATAGCTGGGATAAGGTGAAAAAAGAGTACCGTATGAATAGCTCCTTATTTAAAGTAGACGTGGTGGTTTATCCGGAGTTGTATCTGAAGAACCTCATTATCACACAAATATACCAAGTGTTATTCAACCTCTCGCCTGCGATCGAGGTCTCTTTCTGGAATGGGATGAAGCTGACGGCGCAAATGGTGTTTCCTATATATAATGATGGATATGGTCCTTGGGCGGGTAAGATTCACCCGGGCATGGTTACCCTTTCCTAATCTTTTCGTTTACCTTATCGTACGTTTGCTAGAGCCAGTATCGGTTTGTTCAATGCGGATCGTTATGGCGTGGATTTAGCGGTAACCCATCATTTGAAGGATGAACGTTTTTCTTTGGAAGGACGTATTGGTTGTACGGGTACGGGATCTTGGCATAAGTTCGAATATCATTATGGGACTCATCAGCGGGTCACTTGGTCGTTGGGAGGTAGTTTTTACTGGTCCAAATACAATACACAGGTCTCTTTGAAAGCCGAGCAGTACTTGCTGGGAGAGGTCGGTGGACGGATTGACTTGATCCGTCATTTCCGCCATTGCTCTATCGGTTTTTATGCGATGAAGGCGCAAGGTGCTTTGAAAAACGGAGGTTTCCGGTTTCAAGTGGCTCTTCCTCCTTATAAATATAAACGTAAGAATGTGCGGGTGCTTCCTTCTGACAACTGGGGTATGTCTTACAACGCCGGTAATGAACGCTATTATTATAAGGGGTATAAAGCCTCACCGAATGATAACATCATGCAACAGAATCAATTCAACCCGTACTTTATAAAGTCGGAATTACTCAATTTTTAAATAGTTTTAGGTAATTATATACTACTTTACACTATCACTAAAATAATAAAAGGATACATGGTTATGTATCCTTTTATTATTCAATCGTTTTTCTCATTTTTCTTTCCCTTTCCTTCTTTTTTAACGCTCCAAGAAAGAGTTTTCCGAAAAAGAGGATCACGGGGATCTGTTTTCGGATTATAGCCGAATATGTTATCAGCTATTCTCTTCATCTCCTTCTCGATTTCTAAAGAATTACATTTCCAAGTATGTTTTATATCTTCTAGGTCTTTCTTTTTTTTCATGCCGCTACGTTTTTTAACTGTGAATACCTTAATCGGTGTCCGATATTCTGCAAAAGTACGTCGAATCTTTCATATTCGGAAAGATGTTTGGTATTATACCTAAAAGCTGATGAGTCCACGTATCTTTGTAGATGTTTCCTAGACACCCAATGATGGACACCCTTCAATGTTCTTTTTAGGTGTCCCCAGAATCCTTCGATCGTATTAGTATGTCTATTCCCAATGACGTAAGCGCCTTTCTTATGATAGACTACACCGTGATCGTATAGGTTAGGATCTAAGTTTCTATAAGCTTGCCATTCATCCGAGAAGATTGTAGATCCCGGGCATACAACATCGTTTATAATCGGAATCAAAGTTCCGGCTTTAGTATCATTAACAACCTTGGCTATAACAAAGCCTTCTCTTTGTAGCATACCAAATACCGGAACCTTGTCCTTACAACTCCTGCCTCTTGCGTTTCTTACCTTCTTACTACTATGCCTATTCTTATTCAATCCCCCTATATAAGTCTCATCTACCTCAACCCCTCCGTTTAGACATTGACTGGCATCTATATTGAAACAATTTTGGATACGTTGCAACATAAACCAAGCCGTCTTTTGTGTTACGTTAATGAACTTAGCCAACTGAACGGAAGAGACACCCTTTTTAGCGTTTATGACGATATAGCAAGCCAACATCCATTTCCTCAGCGACACTTTCGTGTTCTCGAAGATCGTGTTTGTCCGGACGTTGAAATACTTCCCCGTATTCTTGCACTTGTATCGGTTTCCCTTGCATTTATAAACCTTTGAGTCTGGATCGTACGGAGACACGACATGATCACCCCATCTCTGCCTCTCCAAAAAATCAATACATGATTGCTCGGTAGGGAAGAACTTCACTAACTCATCGATAGATTTAAAATGATTCATCTCAAACATAACACTCTGATTTTTACCCTATAAAGATAACAAATTCGTTTCAAACCAACAATCAAACTACAGTCCAATATAACCACGTTAAATTTATTTCAGTTTTAATTAGGATTGTTTAGAAATAAGATTGCTATATTTGAAAACAAACTTTAAAATCTAATGTTATGGAATTTTATGGAATAAAATATGAGGAATATAAATCCTTTAATAATTGCAGACCAAAATCGTATCAACTAGACTACAATCCTTATATTCAAATAGTTCATACTGTAAAAAAGGATTTATATGGCATATTTATTGAAATCACAATAGAGACCGATTTAGAAAACAATAATATATACAAAACAGTTTCAACTTATTTGGTACATATATCAGACATATCTTTGACAAAGCATCAAGATCTTATTGCAAGATTAATAAATGAAACTATTAATAAACATATTAAATATACATTATCCGAAACTGGTAAAAATATTCCAGTATTGGTTTATAATGAAAGGATACGTATATTGCTAGCTAATGCGGTTTAATTGCGAAATGTTTTTATAATATATTTCTCCATCAATCCTTTTACCTCTAAAAAAGTATATCCAATATTCTAATGAAGAACATCCAAAAGCAAAGCATATATTATTTATCGCATATCTAAAGTATTTCTTGTCTGAACGAAATAAGACTTGAAATTCTTTGTTATTTAAATAGAGTTTCTTTTTGACTTTTCTTTTATTCATGTCTATAATTTTAAAAGTTAATAAATATGATAAAACAAAAGCGGGACTAGCCTAAATCTAATCCCGCTTATCTTTTAATTTTACTGTTTAGTCTACTCATCCATTATTCTGAATAGCTCGAATGAGTAAGTATCCTCATGTGTTAAGCCGTGTCCAGCGTCCCAGATCCCGTGATGTGTTAGGATCATATAAGATTTTCCTTTCATTTCCACGGTCCACTCTGAGTATATTGCATTATCAAACTCCTTATCAAAAACTATACTCATCGTATTTGGATCAAATTCATATGTGAATCCATCTACGCTAACAGTATTGTTTCTTCTATCAGTTGTTTTTTCATACCCAGTCCCGTCTTCAAAGAACGCATATACCATTTGTTCTTTGCCTGCTTCTCGAAGCCACATTCCTACGATAGAGGTATTATTGCCAACTACATTTTCGACACTAAAACGATCGTCATCGTGGCAAGAAATAAGCAGGAAACATGATACCGCTAATAAGTATATGATACGTTTCATGTTAATCCCCATAAACCGTTATCGTATACTTGGCGAACAGCCCTAAGACGCTTGTTGACTTCTGATCAATATGACTAATCTTTGTGATACCGCCGTCTTTAGCCGCTTTTTGTACGCTTGCGTCCCCGAATGCGAACCAGCCCAAGACGCTTGTTGCCGTAGCCTCTCCTTTCTTAGATCCTAAAGGATTTGAAGTTACCGAGACTGGTGATTGAGTCTCTTGATAGACATAACCTGTTACCGGAGACTTTACCGCTGCGCAACTTGATAACAAGAATGCCGTACTGATAAATAAGAATGCTTTTTTCATTGTGTGTTTGTTTTTGCCCTCCCTGTCCCCTTCGTTCGGTGGTTTCTAAATAAAAGAAGCGTGGGGACTATTGGATGTTACCGTATTTGAGGCTCTGGACTGCCCACCACTCGATAACAAACAACAGCCCCACGCCTTATGATTGTGTATAGTTTGCCCCTAGAGGTATAAATATAACAACATAGGCGTAGGAGGCATCTTTGTCTATTATCCCGAGTGGTTGAAATTGTCCAGATTTCAAATACGAGATAATATCTTAACGCTTCTACGTCTTTATTCTAATACGTGGGGCAAAGATATAGATATTTAGAAACGCAAACAACCCTATGACATACTTTTTAATGCTTTATCATAGGGTCGGTCAATAAAAATGAGATTTGTCTATCTTTTTATAGGGAGGTGTAAACTGGTATATAATTACCTAGTTTTATTATGAGAACAATTACAAAGTTACAGACCTTATTGGTCTTGTTCCTTACGACAGCCATGATTGGCTTCGTTGGTTGTAAGGATGACGATGATGATGTGCCTACTCCGGATGGTGGTGGCACTGTTGCCACCTATGCGATTGGTGGTACGGTTATGGATGCCAGCAACAACCCAATGGCTGGCGTTAGCGTAGCTCTTTCTGGAGCTCAATCTCTTAGTGCTACGACGGGTTCTGATGGAACGTACTCTTTCGACTTGAAAAGTACACCAGGCTCTTACAAAATCGCCTTTAAGTCGGAAGGCTATGCAGACAGAAGCTATGATGTGGATGTGAAGAAGATCGAATCGGGTGTTGGACAGTATGTAGTAAACGCCGTCATGGTAAAGGGCACGACTCCCGATACTCCGAAAGAGTATAAGAAGGCGAAGTACAATCTTTCCGTATCGATCGAGGATGTTGTGGGAAAAGCTATCTCTACTTCCAGCCTTTCTGTTGTCGTAAAATACGGGGATAAAGAGATCGCTAAAGAGAATAAACCTAATTTTAAGGTCTCTGATGTGACTCCCGGTATCTACGACGTAGTAGCTACAGCTTCCGGATATACTAAAGCCGTGGCTAAGGTTGTCGTTTCAGCCGTTCCGGATCAAGAAAAGAAAGAGGGCGAAGGTGATACATTCGACGTTGAGTATCCAGCTATTATCGTGATGAATGTCGCTCCTTCTATTCCAGTAGACCCGGATGATCCTTCTAAGCCGACAGATCCTTCTGACCCGTCTGATCCTTCCAAGCCAACAGACCCGTCTGATCCTTCCGATCCTTCCAAACCGACAGATCCGTCAAAAGCGACTTATATCGTATCTGGTATAATAACAGACCTATCTACGGGCGCAGACATCAAGACAGCGGAAGTCACATTGATGTTAGGAAGTGAAGAGTTATTTATTTCTAAGAATGAGAGTGAGTTCTCTTTCAATATCGCATCATCAAAGGTTACGGAGGATGCTCAATTTATCTTGAGTGTTAAAGCCGCAGGTTATACGAGCTACTCTCGTACGATCATCTTTAAGGTCGGTCAGAGTATGAACTATGTATTTCCTATCACATTGAACCCTATAGGTACAGGTGGAAATACGGAGATTGATTTTTCTAAATATGGTGTTCAGGTTCCGGAAAAAGAAGCGGAAAAAGTAGCGGATGAGATTAAGAATGCGATTAACGCAGGCGGAACCGAAGAGGTTAAGGTGTCTGGTGTCACTTATGTGGATGAGAATAATGTTGAGCAAAAAGTAGACGTTGTCATTCCTGCTAATGTCTTAGATAACTATAAAGGTGCGGATAATGAGGTTCAAGCTCCAGTTATTAAGGTTTTGAATCAAAGTGATGCTGAGAAATTGACAGAATCGATAGGAGT
The DNA here is from genome assembly GCF_003635435.1 of Parabacteroides sp. AF21-43. Classification (NCBI taxonomy): domain Bacteria; kingdom Pseudomonadati; phylum Bacteroidota; class Bacteroidia; order Bacteroidales; family Tannerellaceae; genus Parabacteroides; species Parabacteroides sp. AF21-43. Next base: position 92,631 of record NZ_QTMG01000015.1, on the reverse strand, counting down.
GATTGAAAGTACGACCGCTGATGGTATAAAAGAGAAAGATGAGGTAAGTTTGGTCGCGGAAAGTGGTAAGCCTGTCGTTATCGTTATGCCGGCAAGTAGTAATCAAACATTGGTGATTGAACGTGATATGTCTGCGGAAGCTCTGCAATCCAATAATGTGACTTCTGATGCTGGTGCGGTAGCCAGTGTAAGCCGTGTATATAAAGGCGAGCCTAGCGGTACGGTATTCTCTCCGGCTTTGAAGATCTCGTTCGACGCTCCGAAGGATTTGGTTTCTTCTACACAGCCTATGGCATTGTTATATGCGACCACAGGCATAGATAATAAGGAGATCATGAAGATTGATCCTACGGCGGACCCTGTTTATATCAATGGTACTGGTGCGGAAATGTCTGTCGCTCACTTCTCTAAGTTTGCCGCAGGTTTTGAGTTGGCATTAGCGGAAACTGAAGATATCAGTACTGATACTACAATCGTAGAAAAGGTTGTTGACTACTGCTCTGATGGTAAGGCAGGAAACATTCCTGTAGTTGTTACAACTACAAATGCTTATGTTGGAGAAAACTTGCAGGATCTAGTCGGAAAATCTAACGTAGATGGTCAAGTCGCTAAGAATGCGGTTTATAACCGAATCTCTAATCGTTTGCAAGCTGATGGTTATCAGATAGGTATCCAAACATCATTGACAACATCCGTTCCTACGGAAGCTGATCGTACGGTCGCTTCTATGAGCTTGAAGAAGACATATACTACAAATACGTATGTATTTAAGTTTATGACAAAGGGTAAAAAGGTGGAAGAGATTCAGGTTGTAGCTAAAAAACTTATCAAGATAGAAGGTACTCCTGTTTACAAGCAATCCCACGGTCACGGACATGGTGATGGCAATAACGCCGGTGGCGGTATCATCATCCCGGATTAATGCTTGATATTTGAAGCTTGATTAAATAATGTTGAGCCGGAAGTTTATAAGTAAACAAAGAAAAATGAAGAAATTACTCTTATTGATCATATTCTTAAGTTGCTGGACCTTACTTCCGGCTCAATTATCTTATGGCACGACAGGGCTATTGCATGCCCCGTCCGCCGATATGCAAAAGGACAAGACCGTGATGCTTGGCGGAAACTTCTTGCATCAAGAGCTTACGCCTCCCAAGTTTAATTTTAATACGTGGAATTATTATTTGAACGTGACGATCTTCCCGTTTCTGGAAGTAGCGTATACTTGTACGCTGTTTACGGCCGAGAGCCTTGGATTGGATAAGCATGGCTATTCCGGATTCACGAACCAAGATCGTTATTTCTCCGCCCGCTTACGTGTGTTGAAAGAAAGCAAATACATCCCCGCTGTCGTGCTGGGGACTTCGGACCCTTTTACGTCATCCGGGCATAAATTCGCTTCGGCTACGGGAAACGGCTATTTCTGCCGTTATTATCTGGCCGCTACCAAACATTTTCAGCTGGGAAGGGAAACCTTAGGTGTTCATTTATCCTATCTGTATAACCGCCGTGAGGATTATCCCTTGAACGGTGTAGCGGGAGGTATCACCTACAATCCTTCATTCGCCCCACATTTGAACGTCATAGCCGAATACGATTCGAAAGACTTCGCTATGGGAGCCACTTACCTACTATTCAATCATATACATTTTCAATTTGAATTGCAGCGAATGAAATATTTCTCCGGTGGACTATGCTATAAGATTTATTTGAGATAAAAAGAGGTTCAGCCTTTGTCCGTTTTTAATCCGCTTGGAGGCGAACGGTTAGGCTGAACCTTTTTATATCTTGTTACGCTGTCGCGCTAGCCATATCTACGGCTTTATTCCCCGATGAAATTCTTGCGTATCAACTCGGCGGACTTGTACTCCTCTTCCAGATACGTCTCAATATGCCGTTTCTTCTTATCCTCTAATATCTCGTTAATAGCGATTAAGATACCCGTTTCTTCCACCTCTCCAAACTCATGGTTGATCGCTGTGCCGAATACACGCATCTTAGGCGACAAGCTCATGTAAGCATTTACCAAAGGAGGCACGTTGATGCCGAATTTACGAACCTCTTGGTTCAATACCTTGTAGTTATCCTTGAAATTATCGTGAGGGAAAAGAGATCTCATCTTCTCTACATCCATATTAGTCTCCAAAGGATATACCGGAGTGATCAGTTGGTCTGCGTCCGGGAAATGCAATCCGAGGAAGTATAAGATCATATTACGGGCCTCTTGGTTGTACGTATTGTACATAGTCACCTTCCCGAAATAATACCGCAAGCTCGGATCAACCACGGATAAAGCCCCCAATCCATCCCACAGGTTATCCAACACGAACAAGCCTTTCGCCCCGGAACGGGTGGATTGATACTCCAGAGCCACGAACGAGCGTCCCAACTCTACCGTATAAGGAAGGATCTCCTTGATAAATTTCTCTGAGAAATTAAACAAGTGCGAGGTCGCCAAGATCGGTTTACCATTCTCGTCGAACTTAACGTCCGAACCGCAAAGGAAACGGTATCCCCCCAAGATCTGCTCATCTTCCGGGCTCCAGACAATCAGCTGGCGGTAAGCGTCTTCCATCGTGTCATACTCATCGATATCCACAGGGAATCCCGTGCCACCCCCGTAATAACGGAAAGCGACCTCCCGCAGACGCCCTATCTCTTGCATGACATTGGGTGAGTCGTGCGCCGTGACGATATAAATCTCATTCTTCGATTTATTGGTACTTCTCAACCTCTTCTCTTTGGTCAATTCAGCCTTCAGTAGTGCCCTGTCTATGGGATTGATAATGTCTTGCATATGTTTCGTCTGTTAATCCTTGAGTTTGTAAACCTTGTTTTTTATCCACTCTGCCCATTCGGCGGGTTTCTTGCCGTTGTCGAATGTCTGCCAAGGGATAGGCTTCCCGAAATAAATCCGGAAGGTCTTATGTTTGCTCCGGAACATCTCGTCCGGTAAATAAATCATCTCATAATTCATCTTTATACCCAGCGCCTTGCGTATCCGGGCGAGGTTGTAGAAGAAATTGGAATTCTTCCCGTCGAAATAGACCGGTACGATATCCCGCTTGTATTGCACCGCCTTCTGGATGAACGATTTCTTCCACTCCAAGTCTTGTATCTTGCCACCAATCTTGCGAGAGCATAATCCGGCGGGGAAAGTGATGATCTGGTCGTCCGAGGCAAAAGCCTCCTCCAGCATCCGTGCGTTGTCCTTTCCTTGCGCGCCGTGTTTGTTGATCGGTACAAAGATAGATTTTAGATTGGAGAGATAAAGTAATAAATCATTGACCGGATACTTGATGCGGCCTTCGAACCGGGAACCGATAACGGCGGAGAGACAGATGCCGTCCAACCCTCCGAGCGGATGGTTGGAGGCGAAGATATAGCGCCCTTCGGTCGGGATGTTTTCCGCATGTACCAGATCGAGGGTAAGGTCAAAATAGCCGATAAGCTCACGCATGAAATCTACCCCTTCCTTATCGTGGTAACGGGTTAATATATCATTCAGTTCCTCTTGATGAACCGTGCGAATCAAGTAGTCCACGATAAACCCTGGGATCTTGCGTGACGCCTTGGGCGCCTTTTGTGCCAATACTTGCTTGATATCTATCTTTGTCACACCTTGTTTTGCCATCTATATAAGCTTGTCAAGGGGCAAAGATAAAGTTAATAATTAAAACGAGAGAGGTTTGAGTGAAGTTTTTGCTTTTTCGCCAGCTATCTTGGCCTTTTCCCCTTGATCTTTTAGCCGCTACCATTAGGGAGGTTAGTCCCCGGGAGCTTGACTATCGGTTATCTAACGGCTGTTGGACGATCATGCACCAACTGTTAGAAGATCATCTACCAACTGTTGCATGATCGTCCAACGGCCGTTAGAAGATGAAGGTGAAAGGAAGAATTGGTTAACGGATACCGGTGAAAAGCGTAAGAGATAAGGACGAAAAGACGAAGGGTTAACGACCTGTTGATAACTTTTTCCTACTTTTCTTATATAAATGTTGGCGGGTAATTTTGGAAATGTGTACTTTTACCCACCGATAAGGCATGTGCGTGCGTATCAAAGGAGTACGGCGCTTGATTTTAAGAGGAAGTTTAACGTAAGAACGACGAATGGAAGAAAAAGATAGTTGCTATCATGTACCGGTAATGCTGCGGGAAAGTCTGGAGGGATTGGATATCCGTCCCGACGGGATTTACGTGGATGTTACGTTTGGCGGTGGAGGACATTCCCGCGAGATCTTGAAACGGTTGGGTAGCGGGGGCGAACTTTACGGCTTTGACCAAGACGCGGACGCCGAGCATAATGTCCCGGCAGACCCACGATTCACTTTCGTGCGCAGTAATTTCCGTTATTTGTATAATTTTATGCGTTACTATGGAGAAAGCGGGGAGGTAGACGGTCTGTTGGCGGATTTAGGTGTCTCTTCCCATCATTTCGACGATAAGGATCGCGGTTTCTCTTTCCGTTTCGACGGGACGTTGGATATGCGGATGAATACGCGTGCGGGGCAGACCGCCGCCGATATCGTGAATAATTATACGGCGGAGGCGTTGGCCGATGTGTTTTATCTATATGGCGAGCTGAAGGTGTCACGGAAATTAGCCTCTGTGCTGGTGAAAGCCCGTGAGACAAAGAAGATAGAGACGATCGAGGAGTTCTTGGAGGTGATCAAGCCGTTTACGGGAAAGGACAAGGAGAAGAAATTCTTGGCGCAAGTCTTTCAAGCGCTTCGTATCGAGGTGAACGATGAGATGAGGGCGCTGAAAGAGATGCTGCGGAGTACCTTGCGGGTGTTGAGGCCGGGAGGACGTTTGGTGGTTATCACGTATCACTCCTTGGAAGATCGTCTGGTAAAGAACTTTTTGAAGACCGGAAACTTCGAGGGGAAATGCGAGCAGGATTTCTTCGGGAACGTACGATCGCCTTTCCGCTTGGTCAATAATAAGGTGATCGTCCCGACCGACGAGGAGGTGGAGCGGAATCCCCGTTCCCGGAGCGCCAAGTTGAGAATCGCTGAGAAGGTATAAGGAGAAATAGATATGGAAGAAAACGGACAACATAAGAAAACGAGGAAGAAGGAGAAACGTCTTTCGTTCTGGTATATACTCGGTGGCGGCGTGCTGAAAGAGGATTTTATCTTGAGGCATACGCGCATGATCGTGTTACTTGTCGTGTTGGCGTTTTTCTTTATCGGTAACCGGTATACTTGTATGCAAAAGTTGCGTGAGATCGACCGGTTGCAACAGCAATTGAGGGATGTGCGTTTCGAGGCGTTGTCGATCTCATCCGAGTTGACCGGCAATAGCCGCCAATCGCAAATCGAGTTGCTGATCGAGGAGCAAGGTATTGATCTGGAGGGTGCGAAAACCCCTCCTTATGAGTTATATAAGTGAGATAAGGTGTAAATGGGTATGTCTGAAGAAAACGAACCGAAAGAAATAGAGCCTAAAAGTAGCCGGATTTTATTCTGTTACTTCGTGGTCGTGCTGTTGCTGGGGCTTGTGGCCGTAGGAATCCTGTTCCGTGCCTTTGATACGGCCTTCGTGGAGAGGGATAAATGGATGAAGGTGGCCGAGAGCCAGAAACGACCGAACCGTTTGGTGTTGCCCGGACGTGGCAATATCTATTCGTCGGACGGTAAGTTGATGGCTACCAGCGTGCCTCGTTATTATATGTATATCGACTTTAAGGCGGATGCGTATACTCCGGCTAAGGATGCCAAGTATAATTGGCTGGATACGTTCAAGACGTCCAAGAAGGATGGGGTGGACTCGTTGGCGTTTTATCTTTCCCGTAAATTGAAGGATCGTACGCCGGCGGGCTATAAGGCTTATCTGCTGAAAGGGCTGAGCGGTAAAAGCCGCCAGTTCCCGATTTACGCGGGGAAGGTCTCGTATTCGGACTTGAAGGAGATCCGTAAGTTCCCGTTCCTTCGTCTGGGACGTTATAAGAGCGGTTTTTATACGAAGGAGATGGTGCAGCGCCAGAAACCTTTCGGGACCTTGGCGTCTCGTACGATCGGTGATATCTACGGAGAGATCGAGGAGGGTGGAACTACGAAGGGGAAGAATGGATTGGAGTTGCAATACGATTCGCTCCTGCGGGGGCAGGCCGGGTTGAGTTCCGTTCGCCGTGTCGGTGGAGGCTGGACGAACGTGATTGAGGTGGACCCGGTGGATGGCATGGATATCCGCACCACGATCGATATCAATATACAGGATATAACCGAGAAATCGCTGGTCGATAAATTGAAGGCGATCGATGCCGAGTCTGGTACGGCTGTCGTGATGGAGGTCGAGACCGGAGAGATCAAGGCAATTACGAATATGGGGCGTATCCGTGAGGGCGTATATGGCGAGACGAAGAATCATGCCGTAGCGGACGAGATCGAGCCGGGCTCTACTTTCAAGGTGGCCTCTATCATGGTGGCCTTGGAGGATGGTTTATGCAATCCGGGAGATACGGTCGATGTAGGCAATGGTATATATATGTATAAGGGTGCCCGCATGACGGACCATAATATGAATAAAGGTGGATACGGCCGGATCTCGGTGGAGCAGGCGATTTGGTATTCCTCCAATATCGGTGTGGCCAAGACGATCCTGAAAGGTTATTCGGATAACCCGACAAAGTTCGTGGAGGGACTGTACCGTATCGGTATGAACGCGGATCTTCGTTTGGAGATACCGGGGGCGGGACGTGCCAAGATACGTCGTCCGGATGATACGACCCGTTATTGGTCCAAGACCACCTTGCCTTGGATGTCGTTCGGTTACGAGACGCAGGTACCGCCGATCAATACGTTGGCGTTCTTTAACGCGATCGCGAACAACGGAAAGATGGTTCGCCCGATGTTTACGAAAGAGATCTTACATAACGGCAAGACCGTGCAGAGTTTTTCCACGGAGGTGATCAACTCTTCGATCTGCTCGGATCATACGCTGGCGTTGATAAAAGATATGTTGCTGGGAGTCGTGGAGAAAGGGACCGGTAAGGCGGTTCATTCGGATATTGTCCGGATCGCCGGAAAGACCGGTACGGCGCAGATCGCTACGGGCGGTGTCTACCGTACGAGCGGGCACCAAGTCTCTTTCTGTGGCTATTTCCCGGCCGATCATCCGAAGTATTCTTGTATCGTGGTGATCCGCCGTCCTCGTATTGGTTATCCTTCGGGCGGTACGATGTCGGGAGGCGTGGTGCGTGCGATCGCCGAGAAGATATACGCCAGCCATATGTCGTTCGATGTCCGGGATATGGAACGGGATTCGACGGCCGTGATGGTACCTCGTGTGAAAGGCGGCGATCTGAGGGCGGTAGAGGACGTATTAGATGAATTGGATATTAAGGCGGATACGGACAGTTTGGAGACAAAGTGGGTCGTAGCCTCCGCCGAGCAAGAAGAGAATAAGGTGAAATTAAGCGATCTGACGATTCGTGAGGGACTGGTACCCCGGGTAGTCGGCATGGGGGCTAAAGATGCGGTTTTCTTGTTGGAGCAAGCCGGTCTGCGTGTCTCTTTGTCGGGTGTCGGACGGGTCGTTTCGCAGAGTATTCAACCCGGACAGCGAGTGTCTAAGGGGCAGACCGTATTATTAACATTGAAATAGGTATGGAACTAAGGGATTTAATCGGTGCGTTGGAAGCTCCTATGTTGATGGGGGCGGATAATGTGGATATCACGAATATTCAATCAGACTCTCGTCGGGTGACGAAAGGGTCTTTGTTTGTCGCTGTGAGAGGTACGGCCGTGGATGGCCATGCCTATATGGACAGCGCCATAGAGAAGGGGGCTGTCGCTATCGTATGCGAGGAGGCTCCGTCCTATTTGGAGGGGAGATGCTCGTTTATCGTGGTGAAGGATTCGGCGGAGGCGTTGGGTCTTTTGGTTTCCCGCTGGTATGGTGATCCTTCCCGGAAATTGGTGTTGGTAGGCGTGACGGGTACGAACGGGAAGACTACGATCGCTACTTTATTATATGAGATGTTCCGGAAGATGGGACATAAGGTGGGATTGCTTTCCACGGTATGTAATTATATAGATGGCGAGGCGGTACCGACGGATCATACGACACCGGACCCGCTTACGCTTCATTCCTTGATGGCCCGGATGGTAGAGGCCGGGTGTGAGTATGCTTTTATGGAGGTTAGCTCTCATTCGATCGATCAGCGGCGCATCAGCGGCCTGTCTTTCGACGGGGGGATTTTCACGAACTTGACCCGTGATCATTTGGACTATCATAAGACCGTGGAGAATTACTTGAAAGCGAAGAAGAAATTCTTCGATGACCTGCCTGCCGGGACTTTTGCCTTGACGAATGCCGATGATAAATCCGGCTTGGTGATGTTGCAAAATACGAAGGCGAAGAAGCTGACCTATTCCTTGCGTACCTTGGCCGATTTCAAGGGAAAGATATTGGAATCTCATTTCGAGGGTACAGACTTGATCATTAACGGTCGGGAGGTTATGGTGCATTTCGTGGGACGTTTCAACGCTTATAACTTACTAGCCGTGTACGGAGCCGCAGTTTCTTTGGGGAAAGATCCCGAGGAGGTGTTGATCGTGCTGAGCACGCTTCGCTCCGTATCCGGTCGCTTCGAGACGATCCAGTCTCCGCTCGGTTATACGGCGATCGTGGATTACGCTCACACGCCGGATGCCTTGACGAATGTACTGAATGGCATTCATGAGGTATTGGATGGGAAAGGACGTATCATTACCGTGGTAGGTGCCGGGGGAAACCGGGACAAGGGGAAGCGTCCGTTGATGGCGAAAGAGGCTGCCAAGCTGAGCGATCAGGTAATTCTGACTTCCGATAACCCGCGCTTTGAGGAACCGGATGATATTATTAACGATATGGTAGCCGGATTGACGAAAATGGATATGGAACGTGTCTTATGTATCACGGACCGTACGCAAGCGATCAAGACCGCTACGATGTTGGCGAAGAAAGGGGATGTGATCCTTGTTGCCGGAAAAGGCCACGAAGACTATCAGGAGATCAAGGGGGTGAAACATCACTTTGACGACCGTGAGAAGTTACGCGAGATTTTTTCGACACAACAATCATAATATTTAAGACGACATGCTTTATTATCTTTTTAATTATTTGGATCAGTTGGATTTCCCGGGAGCGGGTATGTTTAAGTACGTATCTTTCCGCTCGGGGTTGGCCTTGATCTTGTCCTTGTTTATCTCTACGGCGATCGGCCGGCGTATCATCGATAAGTTGCAAATGTTGCAGATCGGCGAGACGGTGAGAAATCTTGGGCTGGAGGGCCAGATGAGCAAGAAGGGAACGCCGACGATGGGAGGTATTATCATTATTATCGCTATATTGATCCCGACTTTACTGTGTGCCAAGCTGAATAATATCTATGTGATATTGATGTTGGTGACTACGGTTTGGCTGGGAGCCTTGGGATTCGCGGATGATTATATCAAGGTGTTCAAGAAGAATAAGGAGGGCATGCACGGACGTTTCAAGATCGTCGGGCAGGTAGGACTGGGCCTGATCGTTGGCTTGGTATTGTTCATGAGCCCGGATGTGGTGATCAAGGAGAATATGGAGGTGCGCCATGATAACGTGATCGAGGAGGTGCGTTATCATACGGTGGAGACCAAATCGACAAAGACGACCATCCCGTTCTTGAAAAACAATAATTTCGATTACGCCAACTTGGTGAACTGGGCGGGCGATTATAAGGAGGAGGCCGCGTGGCTGGTGTTCGTGCTGATGGTGATCTTTGTGGTGACTGCCGTGTCGAACGGAGCCAATATGACGGATGGATTGGACGGCTTGGCTGCCGGGACATCGGCGATCATCGGGGTGGCGCTCGGTATTTTGGCCTATATGTCATCCCACTTTGAGTTCGCCTCGTTCTTGAATATCATGTTTATACCCGGTGCGGAGGAGTTGGTGGTTTATGCCGCTGCCTTTATCGGTGCCACGGTCGGTTTCTTATGGTACAACTCGTATCCGGCCCAAGTATTTATGGGAGATACGGGGAGCTTGACCTTGGGAGGTATTATCGCTGTTTTCGCGATCATCATCCGTAAGGAGTTGTTGATTCCGATCCTTTGCGGTATTTTCTTGGTGGAGAATATATCGGTCATGTTGCAAGTGGCCTACTTTAAATATACGAAGAAGAAGTATGGGGAAGGTCGCCGTATCTTCAAGATGGCTCCTTTACACCATCATTTCCAGAAGCCGGGAAACGCGGGTATACAGGCGTTGATCCAAAAGCCGTTCAATGTCGTGCCTGAATCGAAGATCGTGGTCCGTTTCTGGTTGATCGGTATTATTTTGGCTGTTATGACGATAGTTACGTTAAAGATGAGATAAAAGATGAGTAAGAGAATGGTTATATTAGGGGCCGGGGAGAGTGGCGCGGGAGCCGCTGTCTTGGCGAAGGCGAAAGGATTCGACGTGTTCGTGTCCGATAAATCGTCTATCAAACCTAAGTATAAGGAGATGCTGGACAACCACGGGATTCGTTGGGAAGAGGGACAGCATACCGAAGCCGACATCTTGAATGCCGACGAAATTGTCAAGAGCCCGGGTATTCCCGACAAGGCTCCTATCATACAGTTATTGAAGAAGCAAGGTACGCCGATCATCTCCGAGATCGAGTTTGCCGGAAGGTATACGGACTCGAAGATGATTTGCATCACGGGTAGCAACGGCAAGACGACAACGACGATGCTTACGTATCATATACTGAAAGAAGCGGGCGTGGACGTGGGCTTGGCCGGAAATGTCGGAAACAGCTTGGCGCTTCAGGTTGCGGAAGATCCACATGCGGTCTACGTGATCGAGTTGAGCAGTTTCCAACTGGATAATATGTACGACTTTAGAGCGGATATCGCTATTATATTGAATATAACACCGGATCATCTGGACCGTTATAACTATGAGATGCAGAATTATGTAGACGCTAAGTTCCGCATCTTGCAAAATCAGACGAAGGACGACGCCTTCATTTTCTGGAACGATGACCCGATCATAGCCCGTGAGATCGCCAAACGGCATCCTAAGGCTACTCTTTACCCATTCGCCGAGACACATGAGAACGGCGTGAAGGGATATACGGAAAATAATCAAGTAGTTATTGAAACGGCAAACGGAACATTTACGATGGAACAAGACCTATTGGCATTGACTGGTACGCATAACCTGTATAACTCTTTGGCTTCGGGGATAGCGTCCAAGATCGTGGACATTCATGATGAGAAAATACGTGCCTCACTCAGTGATTTCACGGGTGTCGAGCACCGTTTGGAAAAGGTGCTTCGCGTGCGTGGTGTTGATTATATCAATGACTCGAAAGCTACGAACGTAAACTCTTGTTGGTATGCCTTGCAGAGCATGACGACTCCGGTCGTTTTGATCTTAGGGGGCACGGATAAAGGGAATGATTACTCGGAGATCGAGGAATTAGTGAATAAGAAGGTACATTCATTGATTTTCATGGGTGTGGATAATACGAAACTGCATGCGTTCTTCGACGGGAAAGTGGCGAACATCGAAGACGCCCGCTCGATGGAGGAGGCTGTGGCGAAAGCTTATAAGATGGCTCATAAGGGAGATACGGTATTGCTCTCTCCTTGTTGCGCCAGCTTCGACCTGTTCAAGAGCTATGAGGATCGGGGCGATCAGTTCAAGGCTTGCGTACGTAATTTGTAATAAAGGATAAAATGGATCTGGCGAGTAAACTGTTTAAGGGCGACCGGGTGATATGGATCATCTTCATGTTCCTGTGTCTTATATCGGTGGTGGAGGTGTTCAGCGCGACCAGTACGATCGCTTATAAGAACGCGAATCACTGGGCGCCTATCGTACGGCACGCCACCTTTTTATTGGGAGGTTTCGTCATGGTATTGCTGTTACATAATATACCGTGTCGTTTCTTCTCTGCGTTTATTATATTATTGCCGGTCTCGATGTTGATGTTGATCGTGACGCCCTTTATCGGCGTGGACGCTAATGACGCGCATCGATGGCTGGAAATCATGGGAATACAGTTCCAGCCTTCGGAGTTCGGGAAGCTGGCTTGTGTCGTGTTTGTCGCTTTCTTGCTCAGCAAGCGGGGGAAATTAACGGAGAACCAGATCTTTAAGTATATACTGATTGGAGTAGGACTCACCTGTGTCTTGATTCTGCCAGAGAACTTCTCTACGGCGTTTATGCTATTCGGGGTTTGTTTCCTGATGATGTTTATCGGTCAGTTGCCATTTGGTAAGTTGGCGAAGCTGGCGGGCATCTTGATGTTGGCGTTGGTATTGTTCTTGGTGTTGCTTAAGTTTACGCCAGCCGCTATTACTCAGTATTTGCCGGATCGATTCGTTACTTGGCAGGGGCGTTTGGAGCGTTTCTTCGACGGGCATAAGGATAATTTGGATGAGAGTGGTACGTATAAGATAACCGATGATAATTATCAGGTAACCCATGCGAAGATAGCTATTGCCAGGGGAGGCGTATTAGGACAGATGCCCGGACATGGCCAACAGCGTGACTTCCTGCCACAGGCGTATTCTGATTTTATCTATGCGATTATCATAGAGGAACTGGGTATCGTTGGGGGGATCTTTGTACTGTTGCTTTATATAATGCTGCTAGTGCGGGTCGGGATGATCGCCCGGAAATGTGATAAATCATTCCCGAAATTCCTAGTGTTGGGATGTGGGTTGCTGGTGGTAGTCCAAGCCTTGGCGAATATGGCGGTAGCCGTGAATTTAGTGCCCGTTACCGGGCAACCGATGCCGTTGGTGAGCCGGGGTGGTACGTCTACGCTTATATCTTGTATCTATTTCGGGATCATATTGAGCGTAAGTCGTTTTGGAGCCAATATCGGAAATGAGGATGAGGAAGAGGAGGATACGGAGAATCCAGAGAATCCTTCCGACGAGCCATCCGGAGAGACAATAAATCAGGCGGTCGAGGGAGAGAAAGAAGATAATCCGCTGTCGGCTGTCGAAACGATAACTGTAGAGTCAAAAGTATGAGAAAGTACCGGATCATAATAAGTGGTGGTGGTACGGGAGGCCATATCTTCCCGGCCATATCTATCGCTAATACTTTCAAGAAACGTTTTCCGGATGCGGAAATCTTATTTGTGGGGGCGGAAGACCGCATGGAAATGGATAAGGTTCCGGCAGCCGGTTATAAAATCGTAGGTTTACCAGTGAGTGGGTTTGATCGTGCCCACTTGATGAACAACGTGAAGGTCATGGCTCGTTTAGCGAAAAGCTTGCGCTTGGCGAGGAAGACGATCCGTGAGTTCAAGCCAGATATAGCGGTCGGCGTGGGCGGTTATGCCAGTGGACCGACTTTATGGATGGCGGCTTCGCAAGGTGTTCCTGCGTTGATACAGGAACAAAACTCATATGCCGGTGTGACCAATAAGTTGTTGGCGAAGAAAGCGAGCAAGATTTGTGTCGCTTACGAGGGCATGGAGAAGTTCTTTCCGGCGGATAAGATCGTGATTACGGGAAATCCGGTGCGACAGGATTTGGAAGAGGCGTTGAGTAAGAAAGAGGAGGCGTTGGCGTTCTTCGGGCTTTCTCCGGAGAAAAAAACGATCCTTGTGGTAGGTGGTAGCCTTGGCGCACGGACGATTAACCGGAGTATTCAAGGGGATCTGGATAAGTTCTTCGCCTCGGATGTACAGGTTATTTGGCAAACCGGTAGGTATTATTACAGCGACGCTTCCAAGCATTTGAAGGCGTACCGGGGAATGCCGGTTTGGTGCTCAGACTTTATTACCCGTATGGATTATGCTTATTCAGCGGCCGATTTGGTGATATCCCGTGCGGGGGCTAGTTCTATCTCGGAACTTTGCTTATTAGGAAAACCGGTGGTCTTGGTGCCTTCGCCGAATGTGGCGGAAGATCATCAGACCAAGAATGCCTTAGCCTTGGTCCATAAGGATGCCGCCGTTATGATCGCCGATAAAGACGCGGAAAAGGATTTGGTGCCTACTGCCTTGAAGATAGTTCATGACGATGAACGTTTGTGTACGTTGAGCCGTAATATCGAGACCTTGGCGCAACGCCATAGCGCGGACCGTATCGTGGATGAGATTGTTAAGATTATAGATAAGAAATAAGGAATATGGATATAAATAAAGTGACAGCGGTGTATTTCGTAGGTGCCGGGGGCATTGGGATGAGTGCCTTGATCCGTTATTTCCTCGCTAAGGGAAAACGAGTGGGCGGATACGATAAGACCCCTTCCGATTTAACCGAGGAGTTGAAAAAGGAGGGAGCCGATATTCACTATGAGGATAATGTAGCTTTGATCGGGGAGGCGTTCAAGTCGCCCGATGATACGCTGGTGGTTTATACGCCGGCGGTCCCGGAGTCGCATACGGAATTGACCTATTTCCGGGCGCACGGTTTTGAGGTGATGAAGCGGGCACGTGTCTTGGGAGAGATTACGAAAAGCAGCCGGGGTTTATGCGTGGCGGGAACGCACGGCAAGACAACGACCTCTTCTATGCTGGCTCATTTGCTGAAACAATCGCCGGTGGATTGCAATGCTTTCCTCGGAGGAATCCTAAAGAACTACGAGAGTAATTTGATGTTGTCTGATACGAGCGACTTTACCGTGATCGAGGCGGATGAGTTCGATCGTTCTTTCCATTGGCTTACTCCTTATATGGCAGTGATTACTTCCGCAGATCCAGATCATCTGGATATTTACGGTACGGCGGAGGCTTACCGGGAGAGTTTCGAGAAATTTACCTCCTTAATTCGTCCTGATGGTTGTCTACTGATCAAGAAGGGAATCAACGTAACGCCCCGTTTACAGGAGGGTGTCAAGAAATATACCTATTCCGTTACGGAAATAGCGGACTTTTACGCTGAAAATATTCGTATTTGCGACGGAAATATTACCTTTGACTTCGTTGGTCCGGAAATCCGTATTCCTGATGTGGAATTAGGTGTTCCCGTAAAGGTTAATATAGAGAACGGGGTAGCGGCTATGGCGATCGCTTGGTTGAACGGAGTGAAACCGGAGGATTTGAAAAAGGGTATGGCTACATTTGCCGGACCTCGCCGCCGTTTCGATTTCCATTTGAAGACTGATCAAGTGGTATTGATCGATGATTATGCCCATCATCCGGCCGAATTGCGACAGAGTATCTTGTCGGTGAAGGAATTATATGCGGGTCGTAAGGTGACAGGTATTTTCCAGCCGCATCTATATACCCGTACCCGGGATTTCGCTGGTGATTTCGCCGCGAGTCTCTCTTTATTGGATGAGTTGATCTTGCTGGATATCTATCCGGCTCGTGAGGAACCGATTCCGGGGGTGAGCTCTCGGATCATTTTTGATAAGGTGACGATCCCTTCCAAGACGCTGTGTAAGAAGGAAGAGCTTTTGGACGTGGTTGCCGCCGGGAAATATGAGGTAGTATTAATGGTAGGCGCCGGTAATATCGACCGTTTGGTGGAGCCTGTAAAAGAGATTTTATGTAAACAAATAAGGAAACCGTGATCCGAATAATTTCCATAGTAGTAGCCACGTTGTTGTTCTGTTACATCGTGTTTGTGTCGTTTTTCTTTCGGGAAATACGTCAGGACTCTATTTGCCAAGATCTGCAAGTCGTGGTGAAAGACAGTCTGGATAAACACTTCGTGAGCGAGAGTGACCTTGTGTCTATACTGAAGAAAGCCGGGCTAGATCCGATCAAGCGGTCAATGGCCGACGTGAATACGGATCGGATAGAGACGGAATTGCTTAAGAATGAGATGATCGCCCAAGTGGAGGCGTATAAGACTCCTTCGGGTATTATCAAGCTAGAGGTCATGCAAAAGATGCCTATCCTCCGGATTATGGGCGTAAGAGGTAGTTATTACGTGGATAATCTGGGAACCACCATGCCGATCAGTCGTCGGTATGCTGCGCATGTGCCAATTGTGAGTGGATATGTGGAAAAAGAGCTTGCGGTGACCGACTTATACAAATTTGCATTATTTTTGCAAGAGAATGAGTTCTGGAATGACCAGATTGAACAAATCTATGTCTATCCGGATAATGATATAGAACTTATTCCAAGAGTGGGTAACCACCGGATCATGTTGGGTACTTTGGATGAATTCGAAGAAAAGCTTGCGAATTTAAAGCTTTTCTATGAACAAGCGATCCCTAAAGTGGGTTGGGAAAAGTACAGTATGATTAATTTAAAATATAAGAATCAGATTGTTTGTACTAAAAAATAGATGATATGGCATACACAGACTTTATAGCAGCTATTGACCTAGGTACCTCCCATATGGTAGGAATGGTGGGGACTAAGAATGCGACGGGCGCTCTTTCAATCATCGCCTACGAAGTTGAGAACTCCGGCACCTGCATACGAAGAGGATGTGTATATAACGTGAAGGAGACGGCGAGTAAGATAAAACGCTTGATCCTCAAGTTGGAGAATAAACTGGGGGGGACCAAGATCGGGCAGGTATATGTGGGACTGGGTGGCCAGTCACTCCGTTCTATCGAGCATACGGTTTGCAAGGTGTTGGGAATGGAAGGAGTGGTTACGGAGGAGATCATAGACTCTCTTTATCAAGAGTGTAAGGATTATCGTCCGGATATGTTGACCGTTCTTGACGTGGTTTCTCCTTCCTATTTTTTAGATGATAAGCCAGAGTCCAACCCGGTGGGCGTGCCTTGTAGCCGTATCGAGGCTCGTTATAAGTTGATTGTTGGACGTCCTTCCTTGAAATTAAATATTGTCAATAGCATCTCGGAACAAGCGAAAATCGAGATCGCCGGTATTCTGGTGTCACCCCTTGCGTTGGGAGATGTTGTCTTGAGCGACAATGAGAAGGACTTGGGTTGCGCCTTGATCGGTTTCGGTGCCGGCGTGACGACGATATCTGTCTATAAGGGTGGTAAGTTGGCCAGCCTTTCCGTTGTTCCCTTTGGAGGTAATTTGATAACAAAAGATATAACCAATCTCAGGGTCGTAGAGTCTGAGGCGGAACGCTTGAAGATCACTTATGGTAGCGCGAAAGCGGACCGGGATAATGATATGACCATCCAAGTGAGTTTAGCGGATGGAATGGGCTTGCGTGAGATTAAGCTGGCCGAGTTGAACGGCGTGATCGAGGCCCGTATGGATGAGATCTTAGAGAATGTATATGCTCGTCTGGAGGCTACAGGCTTGATGAGCGTTCTCGGTGCCGGCATCGTGATTACGGGTGGAGGCGCCGCTTTGAAGAATTTACCGGCTGTTATGAGCGAACGCTTGAAGATGGAGGTTCGCTATTCAGCGGTTCGCAAGGGGGTTGTCGCTAGTGGTGATTTAGTGGTCGCCAGCAATCCCGAATATGCGGTAGCCGTCGGCCTCTTGGCGAAAGGAACTAAGAATTGCGCGTTATATATTCCTCCTAAACCGGAGCCTAAGATTGAGCCGGTGGTTGAGCCTGAACCGACAGTGGAACCGACTCCGGAACCGGAACCCGTCAAGGAGAAGCCGAAGAAAGAGAAGAAAAAAGGTCCCGGCTTGTTCGGGCGGTTGACAAAAGGAATCGATACCTTTGGTAAAACCCTCTTCGATGACGATGATAACGAGAGTAAATAACGTGATCTACGAATGTAATAAAACCGGAAGACAATGGACGATACAATATTAAATTTTAATTATCCTACGGATACTCCCAAAATCATTAAGGTGATTGGTGTTGGAGGCGGTGGCGGAAACGCTGTTACTCATATGTATAAGGAGGGCATACACGATGTTACATTCGTGTTATGTAATACGGATAATCAAGCCTTGAACCGTTCGGATGTTCCTATCAAGTTATTGCTGGGACGTGAGATCACGCAGGGATTGGGCGCGGGAAATAAGCCGGAACGTGCGATGATGGCGGCCGAGGAGAGTCTGGACGATCTTCGAGGTATGTTGAACGACGGTACGAAGATGGTATTTATTACCGCCGGTATGGGTGGTGGTACCGGTACGGGTGCCGCTCCGGTTATCGCTCGTATCGCGAAGGATATGGGAATATTGACGGTAGGTATCGTAACCATTCCTTTCTTGTTCGAGGGTGAGCGTAAGATTATACAGGCCTTGAATGGTGTGGAGGAGATCGCGAAGAACGTGGATGCCTTATTGGTAATCAATAACGAGCGTTTGCGTGAGATTTATTCGGACCTTTCCGTGATGAACGCTTTCGGCAAGGCCGATGATACCTTGACGATCGCCGCCAAGAGTATCGCGGAGATCATTACGCTTCCGGGTATTATCAACCTCGACTTCGCCGATGTTAACACCACGATGAAAGATGGTGGTGTCGCTTTGATGAGTAATGGTTTTGGTGAAGGAGAAGGACGTGTTCGCCAAGCGGTGGAAGACGCTCTGAATTCTCCGCTATTAAGCAACAACGACGTAAAGAACGCCAAGAAAATCCTGTTCAACGTATATTTCAGCGAGGAAGCCGAGTTGCGCATGGAGGAGATGAACGACGTGCATAACTTTATGTCCGAGTTCAACCGTGATATAGAGGTTATCTGGGGTACTGCCGTGGATAATACATTAGGTAATAAAGTGAAAATGACGATCCTCGCTACTGGATTTACGATGGATGATATTCCATTGATCGCTGATAAACGCAGGAATGAAGCCGCTCAGATGACGGAAGAAGAATTGCGCTTAGAAGAAGAGCGAATCGAGAAAGAGCGTAAGGAGCGTGATTTGATTGGTAAATATTATGGTGCTTCCGCACAAAAGGCGGGTCGTTTTACCTCTCGTGCGAAAGCGGTAGTTTTGACTCAGGAAGAGTTGGACGATGATGCCTTGATCGCTTTGATAGAGGATAATCCGACTTATAACCGGGATCCGAAGATCGTGGCCCGTGCCCGTTCCAAAGTAGCGGGAGAGGATATTCAAGTATCGGCTCCGACAACGGCGAAGCAACCGGCTAACCAACCTCGCCAAGATTCTCAGCGGGGGGGTAAACAAGTGATCAGTTTCCGATAGTTAATAATATAATAAGGATATGGATTTATTTGAACAAGTCAGTGAAGACATTAAAAACGCGATGAAGGCGAAAGATAAAGTCGCCTTGGAGACATTGAGAAATGTAAAGAAATTTTTCTTGGAAGCGAAAACCGCTCCGGGAGCCAATGATACGCTGACGGATGCGGATGCCTTGAAGATCATGCAGAAGTTGGTGAAACAAGGGAAAGATTCTGCTACGATTTATGTGCAACAGGGCCGTCAAGACCTAGCGGATGTTGAGTTGGAGCAAGTAAAAGTGATTGAGAAATATTTACCTCAACAAATGTCTGCCGAGGAATTGGAGAAAGAATTGAAAGCTATTATCGCTCAAGTCGGTGCCGCTGGCCCGAAAGATATGGGTAAGGTAATGGGTGTAGCCTCAAAAGCATTGGCAGGAAGAGCCGAAGGACGGATGATTTCCGAGACGGTTAAGCGTTTACTTAATTAATTGATTCATACGAAGACCGCACTAAGGGCATTCTGACAATTACTCGTTAGAATGCCCTTGGTACGGTTTTCTCGTATATACCTTTTCCTTTGACAATTTAATTCTTTAGAAAACCATGATTACTTTTACATGTTGTCTGATAGCCCTTATCGTTGGATATTTTACGTATGGTAAATTTGTCGAGCGGGTGTTTGGCGTAGATCCCTCCCGGGTTACTCCCGCTTTCACAAAACAAGATGGTGTTGATTATATACCCTTGCCTACTTGGAAGATTTTCATGATCCAATTTTTGAATATAGCGGGTCTGGGACCTATTTTCGGCGCTATCATGGGGGCTAAATTTGGGGTAGCTTCTTTCCTTTGGATCGTATTGGGAAGTATATTTGCGGGCGCTACCCATGATTTCCTATCTGGAATGCTTTCGTTGCGGCATGATGGAGAAAGTCTTCCTGAATTGATCGGACGGTATCTGGGGAACAACTTTAAGCAATTTATGCGGGGCTTTACGGTTATCTTGATGATCTTGGTGGGTGCTGTTTTCGTAGCTGGGCCTGCAGGGTTGCTGGCTAAACTGACTCCGGAATATCTAGATGCTACGTTCTGGATTATCGTCGTATTCATTTATTATATACTGGCTACTCTATTACCTGTTGATAAGATTATCGGAAAGATCTATCCATTATTCGCCATCGCTTTGCTATTTATGGCCGTAGGTATCTTGGTTATGTTATTTATTAACCAGCCGCCGTTACCTGAGATTACGGATGGACTTAGTAATACGCATCCGGGAGGCTTGCCTATTTTTCCGATCATGTTTGTTAGTATCGCTTGTGGCGCTATCTCTGGCTTTCATGCTACCCAAAGTCCATTGATGGCCCGTTGCATGAAAAGTGAGAAATACGCCCGTCCCGTATTTTACGGAGCGATGATTACCGAAGGTATCGTAGCCTTGATCTGGGCCGCCGCCGCTACGTATTTCTTCCATAATAACGGAATGGAGGAGAACAATGCCGCTGTCGTAGTAGACAGTATCACGAAAGAGTGGCTGGGCGCTGTCGGAGGTGTATTAGCGATACTGGGTGTGATAGCAGCTCCGATTACTTCTGGCGATACGGCTTTCCGCTCGGCTCGTCTGATTGTCGCAGACTTCCTGCATATGGAGCAAAAAACGGTGGTCAAACGTCTGATGATCTGTATTCCCATGTTTATCGTTGCGATAGGAATCTTATTATATAGTCAAAAAGATAAGGATGGCTTCGATATGATCTGGCGTTATTTCGCATGGAGTAACCAGACGTTGGCAGTATTTACCCTATGGGCCTTAACCGTATATTTGGTACAAGCAAAGAAATTATATGTGATAACCTTGATTCCCGCCTTATTCATGACGGCGGTATGTTCTACCTATATTTTTGTAGCTCCGGAAGGGTTTGGTCTTTCCTCCGGTTTTTCTCAACTTTTGGGGCTACTAGTTACATTGATCGTTTTCGGGATCTTCTTAGTCTGGAAAAGAAAGAAAGTATAAAAAAGGCTGGCTTACATTTAGCCAGCCTTTTCTGTCGTTATTGTTCAAGTGAATTAAAGCACTTGTATGCCTTCCTCACGGGCTTGTTCCTCCCCGGAAGGAGTGATTAATTTATAACCCTTGCCGTGGATGTTGATGATCTCGATACCCGGATCGTCTTTCAACAATTTACGTAATTTCGTGATATAAACGTCCATGCTACGAGCGTTGAAATAGTTATCGTCTACCCAGATTGTCTTCAAGGCGTAGTTACGCTCAAGGATCTCATTTGCATGGGCGCACAACAAGCTTAATAATTCGCATTCCTTCGTAGTAAGTTTCGTAACCTTGTCGCCGATAGCCAACGTTTGTTTTTGGGTATCGAACAAGAAGTTTCCTAACTTGTAGAAAGGAATATCTTTCATCTTCTTACCTTTCACACGGCGAAGGATAGCCTCGATACGAAGCAATAGCTCTTCCATGCTAAACGGTTTTGTCAAGTAGTCATCCGCACCGATCTTGAATCCTTCCAAGATGTCTTCCTTCATAGTCTTGGCTGTAAGGAAGATAATAGGGATATCAGGATTGATAGAGCGAATTTCTTGTGCCAAGGTGAAACCATCTTTCTTTGGCATCATGACATCCAACACACAAAGATCGTATTTACCTTTGGTAAAACCTTTGTATCCGGCTTCTCCGTCAGAGAATAGGTCCGTTACATACCCTTTAGCTTGTAAGTATTCTCTTAAAAGCATTCCTAAATTCTCATCGTCTTCACAAAAGAAGATCTTTAGTTTTTCTTCCATAACTAACTTTTTATAAGAGGTAAAGTAATAATAAATTTTGTTCCAATGTTTCCGGCACCACTTTCAGCACGGATCGTACCTTTGTGGTCCTCAATAATTTTACGTACGTAAGCGAGTCCGAGGCCGAACCCTTTCACGTCATGTACGTTGCCTGTCGGTACGCGGAAGAAACGGTCGAATACCTTTTTCAGATATTCTTTCTTGATACCGATACCATTATCTTCCACGGAGATCAACAGCTTTCCGTTCTCGTTCCAAGTGCGTGCCATCAATGTAAGCGGAACTTCCGGGCGGCGGTATTTAACCGCATTGTCCATCAAGTTGAACAATACATTGGTGATATGCATTTCATCCACATATATATCCGATTCTGTAGCTTGCAGGTCTATATCCATTGTACCGCCGTACTTCTCGACCTTTAAAACGAAGGTGTTAGCCACGTTCGCTACCAAATCATTCGCGTCAATTTCTTTCAATTTAAGCGCTGCTTTCTGTCGTTCGAACAAAGACATCTGTAGCACTTTCTCGACCAAGAAGCTCAATCGCTTCGTCTCGTCGTTGATTACGCCGGATATATGCTTGAATACGTCCGGACTCTTCGTTATATCCGAATCCTTCAACATCTGGGCGGCGAGCGAGATCGTGGATACCGGTGTCTTCAACTCGTGCGTCATGTTGTTGATAAAGTCGTTTTTCATCTCGGATAACTTCTTCTGACGGAATACGATGTAAATCGTGAAGACGAAGGTTATCAACAGGATCAATGAGAATATAACCGATGGAACGATGAAAGTAATAGAGCTTGAGATATAATCCCCTTTCGTCGGAAAATAAACTCTCAGGTAGTTTAGTTTCGATGGGGGATCGTTCGGGAAAAGCACTTGGGTGATCACGTCAGAGGCGATCGGTTGCTTTTGGAATTCTCCGCTCTGGTATACTACATTTCCATCTTTGTTAATAACAGAAAACACAAACGGCAAGTTCAAACCGTTGTTAATAAATTCTGTTTTTAAGTAATTGTTCAGCTTTTTAAAATCTATACGTTCCTCAATCGGCTTTAGATTCGCGGTGTATAAGATGTTGTAAATCACCTCCTCTATCAGTCCACCTTGGTACTGGTAACGTCTTTTTAGTGTCTTCTGTAAATCTTTAGATGTGTTTACGATGCTGTTGGCAGACTGCCGTTTTGACAAGGAAGAGAGCGGCTCGAACTTATGGGCGCTAAAACTTTGCATCTCTATTTGTTGAACGGTTCCATTAGAATCCTTGATCTGTAATTGGTATTTCTCATGGTTGATCACTTGTCCTAGGCTTTGGGCATCCGGGGCATTTTGATACATGAAATTTGTCTCATCCCGGTTGATATCATCCTCAAGGTATTTACGGGTCTCATCCAATTCCAGATTCTTAGATACTTGGCGCAGGCTTCTTTTGACAGTCTCATTGAACTGTTCGCTGCGTGTCTTAAGTATAATGCTCACATAGTTTACCTGTAGGTATAATAACCCGGCGAAGGCAAAAGCCATAACTACCGCAAGCAACCAAATTGTCGACTTCCTCATATCAATATCTTTCTCTTAATATTGCAACAAATAACGTATGTTTTAGTTTAATATTTACACAAAAAAGGTAAAAATAATCCGTTTAAAATGTTAATAATACTTTGTGGGCATAGAGAATGTATGCTAGCTAAGCATTGAAACTCCGCTGTTAATGCGCTAGTTAGCGTTATTTTATCCTAAGTTTTTTATATATTATCCTAAGTAAAAACAAGTCCGGTGCGTTTTTTGTTGCGTACGGACTTTATAAAGTCTCCACTTAGGGGATTAAAATCGATGTCCCGGAGGAGCGCCCATCGGACCTCTTCCCCGTCCGCCTCTACCCGGCGTTTTCACGTCGCTGGTAGTGGCTCCGCCTTTGAAGATGCTGAACCGATAGATGAAGTGTACCATGAAATAACTGCCTAGCGTGTTATATTCTGAGTCTTGTATATAGCTAGCGGTAACGGAACGGGAGATATTGCTTCGTTGTTGCAGGATGTCGTAGATCTTGAAACGGAGCGTCCCTTGGTTATTCTTTAAGAAAGACTTGGAGGCTGAGGCATTCCATAGGACTTCGTTCTGTTTGAATCCGTCCCCGTAGCCAGAGTTGGTAGACCAGTTCACGTCACTCTCTATCTTGAAATTGAGGGGCAGATAGATTGTCGTGTAACCGCCGGCTCCGTAATTGAAGGTGTTTTGGTTATTTTCCTTTTGCAGAGAGTTGCTGGTGGCATTGTAACGAATATTCCCGTTTACGCCCAGATCCAGATAAGAGGAGCGGAAGTCGATACCACCACGTTCGGACAATATGAGATTCCGGTTCGTATTCTTCTCCTCGTTGATATATCCGTTGCTATTAGCGAACGAGGCCATTGTCATGGAGTTGATGGAGAATTTCTTATTCTTCAAGGGGGTATTCAACATCATACGGACGTTGCCACTATAGTTGCCATTTACGTTTTTGTAAGTGGTGGTCTTTACACCTGTCTCTTGGTTATAAGAGGTATAACTTACGATATCGTTGATGATATAACTACCGTTTGCCATGATCATGAAGGCCCGTTGTTTCTCCGGCGTGAACTGTTGGAAACGAATAAATACGTTGTTCGTATAGCGGGGATTCAAATCCGGGTTACCGATCGTGATATTCGTCGGGTCCGAGATATCCGCTACCGGTTGTAATTGAGTCATGCTCGGTTGGCTGGTACGGCCATTATACATGATACGAAGATTCGTACGCTTATCGAACATATAGTTGAATTGAGCCATCGGGGAGAGGTTGACCACCTTACGGGTTATCTTGGATAAGGTCGTGTCGCCAACGAAATTCTCGCTGCTGGAATAGGATGGGTCCAGATTCAAGCCGATCGTGTAGTTGAACTTTTCCCGTTGAGACTTGAAGCTCAAGCTGGCCCGCTGGCTGATAAAGTTATTGCGATAGCTTTGGCTGTAGGCGGAATCTAATACATTATATATACCATCAGCGTCTTGGTTGTAAACATTCTTCAAGGCTTCTTGTTTCCGTTGGCTGATGCTATAAGTGGCTTGGATGAAATTATTATGCCCGATCGGTTCTACCCACGATACGTAGGCCCGGTAATTGAAACCTTTGTTGTCGTAACGTGAGCGCTGGTCGATAATGCTATTCTTCAAGGCATCAGTCTGGTTGAAATAAACGATGTCGGAACGGTTCATGCCGTCACTGTACGAATCGCTATTGCCTCCGGAAAGGGTGGCGCTGAACACACGCCCTTTGTTATTCAGCTTACGGCTGAAATCGATGCTGGCATTTAGGTTGTACCCGTTACTTTCCGAGTAATTGCTGGATTTGTTGGTATTGACCGTATCCCGTTCGTTATCCAAGGTGGTAGCATCACTGAAATTGTCGTTCATGCTGTGGCTGAAGCTGAAACTCGGGCGGAAGATAAGTTGAGTCATCGTATCCGGTTTCCATTCCAAGCGAAAGTCTACGCCAAAGTTATCGCTCTTCGTACGGCTCATCGCCTCGCTATTATCATAGGAGGAACTATCTCCGGGAAGGATATTCTGCCGATCACTCTTGCTGCGAGCGTCATTGTCGGAATGGGAATAACGAGTATTTCCCCCAAGAGTTAGTTTATCCGGCTTGAATTCCTTGCTGAAGTTCAAACCTGCGTTTCCGGAAGAGGTGATACCGCTACCCGCTCCGAAACCTCCTCGTCGGCCTCCACCGCCTCCCATACCGGAGAACATTGTTGAGGCTAGATCGGAAAAGCCCATATTATTCGTGTTATTCGCTCCCCCCATGAACGTGATCTGGTCATTATTCACGAAACGATTGACCATGGCGTTGCCTTCATACCGATCTTTACTTCCGTATCCACCATATGCGTTGCCAAACCAACCTTGCTTCATGCCGGGTTTCACGGTTAGGTTGATGACGGTCTCTTCCTCTCCATCGTCGAAGCCGGTCATTTGGGCCATATCGCTTTTCTTATCAAGTACCTGTAATTTATCGATCATCTTGGCTGGAAGATTCTTGGAGGCCACTTTCGGGTCATCGGAGAAGAACTCCTTTCCGTCCACCATTACCTTTTTCACCTCTTTTCCATTGACGGTGATCTTGCCTTCGCTATCTACCTCCACACCGGGCATCTTTTTCAATAAATCCTCCAAAACGGAGCCTTCGGTTACTTTATAAGAATCCGCATTGTATTCCACAGTGTCGTTGCGAACGGTAACCTCGGGTGCCTTACCTATAACTACGGCTTCTCCCAACTCGATCGCTCCGTCGCTTAATTCAAGTTTACCTACGTTTACGGGGTTTTTCTTTCCGGTGATTTGCAAGGGTTGGTACAATGGATCGTATCCGATGAATGTGATGTGTAGTAAATAACTTCCTTTCTTTACGTTTTTCAAGGTAAAACTACCATTACGGGCGCTCACCACACCTCGTACCATGGCACTGTCTTTTACGTTCAGCAATCGTACCGTTGCTTGCTCGATGGGGGTATCACTACCTTGCTCAACGACAGATCCGGTAACATTAACACCGCTTTGCTGTGCGAAAGCCATCGGTGAAAAAAGGATCATCAACAACATCAAAAGGCACTTTCCCGATTTCATAACTATATGGATTACATTGTTTACAATTACGAAAAGATAGACATGGTTCATTCAAAATAGTTTAATATAGCTTTTATGGATTTGATATTATTAACAATCGTGCAGGCCTTTGGATTTATGGAGAGTATTCTTAGAACAAGAACATTATAAAAGGTAAATAGTCCTTCAACTTAACTCGCAATATTTTCAAGGATTGTGTAATCCGGTATTCCACGGTTTTTATAGAAACCCCTAAGGCCTCTGCGATTTGGAGATTAGATTGTTCTCCGAATCGGCTAAGTTTAAATGTCTCCCGATAATTCTCAGGCAATTCTTCGATTGCTTTCGTGATATTCTCTGTAAGCTCGTTTACGAAATAGGTATCAGGATTCTCAAATTGATCTTTAATCTTATCATAAATCAGGCTATGTACTCGCTCATGATACAATTGCCTTTTGATCGCATTGAGGCAACGATGCTTAACAGCCATAAAAAGATAGGATTTCAAGGATATCTCTACAAATAAGGAATTTCGGTTTTCCCATATAAATAACATTAGCTCCTGAATAAGTTCTTCGGCATCCTCATCAGAAACATATTGGGAAGCATATTCGCATAGTGGCGAATAAAATTTGATAAACATCTGTTTAAAAGCGTCTTTACTTCCTAATTGTATTTGTTCAATTAAAGTAGAATCATCCATAGCACCTTCTTCATCCTTTCTTTTCTGTAAGCAAAGATATATTTTATCTTGGATATTCAAGGTTAAAATTAGGGTAACCACATCGAAATATCACTTTTAGGACATTCTTATCGTAAGATATGTCCATTCCTAAAATCACTTGTCACTTTTGGGGTAGTTAAACAACTTTACTTGTCAATAAACTCATGATCCTCCTGGCTTACTTGTCACTCTCTGATAAAGCCTACCAAAAAGCTTGTCATCAAGAATGGACAATGGATATACCAGAGTGATCCATATTCTCGGCGTACAAATGTAAGGAATCAAAAAGAATCAGGGTCTTTTTCGCCAAAGATTTTTCCCCGGCAGTTTGCCTTTATACACCTCCATCGGGCACTCCATTCCGATGCTCATATGAGGTCTTCGGTTGTTATAAAAGTCAATCATACGATTGATCTCATTGATCGCCTGTTCTTTATCCCTGTACATTTCCTGCTCGTATATCCATTCGACCTTGAAGATCCCGTTCTGTCTTTCCGCCATGGCGTTGTCTGTCGGCTCATATCCTTCTGTCATGCTTATCCGTATGTGATGCTCCATGAGGCAGCTGACGTAAGCGTCGCTGGCGTATTGTGACCCCCTGTCCGAGTGGTGTATGGTACCGCAAAGGTTGCCGCCTCCGGCGATCCGGATCGCCATGCGCAAGGCCTCTGTCGTATGCGAGGCGCTGAGACTGTCGGACAGGCACCAGCCCAATACGGCGTGCGAATAGGCGTCGGTGACAAGATGCAAGTACAACACGTCCCCCAATATCCACACGTACGTGATGTCCGACACCCATATATGGTTGGAATACCGCGCGTCTTTTCCCTTGATAAGATTGGGGTACCTTTTATAGACATGATTGGAGTCTGTCGTACGCCTACGTTTGTTGGGCTTGAGCTTAAAGCCTTTTGATTCATAAACCTTTAAGAACGAGTCTCGCCCGAGGGTCACAGCATGTCCCAAATCCTTTTCCTGTAAATGGAACAGTTTGAAACCTCCGATACGGGGACAACAAAGACGATAATAGCCTATCATGTCAGCAAGAAGCTTGACGCGTTGTCTCTCCGATACATCCGCCTTCATGTTCGCGTAATACCATTGGCGTTTCTTTCCAAACAGCCCGCAAAGGGTAGCCACACTCTCATGGGGATACTCCTCACGTAACGCCGTTACTGTTTGGCACCATCTTTTTTTAATATACTGATGCCTTCTTCCTCTTCCGCTATCTCTATCATCTTCTCGAAGGCACGGCTACGCATCTTCTCCAGCTCCAAAGAACGACGCAATTCCTCTATGCGCTTTTGAAGGGACTCCATATCTGTCAAATCCGATTGCTTGGGAACCATCTGTAACCTCTCTTTTGTTTCTGATGGCAAAGGTAACTGGTCCGATCCCACTGGGTATTCTTTTAGCCATCTATATATGCAAGGAGGGCTCAAAGAATATTTCTTCGTTATCGCATACTTGCTCATTCCGCTACTGTAATACTCGCGTAACACGGATAATTTAAAGGGTTCCGTGAACACTCTTTTGGGCTTTCTTTTGATCATTTCTATACTTTTTAGCCCCTTAAAAGTGTCAAGCTATTTCAGGACAAGACAACATACTTATTTTACCGATGAAGTACTACTTACTTTGCTGATGAAGTATTGCCTACTTTACTGATGGAGTATATATCCTTTGTGACAGGATTGATCTCACAAGGCGAGTTATTGTAAGATTCTTCTTATCCGGGGATACCCGGCAAAAGAGGAAGTAAATGATATTTGGAGCGGTTGTCCCGGGTTAAAATGAGAAAGTTGAAAAAAAATCGCTTTTTAGTTGAGGGTGCGTTCTTTCAGGATTGTCTTAGTTATAGAAACAGATAAGAATGAAAACGGAAAATAGACATATTAATTTCCAAGAGCCGGAAGGTATGATGCTTTTACGGTATATAAAAGATACAGCTTCCAATAAGGAAAAATCTTATATTGAGGCTTGGCTGGAAGCGGATGAAAATAATAAGAGGATCTTATTACAGACCGCTCGTATATATTATGCGAACAATGCGATGGAACGGATCGCTAGCCGGAATCCATTGATTGCCTATGAGAAGTTGGAACAACGATTGGTGAAACGGGCCCGTTTATATTGGTTGAAGAGGTTCTCTGTCGCTGCGGCTTGTATAATTGCTATTATTGGACTATCAAGCTTAATTTCATATATAAGGGTTGGTTCGAGTACCGATGATCCTCAGTATATAACGCTTGAAGCTAATGCGGGGATACGTACTCATTTTAATTTACCAGATGGTACAGTCGTGTATTTAAATTCAGGAAGTAGCCTGTCCTATCCAGTGCCATACGATTCTAAAGAGAGAAAAGTATGTTTATCGGGAGAAGCTTATTTTAAAGTTACTCATAACGAAAAACAGCCTTTTATTGTTAGTGCTTTCGGTGATCGATATAATGTGAGGGTATTGGGGACAGAATTTAATATGCAAGCATATGCGAGTGAAGACCAAATATCGACAACTTTAGTAAAAGGTTCAGTGAATGTAGAAGTGAAAAATAAGATAGGGAAAATTTATAAATGGGAATTAAAACCTTCAGAGAAAGCTGTTTGTGATATAGATGAAGGAAAGGTCTTAATAACGAAAGTAAATACGATTTATGAGACAGCTTGGATGGAAGGGAAACTTATGTTTAAGAATATGCCTCTACCTCAGGTACTAAAGAGATTATCTTATTTTTATAATGTCAAATTTGAAATACAAGATCCAGTGATTAATAGCTATTACTTTAATGGAACATTTGAGAATAAACAATTATCTCAAGTTTTGGATTATTTGAAGATTTCTTCACGGATAGACTATGAGATCAAACAAGCTATGACGGATGACAGCCAAGGTTCCCAAAGTACAATGGTTATATTGAGAAAGAAAAAAGGAAATGAGTGAAATTAAAATAGAAGTTTAACCTTAAATGTATTGCTTATGAGAGAATAGAACCTTCAGACTCTATTAAAAAACATACGGAGAGATGTTACCAGCATCTTTCCGTATGAAATCATCAATAGTAAGTCTTTAAACAGTACTAAAGAATTTATTTTTTTAATCTTAAATCAGTTACAAAAGTATGGTAAAAAATTATTATTACCAACAGGGAAGGCATATTCCTACCCTAGGGTTGGTTCCCAAAGTCGCAAGAACCATGAAGTTAACCTGTTTGTTGCTTTGTTTATCTATTGGATTTGTATTTGCCAATCAGTCACAAGCCCAAAGAAATGTATTATCTCTAGATCTATCAGAGACTACTGTTTCTGATGTTTTGGAAACTTTGGAGAAGCAAACCGATTTTCATTTCTTTTATAATAGTAAACTAGTTGATGTCAATCGTAGGATATCGGTGAATGTTAAAGGACAAGATCTTTTTTCTGTCCTAAATCAAATCTTTAAAGATACAAATATTCTTTACAAGGTGGTCGATAAAGACGTTATACTTACAGTTGCGGACTCCAAGAGTAAAGCTCAAGATGGTCGTAAGGTGACAGGTAAAGTAACGGATAGCAGAGGTGAAGCTATAATCGGTGTGAACGTTATTGAAAAGGGAACTACAAATGGGACGATTACAGATATTGGCGGAAACTATAGTATTGATGTTCCTTCTGGAGCTGTATTGGTGTTTTCATATATCGGGTATGTCTCTAAAGATGTATTAGTAGGGAATAATTCTGTTGTGAACGCTACGTTGTCTGAGGATATGCAATCGTTGGATGAAGTGGTTGTCGTGAGCTATGGTACACAAAAGAAGAGAGACTTGACTGGATCTGTTTCTAAGGTCAATGCGGACGAGTTATCAAGTATACCGGTAGGGCAGCTTGGGCAAAAATTACAAGGGCAGGTTGCAGGTGTGCAGATCAATCAAGTTTCAGGAATGCCGGGTCAAGGTATGGCATTCCGTATTCGTGGGGCTGCCTCTATAAATGGAGGTAATGAACCATTGTTTGTGGTGGATGGACTACCGATATCAACCGGGTTAAATAATATCAATCCGGATGAAATAGAATCTTTCTCTATATTGAAAGATGCTGCGGCAACTTCTCTGTATGGTTCGAGAGCCGCAAATGGAGTTGTCTTGATTACCACGAAACGAGGAAAACAAGGTCGGACGGAAGTGAGCTTAAATGCTTCGTATGGAATACAATCGATCCGGGGATTAAAAGAACCAGATGTAATGAACGCACGTGAGTTCGCTCAATTCCAAAAAGAATTTTATGAGGACAAGGCTAAATATGAAGGCTATACGGAAGGTGTCCCAGAGGCTTATCAACATCCAGAGCAATATGGAGAAGGTACGAACTGGTATAAAGAATTAACTCATTCGGCTCCTGTTCAAAATTATAGCTTAAGTATTTCGGCAAGTAAGGATAAATTCAATTCTGCGATTGTCTTAGGTTACTTCCGTCAAGATGGTGTTTTGTATAATACTAATTTTGAGCGTTTCTCTCTTCGTGCGAATAATGATTATCAAGTGAATGACCGTTTGAAATTAGGCTTGAATATAGCTCCGACATTACAATTGGCCAAAAATCAAACGATTGACGGGCAACGTAATTTGCTGAGTGCAGCTACATTAGCTTCTCCATTGTTAAGTCCTTATGATGCAAATGGAGATTATGTTTTGGCTTTGAATGCACCTAATATGTTTCCACAACCAAACTGGCGAAGGGTATTAGATGAAAAGATTGATCAGAGGAAAACGATAACGGTTTTGAGCAATATGTTTGCGGAGCTGGATATTTGGAATGGCATCAAGTATAAATTTCAAGCTGGAGTAGATATTGGATCGAATAATTTACGTGACTTTACTCCATCCACTGCAGGAGGCGCTTTTAATATTGCCCCCCCTCAGAAGGCAACGGCTAATTTTAATACGGGCTTCTATTATAACTGGACGGTTGAAAACATGTTGATGTATAATAAGACAATTAAAGATCATAGTATAGATGCTTTGATTGGCTATACTGCACAAAAATATACGTGGGAAGGTTCAGATTTGTCAGGAACAGATTTTCCAGATGATGATATCTCTTGGATTGATGCCGCAGCTACTAAAAATGGAACTAGTACGATGCAACAATGGGCGATGGCTTCTTTCATTGGAAGGGCTAACTATAGCTTTAAGGATAGATATTTGTTGCAAGTAACTTTCCGTCGTGATGGTTGTTCTCGTTTTGGTTCAGGAAATAAATATGCGAATTTTCCTTCAGTCTCTGCGGGATGGATTGCCTCTGACGAGGCATTTATGCAGCCGATGTCTCAAATATTGAATTATTTGAAGGTCCGTGCGAGCTATGGTTTGACTGGTAATTATAATATTGATAATTATAATTATCTAGCTCGGGTTGCTAAGGCAAATTATGTTTTAGGGGGAGCTTTAGCTCCGGGTAAAGCATTGGAAAGCCTGAGGAATAATGAATTAACTTGGGAAGAGACAAAACAGCTGGATTTGGGTATTGATCTTGGTTTCTTGAATGATCGTATTTTTATGATGTATGATTATTATTTGAAACGGACGGACGGAATGTTGTATCAAACGGATATTCCTGCAGCTACAGGTTTTTGGGATATACAATCCAATATGGGGGATTTCAAGATATGGGGGCATGAGATAACCATTACATCTCGTAATCTTGTAAATGAATTTAAATGGACTACTAATCTTAATGTTTCTTTCAACAGAAATAAAATCTTAAAATTAGGTACGGAAAATGCTCCGATTGGAGGATATGAGACTTATGGTGATTTTAATCGATTAGAAGTTGGACAACCGATTGGTGCTTTGTTCGGGTATATTTATGATGGAGTATACATGACGGAACAAGAATTAAATTCCCAACCTAAACATGCTACATCGGAGATTGGAACCGCTCGGATGGTGGACGTAAATAATGATAAAAAAATTGACGCTGATGACAGGACGATTATAGGAAATCCTACTCCTGATGCTATTTTTGGTATGACTAATGAATTCCAATATAAGAATTTTGATTTGAGTATATTACTTCAAGGTCAGATTGGTGGAGATATAATGAATGCCAATTATGAAAATACGGAAAATCTAGATGGTGTGTTCAATGTCCGTAAATATGTACAAGACAGATGGCGTTCACCGGAGAATCCGGGCAATGGTATTGTTCCGCGTACAAAATCAGGGACTACAGAGTTATTCCGTTTGGGGCATAGTGGACAAGTGTATGACGCTTCATATTTGGCGATCAAAAATGTTACTTTGGGGTATACGATTCCATTTACTCCTAATCATTATATATCGAAACTTCGTGTGTATTTGACTGCCCAACAACTTGCCGTTTTTACGAAATATCCGGGTCTTAGCCCAGAAGTTAGTCAAAATGGAATGGATTGGAGAGGATTAGGCGTAGATCGTACGGCTTATCCAGTTCCTAGAACATTTAGTATTGGGTGTAATATAACTTTTTAAGAATCTGTATAAAATAAATGAATTATGAAGAAGTTAATAAGTATATGTATAACTACTTTGTTATTAAGCTCTTGTTCTGGTGATTTTTTAGATTTGGCACCTCAGCATACAGGTAGTGAATCTACTTTTTTCAAGACAGAAGAGCATTTTACGCAAGCCATTAATGGAGCATATCAAAGATTACGTGATGTTCATGGCGTTTATGGGACATTAATGTCCGAAATGCGTGCCGATAATACTCATTATATCCGCTTTGAGGCGGATAGGGCACAACGTCAATATGAGGAAGTGGCAGATTTTACAAATGATGAGCAGAATATTGTAACTGATGATATGTATTATAACTGTTTTTCTGGCATTTCTAGGGTAAACTCTATATTGGATCGTATCGAGGGAATGGAATTTTCAGAAGAATTTAAAAATCATATAATAGGGCAAGCGAAGTTTTTGAGAGGGTATTACTATTTTCAATTAGTTCAGTATTTTGGAGGAGTTCCTTTATATTTACATGAGGTAATCGGTGTTAATGATGCGTTTTTGGCTCGTTCTTCTGAGGAGGAGGTTTACAAGATAATTTTGAGTGATGTAAATGATGCCGTTGCTAAACTTCCTGTTGTTAGTTTTCCACAAAATGGTTCTGCTACACAAGGTTCTGCACGTATGCTATTGGCCTATGTCTTGATGACAATGCCCTCTCGGGATTATGTTGGAGCAGAGGCTCAATTAAGGGAAATACTGAAGATGGGATATGAATTACAAACAAATTATGCGTCAGTCTTTGAACCCTCGAATAAGAATAGCAAGGAATCTATTTTTGAAGTTCAGTTTCAACAGGGGGATCAAGGACAGGAAAGCAACTGGTTGTATTATTTTATACCGAGAACAAGTGAGGCTGAGATTATAACAGGCGTTCCCGCAAGTAATACACTTAGCGATGCTGGCTGGAATATACCCACACAGGAGATGGTCGATTCTTATGAAGAGGGGGACTTGCGTGTAGATCCTTCGGTTTCTGTAATAGCAGGACATAATGATGAGTATGGACGTTTTGTATATGATAAAGTTTTTAATGTAGGGGATCTTGGAATTAAGGACTATCCTATATCTTATTATTTTATCAACAAATATCATCATGCTCATTCAAAAGTGAAAAATACGGATGATAATTGGCCTGTTTATCGGTATTCGGATGCTCTTCTTTTACTAGCGGAATGTTTGGTAGAACAAGGTAAGGCGGGAGAAGCTGTAACATTCGTAAATCAAGTTCGCCAACGAGCAGGATTAAAGGCTTTGTCTATGGTAAATGCTGATATTGTCGCGAAAGAGCGTCGGCATGAATTAGCTTTTGAAGGTCATAGATGGCAGGATTTACTCCGTACAGGAAAGGCTATAGAAGTAATGTCTGAATATGGAAAACGTATGAAGTCTTTATATCCGTATTTAACAGAAAGAACTTATCAGGTAACAAAAGAAAAATTAGTGTTCCCGATACCTTATCGTGAACTTCAAATTAATTCTTTGCTTGAGCAAAACACGGGATATTGATTAGTGAAAAATGAATTTGTTCCGGAGACGCTTTGTTCTCCGGAACGAATAGAAATACTATCTTTACCATTATTTGTTAACTGAAAGGTCTCTAGGGGCTACTAATTATTTAAAGTTTATGAAACAACGACTTTTCTTACTGTTCTGTTTACCATTTCTTATGCCTTCCATAAATTTTGCACAATCTCAAAAGTATAAGGGATATCCAAGACGGGGAGGAGATATTGATGTCTTATCCGGCTTTCAGAATCCCCCTAAAGGATATGGGAATGTTCCTTTCTATTGGTGGAATGGAGACCGTTTGGATAAAGAGCGGTTAAAAGAACAATTGGATATCCTTTCTTCTTCTGCGACAGACGGCTTTGCGGTTAGTTATATACATACAGATCCGAAAGTGGATACCTTGTTCAATAAAGACGGGTATGGCCTATATGGACGGACTGAGCCCGGTGAACCTGCTGTATTTTCAGATGAGTGGTGGAATATCTGGAAATGGTTTTCGGGAGAATGCGCTCAACGTGGATTAGGGATTGGACTAGATGATTATACAGTTGGCTGGATTGGAAACGGCTATTATCCGGATGAATTGGATACTATGGATATCTTTAAAGGATATAAAGGAGAGTTGGAGATAAATGCAATTCCTGTAAAAAAGGATGAGGTTTTCCAATATGATGTTCCGGCGGATTTAGTGGCTGTTGTCGCTTGGCCCGGTAAGATTAATCTCGAAACTAGCATTAAGAATGGGCAGATTATTTGGAAATCTCCTATAAGAGAGGATGTGAATGTCTATGTTATTAAGGCAAAGAATAAATATGTCCTTCATCCGGATTATGGGAAGACTTTGGTTGATGTCTATTTTAATCGTTTTGAAAATAAGATGGACTCTGTGGGAAAGGCTGGCATGAATTACTTTTTTCAGGATGAATTATCATATCCAATCAGTATGATGTCTTGGTCTGATGATTTTCAGTCGGAGTTTCAAAAACGAAAAGGATATGACATAACCCCGTATCTACCCGCATTGAAAGAATATATAGGCCCGATTACTCCCAAGATTCGATTAGATTATGCAGAGGTTTTAATGGATTTGTCTGAAGAACGTTATTACCAACCAATTTATGAATGGCATGCTAAGAGAGGGCTAATATATGGCTGCGATAATTTAGGACGTGGACGAAATCCATTATCTTATGTTGATTATTTCCGTGCGATCAGTTGGTTTACTGCTCCGGGAAATGATGCTCCATCTATGGGTTCCAGCTTTTTGGAGACGAAAGTTTCGAGTTCTATAGCGCATTTATATAATCGTCCAAGAACTTGGCTAGAAGCTTTTCATAGTATGGGTTGGGGGAGCTCCGGTGCATGGTTGACTCAACAAATAGATCATCATTTTATGGCTGGTGGTAATTTAGTTTGTATGCATGGTTTGTATTATTCAACTCATGGTGGTTGGTGGGAATGGGCTCCGCCTTGTTTCCATTTTCGTATGCCTTATTGGCCTCATATGAAAACTTGGTTGAAATATACGGAAAGAATGAGTTATCTGTTGAGTCAAGGAGAGCATGTTTGTGATATAGCCCTCATGTATCCGACTGAATCCATGCAAGCATATCCAGATATGACAGCCGATACAACATTTAATTTGGCTATGAAGTTAAGTGCTGCTGGATTGGATTATGACTTTATTGATTTTCGTTCTTTAAGGCAAGCCTCTTTTGACAAAAGTTCGTTGCATATAATGAATGAGAAGTATAAAGTAATGGTTATAGCAGGAATGAAAGCGATGCATTTTTCTTCTTTGCAAAAACTTAGGGATTATTACAGGGCTGGTGGCATTATTCTGGCAACAGGGGAGTTACCCTCTGCTAGTAGTAGAAAAGGTGAACAAGATAAGGAGGTCGACGAAATAGTAAAAGAGATATTCGGTTTGACTGCGATGGAGGCTCGTTCAGGTAAAACGGGGCAAATGCAAAGAAATGTGGCAAATGGAATTGGGTGGTATATTTCAGATGGTTCGATTGAGAAATGTATCCCTCAATTGATTACACCAGATTTTATTCCTAATGAAAATGGAGGTAAAGTGTTGCATCGAAAAGTTGGTGATCGAGATATTTATATGGTAATGAATGTGGATAAGAACTCTGAGTGTTTTTTCCGTAATACAGGCAAAGTGGAATTGTGGGATGCTCAAAATGGGACGATACACCCTTATCCTGTTCTTCGCCAGAATGAAAAAGGTACTTGGTTGAAATTGAAAAAAGAATATACCAATTCTTATTTAATTGTATTCTCACCGGGGACACCTATTCTAGAAAATATTTTGGAAAAGAAAGAATCCCTTGACTCTGAAATTTTATTAGATGGAGAATGGACTGTCAATTTGTTGCCGACATTAAATAATAAATGGGGTGATTTTCGTCTACCCGCATCCAATGAATATATTGGAGCTGAAGCTCGTGTCTTTCGTTTTATGGCAGAGAATCAAGCTCCTAAGTCTTGGATGGAAAAAGATTTTAAGGATGAGGATTGGGAAGAAGGAATTTATGGATATGGACCTCAATATGAGACTTGTTCGGATTCATTCCCCGATTGGAAAACCGTTTCGTTTTCTTGGCAGTATGGAGTATGGGATAATCCGGGTGCTCAAGGATATCATGGGCTGAAAGGTAAAATTAGTGATGGCTTCTTTATCTTGGATCGAGGAGGATTACAAAGGTTTAGGACTTATGTGTATGTAAAGGAGAGTGGTACTTATCGGGTGGAGCAGATTGGGACATTAGCGGATGTTGTTTTAATAGACGGTGCATTTGCCCATGAAAAAATAGAATTGACGCAGGGATGGCATTCTTTGCTCGTTGAGTATGCGAATACTTGTAAAATAGAATATAAATCTCAAACTGGAGCTTACCATGATGATCGTCCTCGAGGAGCCGTAGTTCTGTTACCTGAGAAAGTAGCAAAACCAATAAAACCATCTGCTTATTCGGATGAAATATCGATGTGTTGGGCT
Source organism: Parabacteroides sp. AF21-43 (assembly GCF_003635435.1). NCBI lineage: Bacteria > Pseudomonadati > Bacteroidota > Bacteroidia > Bacteroidales > Tannerellaceae > Parabacteroides > Parabacteroides sp. AF21-43. The sequence continues at coordinate 54,472 of NZ_QTMG01000015.1, read as the reverse complement.
AAAACGGAACATTTGTTTTTTGATCCGTACCAAAGAAAGTATAATAGATGGAATTACCGTTTTCAATCAGTTCCGGGATTACAGGAAATGGATTTTGCGATTAGGGGTAGAGATTTGAAAGTATGGGTTGATGGAAAGGCGCTTCCGGATTCTGCTATACATCTTCTGAATGAGATGAGTCTGGATGGTATTAACCGATACAAGGTGATTTTTCCGGAGAAAAGGCAAAGAATAGGAACTATCGCTTTTTCAATCGCAGCTCACATAGGTAATCAAGGGACAGCGGTATTGGCAGAACCTGTAAAATTGAAAACAGGAACAGGTCTGCTTTTGAGAGGAAATTGGGCAAAAACGGGAGCTCTGCGTTGCTATTCTGGAGGTATGATTTATAAACAAAATATTCGTTTACCAAAGAAATGCTCAGATAAAAAAGTTTTATTGGATTTAGGGGATGTGGTAGCTACTTGTGAGATAAAGGTTAATGGCCATTCTGCTGGGATTTTAATGAGTCCTCCATACAAAGTGGAGATAAGCCACTTCCTAAAGGAAGGTGAAAATGAAATAGAGGTGTTGGTTTATAGTACATTAGCTAATCATTATCAAACTCAGCCAACGCCCTATCGTGGAGACCCTAAAGCCGGACTTATAGGCCCGATATCTTTGTTGATTTTTAATTAATTTAAAAGGATTGTACAATGAAATATTTTATATTATCACTGATTTTGCTATGTTGTTCGGTATTTGTGAAAGGACAAAATCAATATAGTGCGGAACCATCTCCTGTATTGTTAAAAGAACGTTGGGAAGCAGAATGGATTACTTGTCCGGAAAGTTCGTTATATGATTACGGTGTTTATCACTTTAGGAAAACATTGACATTAAATAGTCGACTAGATTCTTTTATTATAAATATATCCGCAGATAATAGATATCGTTTGTTTGTAAATGGGAGGCCGGTTTGTTGGGGACCGGCAAGGGGGGATATTTATCACTGGTATTTTGATACGGTAGATATTGCGCCGTTGTTGAGACCCGGGAAAAATGTATTAGCTGTATTGGTTTGGAACTTTGGAAATTATACTCCGGGAGCACAGATGACTCTGAAGACTGGTTTGATTGTACAAGGAAACACTTCTTTGGAGGCACAAGCAAACACGGATAAATCTTGGAAAGTTTATCATGATCCTGCTTATTCTCCCTCTATAGAGTATTTACAAGATGTTGGATGCAGTGATATTTTAAATGCGTCATTATATCCATGGGGCTGGGAAAATTTGGATTATAATGATGCCGACTGGATAGAGGCTCGTACGATAGGCCGTGGACAACCTTATGGAATAGGTTCTGGATATGATTGGATACTATGCAAAAGAGATATTCCATTTATGGAAGAATCTTTATTACGCATGAACCGAATACGTAGGGCGGAAGGGATTGATTTGCCTTCTGATTTCTTAAAAGGTAAAGCGGAGCTTAAAGTCCCAGCAAATCAGAAGGTATCTCTTTTGATTGATCAGGATTTTTTGACAACGGCTTATCCTGAATTGATTGTTTCAGGGGGGAAGAATAGTCTAGTGAAGTTTACTTATAGTGAAGCTATGTTTAAGGACGGAGAAAAAGCGAACAGAAATGAGATTGATGGACGGGATGTCATAGGGTTTGTGGATAAATTTTATCCGGATGGGGGCTCGAATCGTCTTTTTCGTCCTTTATGGTTCAGGACTTATCGGTATATTAAACTAGATATCGAGACTAAGGATGAGCCTTTAGTTCTCCATGATTTGTATGGTATGTATACTGGATATCCATTTAAAGAAAATGCTTCTTTTGATTGCGATCAGGATTTTATGAAACAAATTTGGGACACTGGTTGGCGTACAGCACGTCTATGTGCACACGAAACTTATTTTGATTGTCCATATTATGAGCAGTTACAATATGTGGGAGATACACGTATTCAAGCTCTTATTTCTCTTTACGTAGATGGGGATGATCGTTTAATGCGAAAAGCAATTAAGATGTACGATTATTCTCGTTCTTATGAGGGAATTACGACAAGTCGTTATCCGAGCCGTGTTCCTCAATATATTCCACCATTTTCTTTATACTGGATTAATATGGTACATGATTATTGGATGTATCGTGATGATCCAGCTTTTGTGAGAAACTGTATTTCAGGGGTGAAAACAATACTGGAGTGGTTTGTGGATAAAGTGGATAAGGGAACAGGGATGCTAGGGGCTATTCCTCATTGGAATTTTGTGGATTGGCCAACTCAATGGCCATGGAGCAAAGATAAACCGACTGGTGGGGTTCCTCCGGGAGGAATGACTGGCGGCTCCTCTATCCTTACTTTGCAATTAGCTTATACATTAAAAGATGCTGTGGAGTTGCTGGATCATTTTGGTGAGAAAGATTTGGCCGTTCAATATGACTCATTACGGATTTCTTTATGTGAAAATACATGGAAGCATTGCTGGGTTGAAAAAAAGCAATTGTTATGTGATGATATATTGAAAACAAGTTATAGCCAACATGCTAACATAATGGGAATATTGTCTGATGCTGTTCCTGCTAAGTTCCAGCAAGACTTATTGACACGCTTAGATACGACTTCTTCTTTAATTCAAGCAACTTTCTATTATCGTTTTTATTTGTTTCGGGCTTTAAAGAAAGTGGGCTTGGCTGATCAATATGTATCTATGTTGAAACCTTGGCAAGATATGTTAGGTATGGGATTGACCACTTTTGCGGAGAATCCGGAACCTAGCCGTTCGGATTGCCATGCTTGGAGCGCAAGTCCTGTTTTTGATTTTCTAGCGACAATTTGTGGAGTGGAGCCGGCAGAAGCAGGTTTCCGTTCTGTAAAAATAGAGCCCCATTTAGGTTATTTGAATAGAGTAGAGGGAAAAATACCTCATCCATTAGGAAATATTTCTATAATGTTAGAAAGGGAAAATAAAGGCATTAATGGTAAAATTGTATTACCGGAAGGTTTGTCTGGTCGTTTCTTCTGGAATAAACAAACCCTAATTCTTCATTCTGGACAAAATCTGATAGATCTATGAATATGAAAATTAATTATTTGATAATATTAGGATTGTTCTATATACAAGATACGATGGGACAGTCGGATTTTGGATTGGCACCTATTCTGCGAATAGATGATAATACACTTATGGAGAAGTTTAAATCCCCACCGGGGGAAGCTCGGATGTCTTGTTATTGGTGGTGGATAAATAGTATGGCGACCAAAGAGTCTATAACAAGAGATCTTGAAGAAATGAAAGCTAAGGGATATGGTTCCGCTACATTAATTGATGCGGGAAGCTCTAGTTACGAGATCGCTACGAAAACAGCACATGGACCAGTATTTATGTCTCCTGATTGGATGGGTTTATATAAACATGCGGTACGAGAGGCTGATCGACTGGGGATAAGTTTGTGTGTCAATGTACAAAGTGGTTGGAATCCGGGAGGACCTTCCATAACCCCGGAACATGCATTGAAAAAGTTAACATATTCTGAGTGTAATATCAGCGGTGGAAAGATACTTCATATAAAATTAGCACTTCCAGAATCAAATCTTTTGTATCGTGATGTTTGTGTTCAAGCAGTGAAACAGTTGCCAGAAGGCACACCGATAAAGGATGAGGCAATTCCTTATTGGTCTGCTAAATCATTTAACTCAGGGCTTGGTTTCCAAGAAATATTCCCGCTAGATAAATTGAGGGAGGGATTCCTTTTTGACTCAAATGCAGAAGTAATAAAGAAAAGTGAAATTCTGGATTTGACAGATTCTTTTGATGGAGAAACTCTAAATTGGGATGCTCCAGAAGGTAATTGGACTATTATACGGTATGGCTGGACTTGTACGGGGGTGCGTACTTCGACAACAAGTGATGGGTGGGAAGGTCTATCGGTAGATCACTTAAGTGCGGAAGCTTTTGATGTATTCAGTAAAACTGTCATAGAACCATTGATTTATACGGCGAAAGAGGCCGGTAATAGTGTTCGTTTTCTTCAAACGGATAGCTGGGAGATGGGAGTCGTGAATTGGACAAATCGTTTCCCCGAAGAATTTAAGAAATATCGAGGATATGATATATTTCCTTATCTTCCGGTTATGACTGGTCGCATTGTAGAGAGTCCAGAACTTTCAAATCGTTTTTTACAAGACCTTCGAAGAACTGTGAGTGATTGTATCTATGAGAATCATTATATGTTATTCAAAGAGTTGGCTCATAAACATGGAATGATGATTGACCCGGAATCGGGAGGCCCTTGTTATACTCCTGTTGATGCGTTACAGATAATGAGTATTAGCGATATACCTCATGGTGAATATTGGGCACGATCTATTTCTCATGTTGCGTCTGAGGGAGCGAGACTATCAGTTAGACAAAGTGCTTGTGTAGCACATACGAATGGAAAGAGATTTGTGGAAGCTGAAGGACCAACGAGTATTGGCCCCCAATGGGAACGATCCCCTAAAGATTTAAAGGGAATTCTAGATCGAATTTTTTGTTCAGGGGTTAATCGTTTAGTTTGGCATGCGTTTGTTTCCTCTCCAAAAGAGTATGGCGTGCCCGGAAATGAATATTTTGCGGGAACACATTTAAATCCAAATGTAACTTGGTGGGAGCAGGCTGGAGATTTTGTAGATTATATAGATCGGTGTTCTTATTTGCTTCAACAAGGATTATTTGTGGCAGATGTTCTTTATTATACAGGAGATGATGTCCCTAATATGGTTTTTCTGAAAGAGGAGGTAGACAATCTAAATTTTGGGTATGACTGGGATAAATGCTCAAAAGATGTGATTTTAAATAGGCTTTCTTTTTCTGAAGGGAAAATACGTTTGCCGGATGGAATGTCGTATCAAGTATTAATATTACCTCCTCACAAGACAATTGATTTGGAAGTCTTAAGAAAAATAGAACAGTTGGTATTACAAGGTATGACTGTGATTGGTGAGCCTCCTCTTAGAACGAGTGGCCTAACCAATTATCCGGAGGGTGATAAAGAGTTGTATGAAATTCGGAATCGTATGTGGGGATGGCTAGATGGAGTAAATAGAACGGAACAAACCTATGGTAAAGGGCGTGTAATTTGGGGGCAAGATATAAATAATGTGCTAATGTCTATGTCGGTGAAGCCTGATTTATCATATACAAGCCGTCGATCGGGAACGTTATTGGATTATATTCATCGAAGAACAGAGGAACAAGATATTTATTTTGTAACAAATCGGTATGCTGTAAATGGCATTAATGATTATTTCTATCGGTATATGCCTTCTTTACCAGATCGTTATGAATTTGTGAATTGCAAATTTAGGGTAACAGGAAAGGTTCCTGAATTATGGAATCCACAAACAGGAGACATAAGGCCTGTTTTAAATTATTATGAAGAGAACGGAACTACGGTTATTCCTTTGCATTTTAATCCAGAAGGCTCTATTTTTGTAGTATTTAGGAATGCAGAGAAGACGAATAATCATATCGTGAAAGTGGAGCGTTGTAGTTCTGCAATATTCCCAGATGATTTAGAGGCTGGCCAATATCCTCCAATTGAATTTGAAACCAAAAAAGATAATATTGTCGCTAACATATATGATCCCGGGAATTATAAAATTTATTGGAATAATGGAAGTGTTTTATCTATAGGAAGCAGTGAGAAAATAGAGGAGTATGTCATAATGGGGAATTGGGTTGTACGCTTTGATTCTTGTTGGGGTAAAAGTGAACCTGTCATTTTCAATAAATTATATTCATGGACAGATTCAGAAGATCCGGAGATCCGTTATTTTTCAGGAAAAGCGATTTATGAAAATACATTTTATATAAAGACTGAACAGTTAAGGGATAAAAAGATGAAATTAGACTTAGGGAATGTTCAAGATCTAGCTGTGATTAAAGTTAATGATCATGTCTTCCCTGTTTCTTGGTCGGCTCCTTTTGAGGTTGATATCACTCCTTATGTAAAGGAAGGTCAAAATACTTTATCAATAGAGATTGTCAACTTATGGCCTAATCGCCTTATCGGAGATAGTAAATTGCCTAAACAAGAGAGAAGAACTAAAACGAATATCGTAAAGTTCGATGCTCCAGATTCTGAAAAATATTTACGAACGTCAGGGCTTTTGGGACCGGTAAAAATCAGGTCCTTCAAGCAAGTGAAAATTGAAGATTTATAGATCAATGAAAAATGAGGCTAAGCACCATTTGTAGTAGATAGAGGTTATTTCTTTTCAAGAGGAAATAACCTCTTCTTATTTTTTTATTTTATATTTGTTCGGTCAATATGTGCTAGAGGAGATGGATGTAGAACGGATATACCTAGAACGATTACGAAGCGGTTCATACAGAGACTTTACGAAACTGTATGAATCATACGCTTCACGCCTATATGCGTTCGCATTGCACTTGACTCATTCTGATGCTCTTGCAAAAGATATTGTACAAGAGACATTTATCAAAGTGTGGGTGCGGAGAGAACAAATTGATTTAGATATGTCTTTTAATGCTTTCCTATTTACGATGGCCAAGAACCAATTATTGAATGAGTTTCGTAGGCAGGCAAATAGTCCGCTTTTTTTGGAAGATGTTGTACTGAATGAGTCTGGAGATGGAGAGGAAACAGCGATTGAACGTAAATTATCTTTTGAGGAATTTAACCATAGACTGGAAATAGCGAAACAAAAGTTGACACCTCGCCAACGAGAACTGTTTGAGTTAAATAAGGAACAAGGTATAACTATAACAGAAATAGCGGCTAAAGCCTTAATTTCAGAACAATCTGTGCGTAACCAGTTATCGCAAGCCTTACATGTTTTAAGAAAGGAGCTCGGTAAGTATGCTTTGCTGTTCTCTCTTTTCTTTATCGGATAAATAAAATTGAAAAATAATATTATTATGTTTTATAACATCTAAAAAGGCATGTTATAAATTAACGGCTCATGTGTATACCTTATAAAAAGGATATTATGCAGGAATCACATACATATTATTTGCTCTCAAAGTACATGGATCATACGATCTCTACGGAAGAGTTGAAAACACTACGGCTTTTGGTTAATTTGTCTGATGATGATGAATTATCGCTGTCATTGTCTCATTTATGGGAAAATGGGCGACCCTTTGAAGAGATTGATGAGAGAATCATACGAGATATGTTCAGTGAGATTCAAAATCGAACGAGAAAAGAACGATTCGTTATGGTGTTTAGGAAACTGGCTCGTATCGCCGCAATACTATTAATACCTTTATTAAGTATATTGTCTGGTTATTTATATTTCAATCCAGTCGATCAGAAGGGTAGCATTGGCAATTTAGTGGTTCATGCCGATAGAGGGGAAAGATCGGGGGTGACTTTACCGGATGGAACACAAGTAAAACTAAATGCGGAATCGAGCTTAAGTTACACTCACGATTTCGGTCGAGAGCTTCGACAAGTTAATTTAGAGGGAGAGGCCTATTTTGAGGTGACTCGGAATGAGGATAAACCTTTCGTGGTACATACAAAATATCTGGATATAGAAGTGTTGGGCACAAGTTTTAATGTGTATTCGTATGAACGGGAGAATGTCATGGAAATGGCCTTGATATCGGGACGGATCAAGATACAGACTTGTTCAGAGCCTTCTCGTGTCGTTTATCTAAAACCGAATGAAAAAGCATTGTTCAATAAAGAATCGGGTATTATAACCGTGGAGAAAACAGATAATCGATTTGAAACGGCATGGTTAAGAGGAGATCTCGTTTTCCGATCAACGACATTAAGTGATGTCTTGGCTAAACTAGAGCGTAGATATGGCGTGAATATCCATTTGAATGATTCTTCTTTAGCGAATGACTTATTTACCGGAAATTTTGATAGTGAATATATCGTAGAGGTAATGGACCTTTTAGAGAGGCATTATGACTTTACATATGATGTACGAGGAGATGATATCTTTATACATCCTTGAGCGAGTGAAAATAAAAATGTACAACCTTAAATCAGTTCTTATGCGACAAGATTCTTCATAATAAAAACGGAACCGAAAAATGGTCGAGATTTTCCGGTTCCCCAATTAATACTCCATTTACGAGAATGGCGATTAGGCCATAAAACGGATTGTATCAATTTAAAAAAATAATATATGTTCAAAAGTAGAAAAAATCAATGTAGCTATATAATTTTTTTGGCTCTATTTCTGTTTTTTAATCCTATTTTGGTATTAGCTCAGACAGGAAGTGTCACTCTTTCCATGAAGAATGCTACATTAAAGCAATTTTTTGAGGCTGTAGAGAAGCAAACCACATATATATTCTCTTATCGGGATGCTATAGTGGAAGGAAAGAAGGAGGTAACTTTAAACGTGACGAATCAGCCGATTCAGCGTTTGTTGGATGATGTATTGCATCAAAGGGACTTGCAATATACGATGACAGGCCATTCAATTGTCGTAACTTTAAAGACTGCAGGTAAAGTAAAGCAGGTATCTGGTACTGTGGTGGATAGTAACGGCGAACCGATTATCGGAGCGAATGTTGTTGAGAAAGGGACTACGAATGGAACGGTAACGGATATCTCGGGAAATTTCTCATTAAATATAGATGATACCGGTATTTTACAGATCTCGTATATTGGGTTTAATACTCAAGATGTAGCAGTGAACGGAAAATCAAGTTTAATGATAAACTTGAAGGAAGATACTCAAAAACTGGATGAGGTAGTCGTTGTTGGTTATGGCGTGCAGAAGAAGTCGAATGTAACGGGATCTGTGGCTTCTATTAAGACGGATGATTTTAATGATTTAAATATGGATGTGTCGCATGTTATTCAAGGACGTGTGGCTGGTGTCAATGTTTCCAATGGGAACATTATCATTCGTGGAGCGGCTTCTATCAATGGCGCGGATCCGTTGTGGATCGTGGATGGAGTGCCGGGTAGCGCTCCTAATTTTAATGATATAGAATCTATCGAGATCTTGAAGGATGCGGCTTCTACTGCTATTTATGGTGCCCGGGGAGCAGGTGGTGTGATCCTTGTTACCACTAAAAAAGGAAAGATAGGGAAACTTTCTATTAATGCGAGAGTAAGCTTTGGAATAGAGACTCCGATCGATTTGCCGGATATGCTGCATACCGCAGACTTTATTGACCGGAAACTGGCGGCAGGCTTCCCTAATAATCCCAATTCCGGCTGGGATAATCCCGCTTCGCTACCAGATACAGACTGGGAAAATCTGGTTTGGCGTAATGCTTTTAGGCAAAACTATTTTTTACAGATGACAGGTGGTAATGAGAAAACTACATTTAATATGTCTGCGGAGTTCTACAAGAATCAGTTTATCGAACGTTATTCATTTGAGGATGCGGGTAATTTTCGTGTGGCTAGCCAGACAAATATAAGTAAACGTGTGAAATTTTCTGAGATCCTGACTGTTGGTTTTAATAATACGGATCCCCATTTGTATGGGCAGACGAATAATGATTATGTTTATTACCGCCAAGTTCCTACGATGGTGCCTTATGATAATACCAACGAAGCTGGTGGAGGTTGGGGGAAACATCCGGCAGGTGGTTACTACGAGGGACCTAATCATGTGGCTACACTAATGTCGCATCATGCGAATGAACGTAGGTTTTGGGCCCGGGCAAATGCGATTTTGGATTGGGAGATTATCAATGATTTAAAATTCCAAGCGAATTTCTCTGCCAATTTTGACTCCCATGCGAATAATTTGTTCTTAGAATCATGGAATTTGGGATCTTTGTCTCAACAGGATTATTACTCGAAAGATTATGGCTCCGGTTATGATTTACGTATGTTATATACATTGACTTATGATCATACTTTTGGGGAGAAACACTATGTAAAAGGTATGGTTGGCTACGAGGCTTATCGGGCGACGGCTTCTTCGGCAGGTGGTTGGAAAAACGGCTTCTTGGTTCAGCCTTCGGATGATATTAGTTTAGGTACGGGAGATAAAGATGTATCCGGAACGAAAACGGAAGGTCGTAGTTTATCCCAGTTCGCTCGTGTAAACTATGCTTATGATGACAGGTATTTGCTAGAGGCTAGTATTCGTCGGGATGGTTATGATAACTTTGGTCCAGAGAATCGGTTTGGTGTGTTTCCTTCGGCTTCTGTTGGTTGGAATGTGGGAAAAGAGAGCTTTGTAAAGGATAATATAACATGGATGTCTCAATTAAAACTGAGAGGAAGTTATGGTAAAATTGGTAACAATACAATTCCTCAATTCTTGTATGAACCTTCTTTTACGAATAATTATCTATATTATTCATATGATGGGCAAAATACGCAGAGAGGATTCTGGTATTCAAATGTTGCGAATGCTACGATTAAATGGGAAGACGTGGCCCAATGGAATATAGGTGTTGACGCAAGTTTTCTGGATAATCGCTTGAATACGACAATCGAGTATTATGATAAGAAAACTTCCGATATGCTGTATTCAGTAGGTGTGCCACCTTCTGCCGGGCCTTCTTCGGAACCATTTAGCGAGACCTCTTCTTATCGGGCTAATATCGGAAAGATAAGCAATAGAGGTTTCGAATGGATGGTTCAATGGAGGGATTCCTATAAAGATTTCAGGTATGACGTGGCTTTTACGTTGTCTACCAACAAGAACAAAGTGGTAAAGTTAAGTGACCAAGTGAATCCGATCATTTGGGCTGGAAGCGATGCGGCTTTGAATAGTTCTATTTATCGTACGGAAAATGGACAACCGATGGGACAGATGTATGGATATGTCGTGGATGGTATTATTCAAGACCAAGCGGAAATCGATGCCTTAAACGCTCAATCTCCGGATGGATTGTACCAACAAGCAGGTACGGCTCCGGGTGATTTGAAATATAAGGATTTAAATGGAGACGGAAAGGTGACGAATGAGGATAAGACATATATCGGTAATCCTTGGCCGGATTTGATGTATGGATTGAATATAAATTTGTCATGGAAAGGCTTTGATTTAAGTATGGGCTGGTTAGGAAACGCAGGTGTTGATGTCTTTAATAGCGCTAAGCTTTATGAAAGAAGTTTCTATGGCGACTATAATACGACTTATAAGGTATATGAGGCGTGGAGTCCGACGAACCGGGCTACTTCACATCCTCGAGTAACGAAAGAGGATCCGAATGGAAACTTCAAGAATGTCTCCTCTTATTTTGTGGAGGATGGTTCTTTCTTTAAATTGAAGAATTTACATTTCGGCTATAATTTACCGAAATCAATACTTTCTCATTTGAAGATAGAAGGTTTGAAGTTTTATATTAACTGCGATAATTTATTTATTATCACAAAGTTCCAAGGAGATCCTGAATTGGGTGGTGGATATTTGGAACGAAATATGTATTCTGTGAAACGGGCTCCCTCCACCCGCACCATTATGGGCGGTTTAAGTTTAACCCTCTAAATTAATAGGAAGATGAAGAAATTAGTTATATTATTAGCTGCTGCGTTAACTTTTAATAGTTGTTCGGATAGTTTTCTGGATTTATCAAATCCCAGTGCGTTATCTCCAAGTGTCTACCCTAAATCTATGGCGGATATGGAGACTATCGTAACTTCAGTTTATGCGAATATGGTCGCTGTGCCTTTGTATGGAAAAAGGGTTATGGCGAAAGGGACATTCTGTGTGGATCATACGGTAGATATGGCTTGGACTGGTGACGCCAACTGGAACCAGTTGGCGACCAATCAAGTGACTTCTGATAATGCTTACATTGGGACGTTATGGATTGGTTATTATAAAATGATTTCTTGTGCGAATACCGTATTGGAGCAATTGGAAAGAATCGACAAGGAGAAGTTTACAGATGCGGATTTAGTAAGGCTTTCGCAGATGAAGGGAGAAGCTTTGTTTTGGAGAGGTTGGGCACACCAACAGTTAGTAGCGTTTTTTGGAGAGGGATATCCTTGCAACGGGGAGGGCGATAGAAAAGGTGTACCAGTTCGTTTACAGGTAGCATCGACTCCGGATATGCTAAATATAGAACGTAGCACGGTGGCCGAGGTTTACGATCAGATCTTGAAAGATTATGAGGCAGCCAAACTTTTGCTACCTGCCGTATGGGAAGAGCGGGCGGACTATCCACGTCCAACCTCTGTTGCCGTTACTAGTTACATCGGGCAAGCGAATTTGTATATGGGTAATTATGATGCGGCAAAGAAAGCGTTGAAAGAGGTTATTGATTCTTCCGGAAAAGAATTGCTCCCTTTCAATGAATATGCGAAGATGTTTAATGAGGATCAGGAGAAATTTAATAGAGAATCGATCTTAGAGATTAATTTCCGTAATGGGGACACTTCCGGATATTTTTGGTATGGAGAAGGTTCTCAATATGGATTGATCGCTGCCTTATGTTTCCAGAACGCAAGTGGAGATGTTGAGGCGGCCGGTTGGGGTAATATTTTCTTTCATGATGCGAATATTAAACGTTTTAATGGAGATCCTCGTTTGGATATCGCCGCTTTGCGTCCGGGAACTCCTGTTATTATGAATGGACAGCAGACGCAGGTTCTGAAATATAAGGATACGGAGGCTGACATTCAAGGTTGGAGCATGCGAAAATACAATCCGTTGAAAAGTACGGTGAATGAGTTGAATTTAGGGGTTGGTATTAATATGTATTTGATGCGTTTGGCGGATGTATATTTGATGTATGCGGAAGCTTGTCAGGCTACGGGAGATGAGGTAAATGCCCGGAACTATATGAATCTGGTAAGAAGAAGAGCTTATAATGGAGATAGTTCCCATGATATAACGGCTAGTGGAGAAGATTTGAGAGATGCGATTCGGGAGGAACGTTTCATGGAGTTCTGCGGTGAGGGCGTACAACATTGGCAAGATGTTTGCCGCTGGAAGGTCTTGGATGAGGAGATTAGCCGTTGGTATGGAAAGACACGTGTTGGTAATCCGCATTATGATGCGAAAGATTTGTATTTCCCGATACCCAAGGTTGAAATGGAGAATAATCCGAATATGACACAAAGCATAGGTTACGAGAACGAGTAGATATAACTTGTTGAAAAGTTCATCAAAGAAAAGGAATAGGATGGTTCTCTTGGGATCGCTAATCCTATTCTTTTTTTATTCCTTTATGATCATATTAAATCTTATTGAATAATGAAGATGATAGATGTATCGAAAGTAAGAGTCTTTCGGGGGAGTCTCTTTGTATTGCTTATGCTCTTTATGCGGATAGGTTGGGCCTCAAATGATGATAGCACCTATAATATCGTGGATTTTGGAGCTAAAGGAGATGGAATAACAGACAATACCCAGTTCATCAACAGGACAATAGAAGCTTGTTCCTTGAGAGGGGGAGGAACGGTTATCATTCCGGAGGGAACGTTTTTGACAGGAAGTATTCTGCTGAAAAGTAAAGTAAACTTATTTTTAGAAAGTAATGCCGTAGTGAAAGGCATAAATAATCTGGAAAAGTACCGTTCTATATCCGATCTTAATCAAGATGAGGCTTATTATAAAGTAAAACCCCGGAATTGGAACAAGGCATTGCTTTTAGGAGATCAAGTTGAAGGTGTGTCAATTACAGGAGAGGGGGTAATCGATGGTGCCCATATTCAAGATAAAAAAGGTGAAGAAGGGATGAGAGGCCCTCATATTCTCTTTTTGTCGAGATCGAAAGGGATTAAGATATCGGGAGTTAAACTACGAAGAGCGTCGAACTATGCTTTTATGAGTTATGATATTGAAAGGGCTTCTTTCGATAATCTTTTAGTGGAGGAAGGATGGGATGGGATTCATATTCGTGGCGGAAAAGATATCCGTATCCGAAATTGCCGTTTTTATACGGGTGATGATGCTGTTGCGGGTGGGCTATGGAAGAATATGGTAATAGAGAATTGCTATATGAACTCATCGTGCAATGGGATAAGGTTGATAATGCCGGCTACTGGTTTAAAGATCGTTGATTGTGAATTTAGAGGTCCGGGAAAATATCCACATCGGACTTCCGGTGAACAAAAACGTAGGAATATGCTTTCTGGGATATTGCTCCAACCGGGCGCATGGTTCCCTGCGTTTGGGGAAGTAAAGGATATATTGATATCTAGCTGTTCTTTTGATCAATTGGATAATCCGTTTCTAGTCACATTGAATGAGGGGAACCGGGGAGAGCGGATCTGTCTGGAGCATATAAGAGGTACACGTTTAATGAAAGCGGCCGCCTCGGTAGAGAGTTGGGGAGATAGTAGTTTGAAAGATGTCCGGCTTTCGGATGTTTCCTTATCGTATGTTGGAAACAAAGATCAAGAAATAGTAGGACGTACTCCCTCGAAGCCATTGACCGATTATCGTGCGCTCCCTTGCTGGGGGCTTTACCTTCATAATTTAGATCGAGTGATTTTACGGAATGTTCGGTTAGATTGTGAGAATGGGAAAGTTGGCCCAGCCTCTTGTTTCGATAATGTGGGGTCCGTGGAGATTTATAATGTAAGTTTTTAATCTTAAAAAGAATTAGTATGCGAAAATATCTTTTGTTTTGTCTAGCTTTTTGTGTATTGGGTTGTTTGGCTCAAGATTTGATTGTCCGTCCGAACGATCCTATTATTTATAAGAAAGAGGGCGGTGCCTTTTTATGGCTGGGGGATACGGCTTGGGAGTTATTTCATGTATTGGATAAGGAGGAGATCGTTCATTATCTGGATAACCGGCAAGAAAAGGGCTTTACGGTAATACAGGCTGTTATCTTATCTGAACTGGATGGTTTGGATAAACCGAATGCGTATGGATATTTGCCCTTGGTTGATAAAGACCCTACCCAAATCACGGAAGGGTACTTTGAGTTGGTGGATTTTGTGATTCGAGAGGCCGGCAAACGAGGAATGTATATAGGGCTTCTACCTACTTGGGCAAACAATGTGGTAGAGAAAGACGGAAATCCAGCATTGTTTAATCCAGATAATGCGTATACATACGGGAAAATACTGGGAACCCGATATAAAAATGAAGCTGTAATATGGATTCTTGGTGGTGATAGAAATGTGGTTACGGATAAGGAGTTCGAGATCTGGCAATCTATGGCGAAAGGAATTCAGGAGGGAAATGGAGGAACACAACTAATGTCCTATCATCCGACGGGAGAGATTTCCTCGCATTATTGGTTCCACAATGAGTCTTGGCTATCATTCAATATTCTCCAAAGCGGGCATTACCGCCGGATGGATCCGGTATATCGTTTTTCGGGTATGTATGCTCAATTGAACCCGATTAAACCGTTTGTAAACGCGGAACCTTCATACGAGGACATACCGGTTCGTTTCTGGGAATATTTTGATTATGCTAAGTTCGGGAAGAAAAAGGAGGACATAATAGGTGATAACGGATTGATTAAGGATACGACTTATTTTACGGATGGAATTTACGATGACTATGATATTCGTATGCAGGCTTATTGGACTTATTTCTCTGGAGCTGCCGGATATACATATGGGAATAACGCTATTTGGCAAATGTATAAGCCGGGTGGTAAATATCATGTACCATGCCTTACGTTTTGGGATGGTGCGTTGGATAGGCCGGGAGCCGAATGTATGCGCTATGTAAAGTCTTTGTTTACGATGTATCCGTTAGATCGTTTCCGTCCGGATCTATCCGTCCTGTTCGGAATTAATTACAATGACGCAAGCTATATCACTCCCGTTTTAGCAAAAGATAAGACTTTTATTTTAGTTTATTTGAGTCAAGGGCAGGATGTAAGAATACAAATGAGTAAATTGCGATCTTTTGGTAAAGCTTATTGGTTCAATCCGAGGAATGGGGCGAGAACTTTGATCGGAGCGGTCGAGAATAAGGGAATTCGTACATTCAATGCGCCCGGAGAAGCGGGAGAGAGGGGAAATGATTGGATCTTAATTTTGGAGGCGGATGATAGGTAGACGATGTATAAATTTTAAATAATAAAAGTCATTATGAAGAAGATCAATGTTTTGCTGTTAGCCTTTTTGCTGTTAAGTTTTTGGGCGAATGCCCAGCAGTATCCTTTTAACGGGTTGGATATGAATATGGGAAACCTTTCTCGTTTGTCGAATGCGCAGAGTCGTTCGATCAGTCCGGAGAATTTTACGGGGGAGAAAGGGAAAGGAGCGATGGCTGATCCCGTGAGAGATAAGGATGTCCGGAATAAGGCGAATGCAGCTGGCCCAGCGAAAGATTTGGGGAAAGGCTGGAAAGTAAATCCTTTTATTATCGTGAAACCGGGGGAGACAGTTACTATCGCGGAGATTGATGGCCCGGGGGCTATCCAGCAGATATGGATGACTCCCACTGGCAACTGGCGATTCTCGATACTCCGTATGTATTGGGACGACGAGAAAGAGCCTTCGGTTGAATGTCCGGTCGGGGATTTCTTCGCCAGTGCTTTTAATGAGTATGCCCAACTTTCCTCGTTGGCGGTCTGTGTAAATCCCGGGAGCGCTTTCAATTGCTACTGGAAGATGCCGTTCCGTAAGAAAGCACGCATAACGTTGGAGAATATTAATAATGCGGAAGAGATGCGTTTGTATTACCAGATTAATTATACCTTGACGGAAGTGCCGGAGGATGAGGGATATTTCCATGCGCAGTTCCGCCGTTCCAACCCGACACAAGGCTCTATCCATACGTTGGTGGATGGAATCAAGGGAAAGGGACAATATGTCGGAACTTATTTAGCTTGGCGTGTCAATGATAACTGTTGGTGGGGTGAAGGAGAGATCAAGTTCTATATGGATGGCGACAAGGAATACCCGACAATCTGTGGAACAGGTACGGAGGATTATTTCTGCGGTTCGTATAACTTCGAGAATCAGAAAACACATCAATACCAAGAATTCACCACTCCTTATGCGGGAATGCACCAAGTGATCCGTCCGGATGGCCTATATCGGGCTGTTACGGCGTTCGGCTTGTATCGCTGGCATATCTTGGACCCGGTTCGTTTTGAAAAGGATCTGAAGGTTACGATTCAAGATTTGGGTTGGCGGCACGATGGTAGGTATAATAATCAAAAGTCGGATATCTCATCGACTACTTTCTGGTATCAGGCGGAACCACACGCTAAATTCCCGGCATTGCCCAGTAAGGATGATTTGGAGATTCCGAGATGGTAAATGGCCTGTGGTAAAATGTTAAATGTTATTTCTGATTAAACCTTTCCTTTTTATCGATGTCTATTTTTTCGAAGCGCTTCATAAACAGGTAATTTATAATAAAAGTAATAAGTAGTAGTTTATGAAAAAGGTAATAGGATTGTGTTTGGTTGTATTGTTGAGTTCAACTTCTGTGTTCGCTCGTGAGAACAGGCGTATGGACAAGCGTAAGATGGATCCGTCCGCACGTTGCGAGAAGATGATCGCCGACTTGAAGTTAGATGAGAAACAAGCGGTGGAGTTCCGTAAACTTCAAAAAGAGTATATGGAAAAGGCTCAGAAAGAACGTGAGGCGATGAAGGCTGAGCGTGAGAAGCAACGGGAAAAGATGTTGGCCATGCGTGAGGATAAGAACGCCCAGATGAAAAAGATATTGACGGAGGAACAATACAAACAATATCTGGAGAAACAGCAGCCTAAAGGGAATAAACATGGCAGAAAACATCTAGGTAACGGACGTAGATAAAGAAGTCTATAGATAGATAAAATGGCCGGGGTAGCGATTATCCCGGCCATTTTAGTTCTAATCGGCTGCTTCAACCACATACCAAGTATATCCGTTGGCAGGGATTTTAACCGTAAGCTCCACTGTATAGTCCCGGTTCAGTTTGTAGGTGACAGGCTTTTGCTCTTTTTCCCGGATGCGGGCTGTTTGTGTCAGGCCGGTATAATAGAGTGGGATATGGATCGTACGGGTGATCTCTTGATGGGTCGGATTGAAGAACATGGCTAGACCTTTCTCCTTCTTGTGAGGATTGACGTGTATGAACCCGTCCCAGTCTCGTGCGTCCGGTCGGCGTAAATGGATCATATCGCTGTTGAGTATATCGCGGTATTTCTTATACCATTGAATAACCTCGGTTACGGCCGCTTGGGTCTCCGGGGTATCATACAGACGTGGGCCTCGATAGCAAGCTTGGACACCAGCTCCGTAATTTTGCATCATATGTGTTTTGTATTCGAACAAGTGTTCGTGGAGGGGCTCCAAGGTAGCGGCCTCTCCTCCTCCTTGATACTCCACGAGAGGAACAAAGCTCCAGCATGCCGAAGCCATCCGATCCCATGTACCATCATAATTCAATTGGCGGGCATGGATGATCTGTCGATCCCGGGGAAGCGACCAGTTGGCTTCACGGTAACCAATGCCTGTCTTGGTAGACCCGTTCAAGAAATAGAAATCGGGAACATTGATATAAATGCCATTCTCGCACATCCAACGATAGAGATCGGTTATCTTATGGAACTGATTCCATTGGGAATCTTCCAGCCCTTTATGATAGGTATGGTGGGTAGATGCGCATACGTCGCCGGGATAGGAGCCGTCGTGCTCGAAGCAACGCATGCCCGTACGCTCGAAGAAGGTTCGTATATGATGAAAATACTCATATCCCCAATCGCTGCAAAGGCAGGGAGCGCTACCGAAACGCATCCCCCCTCGTTTACCTGTCTTGGGATTGATAACATCTACCTCGTCGCTGATCCAACGGCTTGATAAGAGGGAGTAACACCCTAACTCTACACCTTTGTTGCGGGCGTAATCCACCAAAGATTTATATTTGGCGATATTTTCTTCTGAGATATCCTCGGCGTTCAATCCGGATCCAAAGCTGATGATAACCATCTCGTATCCAACGGTAGCGCATTGATCGATAGCGGTACGAATAACATCCGGATCGGAAGAGGTAAGGTGCATGAAGATCGGATTCTCCGTAGCCCATGGAGCTACCGTATAATGTAAGCGTCGTTTAAACAAACCCTTTCGTTCCCGATCACCGCTGTCGAACGGCATCTCGTATACGCTAAAAGATTTGAATTTCTGGCCCGCCGCTAGGGTATAATCAGGACCTATCTTGGGCGATATATCTAATATACAAGGTGTTAGCAAAGGATAATTGCGTTGGGAGGTATATTCCGGATCGGCCACCCATTTCTCCGTGATATCGGTTTCCCGCTCGGTAAACTCTCCGCCACAAGCATAATCGCTTTCTACATGTATGTTCGGGAGCCTGAATTTAGAGGGATCTCCACCGCCGGGCGACTCCGGTTCGGCGAATGCCAGATATTCCAATTGAAAGGCATCGATATCTATGGACTGCGGGGTATTGTTGGTAACCTCCATACTTTTCCGGATAACCGGGATGTGATCGTATAAGTCGTAATGGAGTTCTACGGTGACACCTTCTGTTTCTTTCTCTCCTTTCAATACGAAAGTCAGTCTTTTCCCTGTGGGTACGTTCTTATTCAGTGCCCAGCGGCTTCTGGCCCATTTGATATCTTCCTGCAGCTCTTCTATGCGGAAATCCTCAATGAGAAAAGAACCGGGGCGAGTAGTCATCTGGTCGACCCATTCCATTTGGAAGTATCCGCGCTCGGGCTGGCCGGCCAGCCCGCCAAGTTCCCAACGTTTCCCGTCAATCGTCAAACTACCTTCGCTACTTACGGCACGAAGCATACTTTCTCCGGTCATCCGGTTAAAGATATCGAGAGTGGAAAGATTGGGCAAGACACGGAACATACGTGCTACCATTCCGTTTGACAATAAGATGCTTTTGCCATCTGGAGTCGCATATATGCCGGCTTTTGATCGTGAGGGTTGTAAAAGCCAGTCGAAAGAGGTGTTTTCCAAAGGAAGCCCTTGTTGGGGTAATTGCTTGATTTTATCAAGTAATTTCTTCTCCGTACCGGATGATACTTCCGGTCCTTTCCCTTGATAGCTCGTGGAGACGATCGAGGGGATGATCTCCATATACTCTATTTGGGGCGTGATCCATAAGGCATGATCTCCGCTAGGTCCATCGTCGGTAGGCTCTACGATAAGATCCAATATCTTTATGCCATTTAGGGGGATATCGATTGTTTTCGGGGCATCGCCAAGTTTGATGATACCGCTGTTATAAAGCTCCTTGTCATCTCCTTTCAAGATAAATAAGGCCGAGCCCGGATGTACTTTTCCGTCTTTACCTTCTAGACCAACAAATGTCTTGGCGTTTTTTCGGGTATCGAAATACATTTTCGTTCCGTCAACAAAAGGGATAACCGTGAGGCTTTTATCCGTATAATCGATATGTGAGTCGGCGATCCCGACCTGCGCTTGAAAGCGTGACGCATTCTTGTGTAAATCGATCTTGATATGACTTTTGGCTTGTACCCCGATCACGTCATCATACGTTTTTCCTTGTATAGAGGCGGGCTCGTTGGTAACTGATTTCCCTTTGACGGCGCCACCGTAAGTTTGGTAGGATTTATTTAGGTCCATGTCCATAAGCCGGATCTCGTTCTGGCCCATGGCGTAGAGGCCGGCAAATCCCGAAAGGATAGCTGTAAAGATAAGTTTATTCATAAAATGCAGTGATAAAAGAGGGTGTTATCAATGATAAAAATAAGGTGCTTCAAAAAGACTTCTTTTGAAACACCTTATTTGGTTTATAATCTAGCTTCGTTCTATTATAATGTCGTAAGTTTTAAATTTCGCCAAAGAACCTTGATGCCTCCACCGTCGTGAATCTGAAGGGCGATGCGGCCTTTACCCGCTCCGATCTTCTCATCATTCAAGTTTACCATTTCCTGTCCGTTCAGCCAAGTCTGTACGTTATCGCCTTGTACTTTGATACGCATCGTGTTCCAATCGCCTTCTTTCAAGATATTCTCTTTCTCATCCGGAATCTGAACCAACCAGCCACGTCCGTACGACTCATAGATACCACCTGTATCGTGACCCTTCGGAGCTACTTCTACCTGCCAGCCGTTTACTTTCACGCCTTCCTCAACGAAAGAGCGGATGAATACGCCGGAGTTTCCGTCAGCCTCTTGCTTAAACTCTACGGTCAGATCAAAATCATCATAATAATCACGGGTAGCGAGATAACCGTATTGCTTATCGGGACCACTTTCGCAAACCAATAAACCGTCTTTTACGTACCATTTCTCCGTACCGTATGGTTCCCATCCCGTCAAATCCACGCCGTTGAACAAGTTCACTTCCTTACCGGCCTTACGAGGAAGTTCTTTGATCTTCAAGTTACGGAAAGATGCGGGATAACCATGATCTTGCAAGCAAAGCACACCTTTTTTCGCCAATCCGTATTCCGGTGCATTGGCCCATTTGCCGCTATTTTTCTTAGCGTGCCAATCGTCTGTCCATGCCTCGAACTCTAGGATCTTTTGTCCGTTCAACCAATGTTCCACATGTCCATTATCGAATATGATCTTGGAGTTGTTCCATTCGCCTTGCGGATTCACCTTCATCTTGGATTTATCCGGCAAATGCATCGCGTAATCCACACCTAATTTCTGCCACTCTTCCAATGGGTCCGGGAAGTTCGGCTCGTCGATCAATTGATACTCCGGCCCCGTTACGTAAGGAACAGCGAATTGGGGACGCTCTACCACATGGTACAACATACCGCTATTGCCACCCTTGGACAATTTCCAGTCCCAAGAAAGCTCGAAGTTCTCATACTCTTTATCGGTTACGATGTAGCCACTAGCGTCGCTGCCATCTCCTTTGGCTTGTATACAACCATCCACTACATGCCAAGGCTGTGTCAATGTAGTCCCGTTGTAATCTTTCCAACCATCCAATGTCTTTCCATCAAAAAGCAGAACCCATCCGTCGGCGATTTCCTCGGGAGTAAGTGTGTTTTGTTCTTGACTGGCACAAGAGGAAAACAAGGCCAGCGATACCGCACAAGAGGCTAACAAGCTTGTGGCGGCTGTTTTTTTCATTACAGATTCCATGTAAATAAAGAATTTAGGTTGATAAATTGTAACTGAATGGCAAATTTAGCGAAAATCTCTGGAATAACCTCGAAAAACGGGAGAAATGACGCTAAACGACTTAATATCAGAGTTGTTACGATGTCAAATGATGACAAGCCGAAAAATCGGAAAACGCAAAGAAAAGCGGATTTAAGAAGAAGAATGGTTTGCAAATCATTACCCGTAAAAGAGTAAGATTTAACATATGAGAGATGCTATTGCACCGTTTGTCACCGATTTGCGTATCAAGGTCTAACTCGTTGATATTTAACTTTGCAAACAAAAAAAACGAGTATGGCAAGAAGTACATTCAAAGTGCTGTTCTACGTGAACGGCAGCAAGGAGAAAAACGGTATTGTCCCCATCATGGGACGAGTGACAATCAACGGTACTGTGGCGCAGTTCAGTTGCAAGCAGACCATCCCGAAAACCCTTTGGGATGCGAAAGGCAACCGAGCCAAAGGCAAGAGTGCCGAAGCACGGAACGTCAATCTGGCATTGGACAACATCAAGGCGCAAATCATCAAGCACTATCAGCGCATATCCGACCGAGAGGCATACGTAACGGCTGAAATGGTGCGCAATGCCTACCAAGGGGTCGGAAGCGAGTATGAGACACTGATAAAGGCTTTTGACAAGGATTGCGCCAACTTCCTGAAACGTGTCGGCAAAGACCGCAGCATCGGCACATATAAGGTCATGGTAAGGGCAAGGAACTATGTCGCAGCCTTTATCAAGTCATTCTACAGACGGACGGACATGTCCATGCTGGAACTTACGCCCGACTTCATCAAGGAGTTTGCGGCTTATCTTACGGCTGAACGGGGACTGAAAAACGCCACCATCTGGCTGAACTGCATGTGGCTGAAAGGCGTGATCATGCGTGCGCACTATAACGGACTGATACCGAGAAATCCGTTTGCGCAGTTCCATATCAGCCCGAATGTTAAGGAACGGGAATATCTGACAGAGGACGAAATCAAAAGAATCATGGCGCACGAGTTTGACAACCCCACCCTCGCATTGGTGCGAGACCTGTTCATTTTCGCCTGCTTCACCGCCTTGTCTTTCGTGGATATGAAAGAACTCACAACGGACGAAATAGTGGAGGTGAACGGTGAGAAATGGATATTGTCGAAACGGCACAAGACAAATGTCCCGTTCCAAGTGAAGCTGCTGGATATTCCCTTGCAGATAATCGAACGGTACAAGTATCTGTCGGAAGACAGGCTGGTTTTCGGGAAAATCAACTATTGGACGATGTGCAAACAACTGAAAAAGGTAATGGCGGAATGCGGAATAGAGAAGCAAATCTCCTACCATTGCGCACGTCATACATTTGGAACACTGGCTCTTAGCAAGGGGATGCCCATTGAAAGCGTGAGCCGTGTTCTGGGACACACGAACATTGTCACGACTCAAATCTATGCGAAGATAACCACACAGAAACTTGACAATGACCTGTCGATGTTCGGCAACAAACTGAACGCATCGTTCGGAAGTGTAACCCCATAACCAAGCATAGCCATGAAGCGAAGCATCATCACAACGGACGGCAATGGCAACATCACCTTGCCGACCGATATAGGCGCAACCGCCATGAGCGAATGGGAACTTTGCGACCTGTTCGGAGTAACCGCCCCGACATTCCGTGCAGGACTGAAGGCTCTTTGCAAGAGCGGAGTTTTAAGGGAATATGGGATAAGGCGAAGCATACGGGTATCCGATAATTGCAGTATGGAGGTTTACAACCTTGAAGCGATAGTCGCCCTCGCTTTCCATATCGGCACATTCGGAGCGGAACAGGTACGTAATGCCGTTCTTGAAAGACTGTACCTGCGAAAAGAGAAAACAAGCATCTTCTTCTCGCTGAATACCAACGGTATATCCAAATCCGAATACTTCTCGTAGCTGAATGCCTGACATTATTCACTCGGTAAGTCAGTAATTCATTAAGTCAGTACGACAGAACGACAGACGCTCTGACTTTTTCTCCCGAAAAGCGTAATCCGACATTCGCTTTTCGGGAGTTTTTCCGTTTGCACAACCCGTTTCCTGCCTCAAACCATTGAAAGTTTTTGTTTCGGGGGCTATTTGTCACCATTCTGCTGTGTTTTGCATAACAACCTATCCGATAATTGATTATATTTTTGCAGCTGGTAATTTTCAAACTTAAAACCATTTGATTATGTCAGCTATCGAACAACAGGACAGCCACAGACCGCCATCGGATGGCGGCATGGCAAAGGAAGAATTTATCCGTGTCGGGACAATGCTCTACAAGATTGTGGAGCAACCGAGACTGAACGGAGGGTATGTGAAGAAACGCATCGCATGGAACAACGAGACCCTGCGACAGGATTACGGCAAGGATTACATCGGCAGCGTTCCCAAGTATGACGGCTTCTGCACAGTACCCGAACACATCGGCTACCGTTCCGTGGTCGGCAAATTCCTTAACCTCTACGAACCGATAGACCATGTACCCCGACAAGGGGATTTCCCCTCTATCCGTTCATTGCTGCATCACATCTTCGGGGAACAATACGAGTTGGGGATGGACTATCTGCAACTGCTCTACCTGCAACCGATTCAGAAGTTGCCTATCCTGCTGTTGGTGTCGGAAGAACGCAACACGGGCAAAAGCACCTTCCTGAACTTTCTGAAAGCCCTTTTTCAGAACAATGTGACTTTCAACACCAACGAGGATTTCCGCAGCCAGTTCAATTCCGATTGGGCGGGTAAACTCCTTATCGTGGTGGATGAGGTGTTGCTCAACCGCAGGGAGGACAGCGAACGGTTGAAAAACCTCAGCACTACCTTATCCTACAAGGTGGAAGCCAAAGGCAAAGACCGTGACGAGATTGCATTCTTCGCCAAATTCGTGCTGTGCTCCAACAACGAGTATCTGCCCGTAATCATAGACGCAGGGGAAACACGCTATTGGGTGCGCAAAATAGACCGCTTGCAGTCCGATGACACCGACTTCCTGCAAAAACTGAAAGCGGAGATACCCGCCTTTCTCCATTTCCTGCAATACAGACAGCTATCCACCGATAAGGAAAGCCGGATGTGGTTCAACCCCACATTGCTGCATACAGAAGCCTTGCAGAAGATTATCCGCAGCAACCGCAACCGATTGGAGATAGAGATGCACGAACTTGTCCTTGACATCATGGACAGTGTCGGCACGGATACATTCTCTTTCTGTTACAGCGACATTCTTCTTTTGCTGGTACACTCACAGGTAAAGGTGGAGAAACACCAAGTCCGAAAAGTGTTGCAGGAATGTTGGAAACTGACCCCTGCGCCAAACGGACTGACTTATACCACCTACCAGTTCAACTGCAATCGGGAGTGTCGGTATGAGCCGATAAGGAGAGTGGGACGCTTCTACACCGTCACAAGGGAGCAACTTGAATCCCTGTAATATTATCATTTTTCTGTTGAATTGTTGAATATGGGTATAAATACACTGACAATAAACGATATACATTCTCAACAAAATCTCAACAAGCCAAAAGAGAAGTTGAGAGACCACCGACACCCGTTTGTTGATTTTTCTTTTGGCGAGTGGTTTGTTGAGAAGATGTTGAGAGGTTACGAGGCTGTATATAAATATATTACATTGACAATTCATCAAATCAACAAATTTTCATCAACTTCAAAACCATATGTAATATGACAATCCAAGATGTAAAGCAAATCAAACTGGCAGACTATCTGCAAAGTCTGGGCTATACGCCTGTAAAGCAACAAGGCAGGAACCTGTGGTACAAATCACCGTTACGGGAAGAAACGGACGCATCGTTCAAGGTAAACACCGAGCTTGAAAAATGGTACGACTTCGGCATCGGCAAAGGCGGTAATATCATTGCATTGGCAGCGGAACTCTACCGTTCGGAAGATGTAGCCTATCTGCTGAAACGCATAGAGGAGCAGACAGCATACATCCGCCCTGCATCGTTCTCTTTTGGCAGACAGCATTCCGACAATCAGCCTTATCAGGGATTAAGGGTTGGTGAGTTGTCCTCTCCTGCTCTTATAGCCTATCTGCAAGAAAGGGGAATAAACATCGGACTTGCCAAAAGAGAATGCAGGGAGCTTCGGTTTATGAATGCCGACAAACCCTATTTTGCCATCGGCTTTCCGAACATGGCAGGAGGATATGAAGTGCGCAACAGATACTTCAAGGGATGTGTCGCCCCGAAAGACATCACTCATATCCGACAGCAGGACGGACAACGATGTATGTGTTACCTGTTCGAGGGGTTCATGGATTACCTCTCATTCCTTACCATCCGAGTAAGAAACAATCCGCAACACCCGCGATTGGACACACAGGACTATGTCATACTGAACTCCGTTTCCAATCTTGCGAAAGCGGAAAGCTTATTGGAAACCTACACCCAAATCGGCTGTTTCCTTGACAACGACACGGCTGGACGGAGCACCTGCAAGAAGCTGAAAGAGAAGTTCGGGGAACGGATGCTTGACAAGTCAATGTACTATCGTGATTATAAGGACTTGAACGACTACCTGTGCGGTAAGCCCTTGTCCCAATCGGCAGAGCCGATAAAGGAGAAGAAGCAAGTCCAATCCGCAAGGCGGATGATGCAGCCACCGAAAAAGAAAGGGGGATTTCATCTGTAATATGCACGTCCGCTCTCCCAAGGTATTTAGACAGAAATACCATAGCTCAATAGGGCGTTTTCTTCACGCATTACTCCGTAACGCTAAAAACACCCTATCGAGCCAAAGGGAAATCCCTTTGGAAACCCTGTGCAAACGAGAGCAGAAGCCAAACTCGTTTGGATTATGCCGAGTGCTGCAATGGTTCATTTGCATAATAAACCCTGTGAGCCGATGCCACAGGCAGAGAGAAGAAACATAACGATAACCGCAAAAACAGTAATGATATGGGATATTTTTCATTGGACATTAAGAAGGCAAAGGGTACATCGGACACCACGCAGTCCGACCATATAGAGAGAAAGATAATACCTAAAAACGCAGACCCGACAAGAACACATCTGAACAGGGTGCTTGTCGAATACCCTGATGGCGTTCACGGCAGGGATGAAGCGATTGCCCACAGGCTGAACACGGCAGGCATCAGACGGAAAATCACGCACGACCAAGTCCGCGTTGTCCGGGTGGTTTTGTCGGGTACGCACGAGGACATGATGAACATACAGGAAAAAGGAAAGCTCGACGAATGGTGCAACGACAGCATCCAATGGCTGCAAGCCACATTCGGCAAAGACAATGTGGTTGCCGCCCATCTGCACATGGACGAGAAGACTCCGCACATCCACGCAGCCGTTGTTCCTATCGTGACGGGTGAAAGGCGCAAAGCCAAGAAAGAACAGACGGACGGTAAGCGCAAGTACCGCAAGAAAACAAATTCCGTCCGTTTGTGTGCCGATGACCTGTTCAACCGCCAGACCCTGATTGCCTACCACGACAATTACGCAAGGGTGATGACGAAATACGGATTGCAACGTGGGGTACGGGGCTCGGAAGCACGGCACACTACCACCATGCAGTATTATCGGGACTTGAAAAAGAAAAATGAAACCCTTGAAACCGAAACCAGACTGTTACAGGAGAAGAAAGCCGAGGCGCAGGAGGAACTGAAACAGGTAAAAGCGGAAATCCGCACCGACAAGCTCAAAAGCGCAGCCACCGATACGGCAACCGCCCTTGCAAGCAGTGTGGGTTCTCTTTTCGGAAGTGGAAGAATGAAATCGTTGGAACGCAGGAACGAGGACTTGCAAGACCGCATCCTTGAACTTGAAGACGAAGCCCGACAACGGGAACGGCAACAAGCCGAACAGATACAGGAGATAAGAAACGCTTACGAGCAACAGCACCGCAAGCTGTCGGAGTTTACGGATTTTGTCAGACGCTATTTCCCGTATGTGGAGAAGCTGATGCCTGTAATAAACTTCCTGCGTGACCGATTGGGGTTCAATGACGGAATAATCAGAAGACTGTGCGAGTTCAAGGAGGTCGGGATAAAAGGCGAACTCTATTCTTCCGAATTTAACCGAAGTTTTGATACCCGACACTCCGTCTGTTCCATCAGACAGGACGAAAACGGTAGATTCGATTTCAAGATAGACGGGGTTTCACACGTGAACTGGTTCAGAAAGAAAATGAATGAGTTTAGAGAAGCTATCGGAATACCGAAACCAAGACAGAATAGGAGTATGAAACTGTAAATCAAAAAAATCCGTGATGTTTGAATGGCAGATCACGGATTTTTCTTACCTTTGTATCGGATTGAGGTAACTCTTTCCAAAACATATTAGATAAGAAAGAAGCGTTATGCGCATCAAGTATTTGGAAACGTAGGAAATTTTCAAATTGCATACTCAGATGGCATAGTGGTTCTCACGCTATAGCGTGGGCTGCTATTACTACATCTGTATGCAAGGTTTCCTACGACCTCCAAATAAAGACGTGGCTGTGCAGTTCACGCTTTATATATTTATAAGTAAGAATTATGGATTCAGAAAAAAAATGGGGTTGTATTGGATATGCCCTACTAGCACTTATAACTTGGGGACTTACTCAAGGTTTTAAAGTCGTATGCATAATTATAGGAATTTTAATAGCCATTCTTATAGCTTTTATATTTATATCAAATTTATCAACCAAGCGTTTAATAAAGAAATTTAAGCATCAAAAAGATATATATCCTAATGCATACTCTTTCTTTCGAAAAGAATTACGAATATTCCAGTCTGAAAACAATCTTACAAAACAAGATATAAATAAATTCCTCTCATTCCCTAAAGTTGAATGGGAAAAGAGAGAAAAGCTCGAATTGGAAAGAATACAACGAGAAAAGCAGGTATCAACTGAATATAATATGATTAAAGCCAACTATTCAGATGGACTTACTTGTTGGCAAAAAGAACATCCTTCTGCAAACAAATCAATAATAATAAGTAATATTACGGAAATAATAGATTTCGATAGGCGGCAAAAAGAGTTTTTAAGTACCGAAGAATGGGAAAAGGCACAAATAGCTTTTAGTAAGTTATGTCGTAGCAAAAAATCTACAACGCCACATTCTGGTTGCTATTTTTATAACATGAATTTTCAAAAAACCGACTATAAAGGAAATATCATACAAGGAGAATATCGCATATGGCAATTCTTTTTTTCAAGTTTTTGCACTGCAACCGATTTAGATTACACTCATTTTAAACAGACGCAAGAGAATAACATTAATATAGATAAATATAAGGAGGGAAAAATAAATACCCCTTCTTATATCAACATAGAGATTAGTAACTTTATAAAATCATTGGGTGTCCCTGTGCAAGTAATCGCATATGGGGCTGAATTCGATGAAAATCTTCAAGTTCAGTTTTTAACTCTTGATTTGGCTGTACTTGGATTTCAATCATGTGCTCTCCATCATATAGATGAATTATCTTCAAACTATGTTGTTATTATTGATGGAGTAACAACACAAGACTTGTTTGTAAAAAGATGCGAATCTGTAATACAGAAATTTAAGCATCAAAAGCCCTGTATTGTTTATATTTCTTTAATGAAAGAGTTTTCTCGGGAAGAGATGCAAAAACTCATTGATAAAAAGAACATAGAAGTGCAGCAACAAAAACAAATAAAAGATGAAATCAATTCTATTTCTAATGCATTAAAGTCTGCTGATATTGAGACGGCAAAAGAAAAAGTCAAGAAGGTTAAAGATTTTGCTTTGTCTAAAAGCGTAGATAAAGAATTGATAGATGTCATTTGCAAAACAGAGAAAAAAATAGAAAGTGATTATGCTGTTGGAGTGGTTGATGATTTTGATGTTCAATATGTTGATTATTTGATGCCATCAGTTGTCCAAGATAAGAGTAACTGGAAATATCCAGTAACTAAATATCCTGAAGATGGCTGTATTGTTTTTCCATACAGAAGAAAAGCTATAGCAAGAAGAGGGTTCAGTGAAGCTAAATTCCAAAATTATCTACAAGATACTTTCAGGGGATGTGATTTACTTATACTCGGTGATTGCAATATACTTCCTGTAGAAGATAACAGGCCTTTTGAACCAGATATAGCGATTATATGCAAAAAGCACCCATCTATAAGAATAGACATTGAAATAGACGAACCATATGCTGCATTTACACGAAAACCTATACATTATATAGGATGTGGAGATGATTTTCGTGATGCACTTCTGAATAATATCGGATGGATTGTTATTCGTTTTACTGAATATCAAGTTTTTTCCAATCCTAAGGGATGTGCGGCTTTTATAGCACAAGTTCTTCATTATATACAACCCTCTATGGTTTTACCAATCGATTTTCTCTCATGTTCTACTCCAAAGGAAATTGAACGATGGACAGAAATCGAAGCCAAAGTTATGGCAAGTGAAAATACTCGCGAGAAATACTTGAACCATGAATTTGGTATTGTTGACAATGAGAAACTTGAAATTGCAGACATAACACAAACGGAAAAAGAAAGGGTTTGTGCCAAGAGAATGAAACCATTGGTGTTTTCTTCAAATAGAAAAGTAAACTATAAAATAGGAGAACCTGTTTTTTGCGAAAAAGACGTTCATATTCAATTCTATCCACAAGAACATATTTATCTATATGATGGACAGGAACAATTTATTCCTGTCAGCAGTGTGATATCTTGTTTCTTTAAGCCATTTGATTCATACTATTGGTCAGAATATAAAGCTAATCAACGAAATATATCACAAGGACAGATTCTTGAAGAATGGGATTCAAAAGGTGCGTGTTCACGTGATGTCGGAACTTTTATGCACCAACAAATAGAAAACTATTATAAGGGACTTCCATATCAACAAGAATTCTCTTTCAAATATGACGGAAAATATGTTCACATAGAAGAACAAATTTCTCTTGAACTTGAATATATGCAATTCATAGAGTTTCTCGAAAACCACAAATTTAAACCGTTTAGAACAGAATGGGCTATATATGATGACGAACTAAAAATTGCTGGTACAATAGATATGATACATAAACGTGGAGATGTTTTTGACATATATGATTGGAAACGTAGTCATCGCATTGTCGATTTTTGGGGTAAACCGATTGCGGTAAACAACTATGGCGAGAAAGGGTTAGGTGAACTCAATCAAATTGAGGATACGCCATATTGGCATTATTGTATTCAACAGAACCTATATCGCTATATTCTCGAAAGAAATTATGACATAATTATCGAAAAGATGTATCTTGTGGTTTTCTGTGATGATACAAATGAATACAGAAAATTGGAAGTGCCACGTATGGATGAAGTCATAATTTCTATAGTAAAATCCTGTAAGAACGGGACTGTTAAGAAGCGGTTGATAACATTACAGGGAGAAAATCTATCATAACATTGATAATTAAGTTTTTTGTATGGAAGATAATTATTACATCAAAACTCTCCTTGAGAAAATTGAGTCTGCTGACCCAAAATCGTTCAGTCAATTTGCACATGAACATCCCATTTGTTTTCAAGAGAAAAAGGGCAATTGGCTCTTTCCTATGATGTTTGATTTTTATGTGAATAAAATACACAATGAGTATATCATATCTTTACTTAAAGAGTTGGGACTGTATCTACACAATAAATGTAAGAATTATGAAATGTCTGAAAT
This sequence comes from Parabacteroides sp. AF21-43, assembly GCF_003635435.1. Taxonomy (NCBI): domain Bacteria; kingdom Pseudomonadati; phylum Bacteroidota; class Bacteroidia; order Bacteroidales; family Tannerellaceae; genus Parabacteroides; species Parabacteroides sp. AF21-43. Next base: position 22,884 of record NZ_QTMG01000015.1, on the reverse strand, counting down.
TACTATGATTGATAGAAGTTTGTGCATAGATGATTCGTTTGTGGATAATTATGTCCTCAAAGTTCAAAATGCACAAAATGACAAGCCTAAATTCAAAGATTTAAATTCTCCTTGGCGTACAAGGGGAATTTCATTAGCATTATATGAAATTCCTACTTTTGTATTAAATTCTATCATATTTGAATTTAAAGATACAGAGCATCCATATATACTTGCTGATATAGCAGGTATGTATATGTATGGGCAAAAGTTCGAAGAAGGGCTAAATTATCTTTATCGAAGTATAAATCAACTTGCAATGTTCCCGAATCGATATTGGAATAGTGATTATGGATTAGCTGGGGCAGCAAATACTTTTAGATTATTACTATTGATGTGCCCTAAAAACCATATGGAACTATATAGAAAGATTTATTCATATGATTATCTATATTTGACAAAATTAGCCTGTACAACAAATGATGAAATCTTTCAACAGGAAGCTTATGTAAATAGGGCATCTATTGCTATGGATTCTATGGCAAGGTATATAATTCCAATAAATATCAATCCTGACTTGTTGTACATTTCTGATATGTACTATGCGCATTATTGTAATGAATTAGCAACCCAAATATCAATATCTTCGGGATGGAAGTATAATATGAAATCACTTACCTATTATCAACACGCATCTATTAAACCTAATGATACGGGAGGATATGTTGATATTGAAGAAAAAACATATAATGAAATTGTATCAGCAAAACACGAGCAGGCAAAATCAATAGCTTTGTTGTTTTATACAGGAATCTGTGCGGAGGATGGCAAATTAACAAGTCGTAATATTGAATCTTTATTTAAGATATTACAATATGAATGTAGGTACAATTACAAAGAAACAAGAAAAAGAGTGTTAAACTTTAAATCATACAAATAACATGGATTTTTTTGAATTTTTATTCGGTAAAAAGGAAGATAAAAATGTGAGTTCACAATCATCTTCAAGTGTAAACAATTGTAAGTCTGAATCTACGATAAAGTCAGTTCTGCAATCAGAAGCTCCATCTATGGACCCTATAGAACAATATGTAAAGGAAAGTGTAACAGACCTGAAAAAACACATGCCTCTTAATACAAAAGACCTTGAAGCAGAAGCTATTTATCTTGCAGCATATCTTTATCTGAAAGGTTCTTATCAGATTGACTTTGAATTAGATTACTTCTCGGAAGGTCTTATTGATAAGATCCCATCAAGAAACTTCAATGTTGCTGATAAGGTGTTTTCATACATGGTAAAATATGGAGAAGGACACTATGGAGTAGAAGAACGGGATTATGGTATTAATGGTTATAAAATGAATATTCAAATGTGTTCTGATTATGGTAGTTATGTGAAGAGCTATTTTATAAGAGCACATAAAATCGGTTCAGGGCAAGATTATAATCACTTTAGTTCACCAAGAAACTGTTTATGGAGAAATGGAGAAAAAACTATAGATAGTCCAACCCAACGAGACATCTACTACAAATTTAGCAAGGGCACGTTTGAATTTATGATACCACCATACAATCCTCTTGTTGTAGGACGTGTAACAAAACAAGATGAATCAACTCTACGTTGTGAATCAAATGATGGAAGAAGAACATTTGTTTTCCACTTTAATGGCGCATTAAAGCCAAGTTGTTTGGATTATATAGAGATGTATCGAAATGATAAGGGAGATATGGTTTCTTATCACAAAGAATAGCCTTTAAAACATTTTTTCTATATCAAAAGAAATTAGACAAATATTCAAGTGCTGTACTATCTAAGGGACATAATAAATAGTACAGTGCTTTTTATATATAAGTAAAATTCGTATCTTTGCAACAAAATAAGAGTTCCTTGTAAGCAATTCAAGGTAGAACGCAGCAGATTGCACAGTTGCCAAGTCATTACCTCAAAAATGGGTAATTCTCCCAAAGTCCTTTGTATAAGGCACTAACGAAAGTTTTCCAGAATTACGTAAATATCTTTGATATCTCTCTCTGTTGGAGGAAAAACGCTTCTCTCCCTAGGAAATACTTCTCCAAGAGCCTATATATTCTTTGTCGAATAAGCTCTATTTCTTAATTTGGCGGCGCTGAATTTATATTCACAGCCGCTGAATATACAAATGCCGCCGCTGATTGTAAAATCAGTGGCGATAATTTAAGAATAGAATAGGTACCGATCAGGCTTACCTATAGGTACGCATAAGTTTTATTCTGGCACAATCAACTTTTATATGTTTTTGTGGAAAAGAATCTGGATAATACTTGTTTAATCGAAGAATAATATAGATATTGCATGCATCTAATAAAGACTGAAATACCCTGCAAACCATATGATAACAATAGGCACCTTAAAACTAGATTTAGTTGCGGATCGGGAACCTTTCGTTCATGATTTATATGGTCGTTGGGATACCTTTAACCGAACCTCTTTAGAAGGGATCGTGGATGAGATTTTAAGCCGTTATGATACGGAAGATGAGTTGATCCGGATCGAGAGTTTAGACTTGGATCTAGGTGGGCTAGAAGAAGATGAATTCTATGAGCAATTCCCCCGTAGACTGGCGGAGAGACTGGACGAGACTTTCGCTTCTTATTTGCGAAGTAAGGAAGAGCATCCCGACCGAATCGCTGTTGTTCCCATCAAGCAATCTTGGCTGGAAGTATTTACCTATTATATGTCGCACGGATATTGGCCTTGGCTGGAAGAGGAGAGGCTCACCTTACCGGAACTTCTAGATAAATTAGTACGAATATCCCCGATAGAATTAAGTCATTTCCTGCGTGAGAAGGGAAAGGCGCTTACCATTCGTAAACGTCTGGTCTTTCAATTGGATGATATCTATCAAGAACGTTTGGTACATGTGGTGGCACCCTCGGAAAGCTCGTTTATAAACGCTTATGCCCGTTTCTTGCAAGACTCTTATCCCGAGATAAAGCGTCCGGAGATAGGGAAGAATGATTACAGAAACGCTATCTGGATAATCCTATGGGGATATTTATTATCTCAGGATCAAGGCTATTTCAACCGGAAACAAATGGTGACGTACACGCTGCGGGAATTATCCGGCTATTATTCCATTTCTTTTGTGGATTTACTGGGGATGCTGACGTATGATTTAGATAAGTTCGCCTCTACCCGCTTGTTCATGCCCGAGTTATTGTCGCTCTTGAAGGATATCCGGCTAGAGACATTATCGGAAAAGGAATTCACTAAAAATCTCTCTCTTTTTTCTCTGGAAGAATTGAAGGCTTTGCTCGTGCGGCGGGAGAAGAGCTTGACTTTCTTATCCGGGTATAATGAGGAACAGATTTACCAGATCGTGGAACAGGTGATCCCTGCGGAGAGTCCGTTTGTCATCGACTATGCGAGAGCGTTGGATAAGGAGAAGGAATTGGGTATGCTCGAAGGGAAAGCCGGGAATGATTTCAGGATACTGAAATGGGTGTTTATCTTCGAGGTTATTCTCGGTAGGGGGGGGAGCGTATTTTCCCGCCATCAGTTCGCCTTCTCCGTGTTAAAGGAATTGGCGGCGCATTACAATCTGACGGTAATGGAGTTGTTGGGATATTTTTACCGTACCTTGGCAAGTGGGCTGCTAACGGCTTATCCAGCCGTTCGGGAATTGATCATTGCTTTGTACTTGAATGCTCTCGATGATTCTCCCTCCGATATATCCGTTTATTACCCGGAAGATTTGAAAGATCGGTTGTCTAATTCCGGTTTGTGCCGTCGCTTTATCCGTTCCTTGCGCGAGGAGCAAATCTATTCGGTGGTTAGGCAAATCGTTCCGGTGGAAAGCCATTTCATTATCCGGTATGCGCAGACGCTGGATAAGGGGAAAGAGCAAGGGCGTTTGGAAGGAAGGGTGGGCGGCGAGTTCCGGCTGTTGAAATGGGAGTTTATTTTTCTGGTACTGTTTAGCGGGCCATTAACCGCTTTTAGCCGGAAACAATTCGTACGTTCGGTGTTGGGACAGTTCTCTGCTCATTATAATATCACGGTGCGGGAGTTGATCTCCTATTTTCATGAGGGAACACATGGGGAATATCCGTGGGTTCCGGAAGAGTTACGTGAGATAATAGACCTGCTGTACGAGGATATGGATAAGGAATCTCCCGAGCTTTTATTCTCTGTTTGGTTGAATGAGGAGAGGAAAGCGTATCGGTTGGGACAATTTATAATCACAGGCCGTTCCGATGAACCGCTGGGCGATCTATTCGAGTACGTGAGTGGTTTGGAGAAGACGAACCCGAAAATCTTACTGAACCAATTACGGCAATTGAAGGATATTCCTTCATCCGGAATAAGGGTTGAAGAGCCGATAGAGGCCGCTCGTATCTTCGCTTCCTTATTACTGTTTGTCATCCGTGAATACGGTCTGGCTTTTCCGAATCAAGTATCCTTGATCCAATATCTTACGAATGTAAAAGAGAACCGTACTTTTGGGGATGCCGCTCGGTTGCGCTTATTATTACATGAGTGTATGTTGGAGGATATGGATGCGTTCGCACGTACTATGGAAGCTTTACTGGGTATGAAACAGGGGAAAGTGCCCGAGCTTCCCATCCGTACGATTTCTCCCGCTATCTATCCGTTCAATTCTCAAAAGATGGAATTATTGGAGGAATTATATACAGGGGCGACTCCCGCTTTGCGTTTGCTTGTCGAGGAGGTAATCCGCTTGTTTCGTCTCAATAACTTCGGGTTGGAAGAGAACGTTTGGTTGGGGTGGTTACAGGCTCTTTCCGGCAACGTTTACCGGAATTACTCCAAAGATGGATTGTTGTTCCTCTTTTGGCAGCATTTGAGGGAGTCTGTGTCAGAGGAGGAATTACATAAGATAGAGACTTTTATATGTCGACATACAACTAATTTATCTGAATTGTCAGTTTTTATATATCAACTTAAAAATAATATGGATATGGATGTTTTGAATGGCCAGTTAGAAGATCATGGCGTGTCTATTAACAATGCGGGCTTGACGATCATAGCCGTCTATCTGCCAATACTTTTTCATAGGTTAGGCTACTTGAGTGATGACAGACGTGGCTTTAAATCGAGAGAATGCCAAGTGAAGGCCATTTTTGCGTCTCAACGTTTTGTAACGGATGAGAAGGAAATCCCGGAGCCAGAATTATTCTTAAACAAAGTCTTGACGGGCTATGATAGTCCGGAACCGCTTCCTCGCTCGTGTGATTTAACTGAGAATGAATTAGAGATGATAGAGCAATTGAAGAAAGCGGTACTTATGAATTGGGATAAGATGAGGAATACGAGCTGGGAAGGTCTTCAAAGTACTTTTATCCGGAGAAAGGGAGTGTTAAAGATGGAGAAGAATAATTGGACGCTAACGGTCGAGGAGAGAGCTTTTGACGTCTTATTAGATTCGATTGCTTGGAACTTCAGGTTCATTAAAACTCCATGGATGGAAAAAATACTTAGAGTAAAGTGGCGGTAAATAACATTAAAAGATAACATTATGAATGCGGATCGGATACAGATTCAAGAAGGACCTTCGCGGGTCTTTCAAAACCGTAAAGGTGAATCAACACAATTGATGGAAGATAACCGGGTACAATCTGCCTTGCAGGCTAAAATGGTGGAAACTATGCAACGTGACGCAATGGATGAGGATGATTTGCTGCAAGGTAAGTTCGCCGTTCAGCGGGATGTGGAAGATGAGGATGAGCTTCTTCAAGGAAAATTTGTGGCCCAACGGCAAACTAAGAACCAGACAGGGATTCCGGATCATGTAATCCAAGGCATGGAGTCTTCCTTCGGGACGGATTTCTCCTCGGTACGTGTACACCCGGATTCATCGAAAGCGCCGGAGGTTGGGGCTTTGGCATATACGCAAGGTACGGATATCCATTTCGCCCCGGGACAATTCAAACCGGATACGTCTGCCGGACAGCAGCTATTGGGACATGAGTTGACACACGTCATCCAGCAAGCCGAGGGACGTGTACAGCCTACTACCGAGGTAGGTGGAATGGCCGTTAACGATGATTTATCCTTGGAACACGAGGCGGATGTGATGGGTGCTAAAGCTGCTTCTGTCTTATGAACGAGTGGATCGATTGGTTCCAGCGGGTATTGGATGTCTCCATTCGTTTGTATTTCCGGCAGGAGTGCGATTTATCTTCCGTCTATGATATCCCACTCCCGAAGGCAGGACCGCTTTGGAAGGCGTTGTTGCCGGAACAGGTCGATCCTACTTTCGACGAGTGGATGGTGTTGATGTTGGCCTTAATGCCTCATCTTTCTCCGCAGATGTTGGATATTTTTTTTGTGCATAATAAGAATTTTGACCGTCCTTATACGGAATTTGGCGGTTGGAAAGGACTATCGCACGGAGGATTCTTGCCAACGGGCGAGACGGCCGTTTTCCTGTTGGCGGGCGATCGTGTGGAACGCCGTCTGGAAGTGGTTCGTCTATTTCGTGAGGAGCATTGGTTCCATATGTATCACGTCGTTGGCTTGGAAGGAGCCGGGAATGGTGAACCGTTCTTGAGCGGACAACTGCGTATATCGGAGGATTTCTTGTACCGTTTATCTTTTGAGGGAGAATATAAGCCGGACTATAATATGGGTTTTCCGGCCAAACGGATTAGTACGGCTTTGAATTGGGAAGATGCCGTATTGCCTTATTATGTGCGTGAGGAGTTGGAGGAGATAAATAATTGGATTACGGGGCATCGGGTCATCCTTTCGGACTGGGGATTGAGTCGTTTTTTGAAGGCCGGTTACCGCACTTTGTTTTATGGCCCGCCGGGAACGGGTAAGACGCTTTGCGCAACCTTGATCGGCAAGAAGAACGGGATGGATGTATATCGTATCGATCTTTCCATGATTGTCTCCAAATATATCGGCGAGACTGAAAAGAACCTTGCGAATGTATTCGACCAAGCGGAAAACCGAAATTGGATTCTCTTTTTCGATGAGGCGGATGCCTTATTCGGTAAACGAACCTCGACGAACACTTCTAATGATCGCCATTCGAATCAAGAGATCGCTTATTTGCTGCAACGGATCGAGGATTTCCCGGGAACCGTTGTTTTAGCCACAAACTTAAAGAGTAATATTGATGAAGCTTTCTCCCGTCGTTTCCAGTCTATTATCTATTTCCCGATGCCGGATCAAGACTTACGTGAGGAATTATGGCGTAGAATGCTTCCCTCTTCTTGGCTACCTGCGGATGCGGACAAAATGATCCGTATGGCAGCTACTTATGAGTTATCGGGTGGCTCCATCTCGAATGTGATCCGGCGTTGTGCCCTTCGGTTGCTAAAGCAAGACACTCCCCGGCTAGATTCCGATATCTTATCTATGGCGATCCGCCGGGAATTGAATAAAGAGGGCCGGTGGTGATTTAAGGCAACGGCTCTCTTTCCCGGTGCCCGATCGGTACGATGATTAAGAGAAAAAAGAAGAGTGGGAGCGCCAACAGTATCATTTGGGTCCATATGTCGAAAGTTTCCCGCGAGGATACGATATTGGTGATTAGGTATAATACCAATACGATCTCGGATATGAATACCAGTAATAGAGGCAAGACATATCGCTTATAATGTTGTGCCAACATGTAGAACTTACTGGATGTCATATACAGGGTGATTAGGATTAATAGTATGAGAAATAGGAATATATCACCCAATACGAAATAAATAAGCATCGGGTTGGAGAATTCCGTATTTGCCAGTTGCGCCAGATCATCGGAGCAACAGGTGAGTTGCTCGCCTTGCGGAAAAGGATTTAGCAAATAGAATAAAGAGTTGAAAAGATTATCTAGTAAGGATACCTCGCATTCTTCCTCATACATGACCATCTTGAGTACTGGTTCTTGCTTATTCTCTCGATTTTCGCAAGTAGTTACGGGAACGCCCATTTCATCGTAATCGACGAAACAAAGGCGGTCTACCAATTGGTATTTCAATAGAATGGATAGATAACCGATATGCTTTTTCTCCTTGATAGGGAATATGACATTTAGATCGTAGTTTTTATATATTTTATTACCATCCACGCAAAAGGAATCGATTACGAAACTAGTGGACTTCACGAATTGTACAAGTTCTCTCCGGTTCTCCAGTTTAAAATCGAAATCAGGGAAGTAAAGAGTCAATCCGTTGAGTTTCCGGAGAGACGGGTTTCGGTTGATCGTACCGGTACCCTTTGTGAATAAGTTATTTAAAAGAGCCATCTGGGATTCTTTCGATCTTAAGAAATCATTCGTCGCTTTTGAGTTTCGGAATAGGACTAGTAAATCGACGGGTGTATCCGAATAAACGGGCATATCTATCAAGCACTCCTGTTGTTGCCAGTCGCTTACTTGGCTAGGTTGCCCGCTTTCTGTATCCACTACATACCCTAGATATTCCATCCGGCTGAATTTCCGGATAAGGTCTGCCGGTAATTGCTCGTATACGGATTGCAACCAATACGGCACGATGGGAAAAGCTCGTTGGTTGTATTGACTTAGGCGTTCGGATAGGCGTTTGGTTTCTGATGATGCGCCATCTACCTTGAATACGGGAATACTGCAATTTCCCTTTTTCTTTTGTGCGGCGATCTCTTCTTTGCTACGTTTATCGAAATAACAGAAGAACGTACGAATCGTGGAGGGACGCAGCTCACGCACGGATAGCAACCAGTTCTTTACGGCTTGCGTGTAAGTGGTGTCGTAAACGAATGGGATGAAATCGGTTTCTCGGTATCCAATGGCGTCTTCTTCCCAAGGCGTGATGTTGAGGGCGATGGAAAGGGGAGCTTCCTTGATGAAAAACTCAATCGTTCCGCTTCCTCTGATAGAAGGATTCTCGTCCGGGTTGTCCAGAACACCTGTAACATCTTCTGTCCATACGGGACAAATGATATAGCCTTGTTTATCGGAGTTGAGCAACGATTGCATATTATCCAGATCTCCGGTTTTACCTTTGAAGAAATACATATTCTCGACGGTAGGGGGAGGCAAGATCTTTTCCGGTTCTCTTTTATTGAAATAATACCACAAAGCTTGCGTTACTTTGACTGGGCCAAGCTTTTCATCGAAGAAGCGGCAGAGAGGATCCGCATTGGCTTTATTCTTGGATGCGGTTAATAACTCGTTTCCGAACAGCCAAGGTGTATATGCGCATTGCTCTACATGATCGGGTAATAAAGAACTTGGGGACTGTAAATAACCCAAACGTGAGATCGCTTGGTTTGCGTCCGGGTTTGTTACGAAAGTGAAAGCATTCCCCAATTCAGCGGGATAAACGATATAACCGCATTGTTCCGTTAAGATACGCTGGGTGATCGAGTCCATAAGAGTCTGGTAAGAGACGATCGGGGTACGAATCTCTTCCAGTTCTAACTCGTTCCGCTCTCCTAAACTCCGGAAATAATCCAATCGCTCCGAGAGACTTCTTTGGGCGTTAACGGCTTGTGCCATGATTACATGAAGCAATAAGCCCAATAAAATGCCGTGGTAGGTAGTTCGATATCTGGTTGACATAAGGGTAAATTTAAAGTTCGATATTTATTCGTATCAGATTATTCTTTAAGACTTCTCCAGTGCGGCCAATCTCTTTGTCGTCATTATCGGCCCAAGCTTTTCTCCATGCCTTATAGTCCTTGACAAATAGGGCTAGCTCTTTCGGAGGAAGCCAATGAACCGTGAATCGTAGATGTGCCGGTATCTTCTCTCGCAAGAATTCTTCAAGACGAAGCTGAAAATCCGGCCGTTGCTGCGTACGTTCTGTTTGCGAGAGGATTGCCGTTAAGGTAAATTCCCGGGAGGGGACTGGATGATCAGTCGCCTCCGGTGAATGCAGGAGTATGTTTTCCAGAATGAAAATTTGCTCTTCCGCATCTTCCCATCCGAGTATGGAATAGAGATATCTTTCCAATCCGGAAAGGGAGTCTGCGTCGAATAGATTACAGCCCAGATACCGGTCCCGGATAAGTTCCGGTAGTTGTCGCAGGAACCGGACTCTTCGTTGACGGTTTATCTCTTTATGGGAGTAGCGGAGAAAAGGCAGGTTGCTATTTTCTCCGTAGATTTTATCCAACGTATCCAATAGCAGATCTTTGTTTTGTTCCATAGAAGCGGAACCGGGTGTTTCCATATTTAAGGCCATCCAATCTTTTAGGTGATTCATTTCTTCATGTCCCTCCGAAAAGAGATGGTCGAATATAGAAAGATATGCCTTGAATGAATCGGTAAACGAGTCCTTGTAGCAAATCGGGAAATCATTTGTGACGCTATAATCATTCAGATGGATATGGCGACTGTCCATGAGGATCGATTTGGCTTGTTTTTTCTGTTCTCGTATTGCATGGTTGATATTATTCCGCGAATGCAAACGATTCAATACTTTTGTGGCATTAATCTCTACCGCTTGTTGGTTTTGGTAAAGTCGTATCTTGATTTGCTCAGGGGAAGATAATGCCAATGTATAGGCGTATTCACCCTCTTCAAAACCTTGAAATTCCAAAGAGTGTATCGATAGAACCCCTTGTATCTGCTTGATCCCTTTGAAAAGCTTGTATATGGGAAGTGCGCTACCTGTATAATGACTTCCCGGTGCGAATAATTGAATCGCCTCCGTATAAATGGCGATCAAGGTTTTTTCCGGAGAGATGCTACCGTCTATATCGATATTTCCAATGAGTAATAAAGGTTTCCTTCTTACGAAATGGATTGCGTGTAGGTGTTCACCTAAATTCCGGTTTGCGTGATATAGTTTCTTAATCTTTTCCTTGATTTTCTTTTCTTCCTGTTTGTGTTGATCTTCTGAGATAAAGGACGAGAGTTCTATAAATATGTCGAACCATCCGTGACAGATCTGATCATTGGATCTATAGGGATGGATTTGTATGTCCGATAAGTTAACTAAGAAGTCAGTGTTATCTAATTGATCTAAAAAATGGTCTCGGTAATCTTTGGGTGTCACAGGGGCCATCCCGGAAACCCGTTCAGGACTGAACAAGCCGTAATCCTCCGGATTGAAACGATTATCCGATCCGGTGAGATATTGTTCTAATGGGAAACTCATTTGGTAATCCAATTCGCTTAAGGCGTAATTTAAGATGTCCAGAGTCGTGATTCCCGGGTCGTGTGGGGCATGGTCTGTCCACAGTTGCCCTGAAAGCTCCCGGATTGTTTCCAAGGCATTCTTTTGGAGGCTATCGAATATGGATTCCTCCTTTTTTAGCTCTTGCAGGTTGGGCAGATCATCCATGGCTATTCTTGATTAAAGGTGTTTCTCCGGTCGGAGGCGTCCATCCGGTAATCTTTCCATAAATCGGTTATCTGGAAACAAACAAAGATGTTGTCTCCATAATCCCGTCCGCTACGTATTTGCAACTTGCATTTTTGTCCGGGGCCGTACCAACGGAATTTGATCTTGTTAAAAAAGGAACCGAACCAGGATTGATTCGTACGGATTTTTCGATGTTTTCCGTAACAATGGATAGCCGTGGCTTCCACTAATGCGTATTGTCCGCTTTTTAACTTACCGCATCCAGCCATGATGCGGTAGGCACGACATCCTTCCGTTGGTATTTGCAGGGTATGCCATTCGCCATCTGCGGGAAATTTACCCCGTATCGCACCGTCGAAGCGGGTTGCGGAAAGACTGCCGTTGATACGTATATCCATACCGGGTTGGTTCATCTCGATGCGACCGTTTGGATGAAGCGATAGTATCGGTTCATCTTGCCCTTGACGTATGATATGGAGTTGGCTATTGTTACCTAGGTATATTTTCCACTCTGGAATATTGTCTTGTATGTTCGTGAATAAGCTGATGACGGGACTGTTTTCCTTGGAAGGAGCTAACCGTAAGCCATCATCCGGATTTTTATCGATCCCGTCGTCGGAAATATTGACCATGGAATCGATTAATTCGTAGAAATGCTTTTGGTTGGGCATACTTCCGCGCTTAAAGTATTCTTTTAGTGTATTTCTGTTTGTACGAGGCATATCCGGTTTGTTTTATTTGTTAATAATAAAATTACTTCCAACTCCTAAATATCCGAGTCCGAGTTGTTCCAGTAGTTCGTCTTTTTGGTCAATATATAGCAAATGCCTATCAGAAGGAACTAATATGCACCAAGGTTGGGAAGGGCTAACGTTGAAATTTTGCCTTGCCTCTTCCGGGTAGCGGTTTAGATAATAGCTCTTTTGTTGGTCTTTTGCCGTATATACGACATGCGCTACGCTTAATATATCAATGTCCACGATGGCTTCACACTCTCGTATGGAGTTATAAAGATCTGTCGATGAGAACGAAAGCCCAAATACCGGGATCTCTTCCTTATCTCGCCAAGGCGCGATACAATTATTAATGCGTGCCTCTGTCTGGCGGAGTATATCTCCTACGGGATATCCGGGCTTTATCCGGAGGTTACAGCAAACGGTTACTTCCTCGTAGACCGGAGTGATAGCGTCAACGGTAATGAACGGACTTGTCTTGTCACCTATATAATCTTCGATTCGCATGAGTAGCCTATGTTCGCATAAAGGCAAGATCTTTTTATCTTTCTCCTTTTGCATCACGACCAATGTTACGATCGGGCTCCTGTTTTGAGCTTTACTGTCTATTCCGGGCAAGCAAAGTACTTTTTCAACTTCGGGGAACTGAGCCAATGTTATTTGCTCGTAATCCCTAGGCAATACAGCCCGGTTCCGATGGGACATCTCTTGGGTGATCCGGAGCCGCATATCCTCTGGCGTTTCCGGCGAACGTCCTCCTTTAGCGGGTATGATTTGGTAAATATCCGTAAGTCCCGGCATACTTTTCTCGAAAGAAACGAGTCCCGTGAAGCTTTCGAGTTCCTCACTGATCAGGGCTTCCATTTCTTCGGGGATTTCTAACCGGGCTTTCACTGGGTTTAGATAGACATTTCGTATGGATGAACAATTTTGCGTGTGGCAAGATACTTTTGCCGAAAGCCAGAAATCTCCATTTATGTCTAGCATTTCCTCGCTAATAGGTGAGGGAAGCAGGACGTCTACCAAACCTGTATTCAACAGATTCCCGGTTGTATCGGAAAGTAAATTACCCGGTTTGATAAACTCCCATTGCTTGCCGTTGAAGAAAGACCATTGTACGCAAGGAAGATATTCTTTTCCGATTTCCCGTTTCAAGGCAGCCATCTCGAAGAATAAACGGATCTGGTCGTTACCGATCGAGTTACCAATACCGAATAGAATAATCCCATCTTCTGTGGGAACTTCCACCATTGGGAACGGATGACGTAGATCGATTTCATGTAATTCCTTTTGCCTCAATGGATGGATATGATAGATACGGCATCTATCTCTTGGGGTATCGCCATTGAAAAAGTATTCTTCCTCGGCGCTATAACCGATACCTATACTTTCAATCATAGGGTTGTAAGGAGGTTTGGGCACCGGGGTCTGTTTACGGGTATGGCTGTTTCTTATCATGATATCCGCAAAGAGCATCCGGTACTCCGTCTGCCCAAATCCGCCGTTCGGATCTGTGAGTCTAATCCTGAAGAAGCCTTGCTGGGTTTTCGTATATTGATATTGCTCTTCTTCCGTGGAGACCGTAATGTTTTTGAACGGTTTGTCGTAAACGATCTCGCTGTACTCCGAGAGCTTTCCCCTAGGGGAAGTATGCTTGTTTTTCGTATTGAAAAGACAAGATGTACTTCCCGGTAATTTTACCCATTTCTGGTCTGTTAGTTTTTCCCATTCAATTTTGAAGGTGGTATTATCGATAGGTGTCTTATATGCTTGATACAAATCATAGAAACCTCCTTCCGAATAAGGTAGATCCGCCCATTGCAAAGTAATACCCATGGATTGGATAGGCTTGATCGCTATCTCATAATTACCGAATGCGAACCATGAGCCTTTTTGAGCTTCTAACCCGAATAAAGGGAAATGTACGCTTGCGTCTACTTCTCCCAGAGGATTATAGATTTTCAAGGATGACATGCCGGATACATGTACCTTTATCTTTAAGCTAGTAATAAAAATACGGTGTACCCAAGAGTAGGGGAATAACCAAGCATCCGTGTTCATCAATATACGGAGCGCTGGGTTCCGTGTTTGGCAACCATGAGCTTCAGAGCAAGGTGTTGTAGGGTCGAATTTCTCATTAAGGACGAATTTCAGATAAAAGGAGTTTTCGTTGATGAATGTCAAGGTGTAGGCGTATATCGGGGCCCAACCTTTCTCTGTGCTTAACTCCAATAGGAAAGCGTCGTTTAATACACGCCCGGTTTCGTGGGAAGATTGTTCCGTGGTAGCGATTAATTCTTTGAAATATGATATGGAGTCTTCTTCTAATCCGAATGTGATATGTATATCCCGATGTCCTTCCCGAAGTAATAACATGGGAGATTCGATCATCAGTCCAGCTTGTATAGAGGATTGGTTCTCAAAGATTAGCTCTGAGTCCAGATTGGGCTTCTTAGAAGGAACGTTTCCGATCCTGTCATTCAACTGTTTTTGCCAGATGGACGTAACGAAGCCTAATCGGCTCGCTGGATATTTTTTCGGATCTTTTTCCAATAGTAACGAATGTATACTCGTTATTTTCATGTCATTGACCGAATAATCTTCGTCCGTACGATAACAAAATTGGATATCTTGCGCAGGAAATGGTACCTGTGTTATAATACCTGTACCTTTGGGTAACTGGGCTTGCTGTGCGGTATTATTCTTCACGGCGATAAACCAAGCGGAAGGAATAATCGCTTTTTGGGGAGATTCCTTCAATATTTGGTTGACATAAAATAACGGATAAGCTTCCCAGCGTTTATTGAACTGATCTACCAGATATTGATAGTTTTTCAAGAAAGCGATTAAAACAGCTAATGAGGGATCGGTCTCTCCGCTTTTAGCGATTTCTTGGATGTAAATCTCTCGTTTGTTTTGTAAATTACGGAGGATACGTAATAATAGGTAGAGACTTCTACGAACCGTTTTAGGATTGGATAGGGTTATTAGCTGAAGTCTCTGGTTATATTTCTCCATATCCAGAAATAAATCGGACATGGAATCTCTAAAGATCCGATGATTCAATCTTTGATACCAATCAGAGAACTTATGGTATAGAGCGTTTCTTAGATAGGTGATTTCTCTGTTACTTTCCGGTGAGTTCTCATTTTGCCACAAAATGAAACTCTGTTCGATCCCGATTGTATCTGTTTGCTTGATCTCATTGAGTATGGCTAAGGATTGGTAATGATATAAAAAGGATGATTTCGAAAAGGCACGAGCCAATAAATTGGAGAGATTTTTCTCGAGTACTTGAAAAGGCTCATGTATCCGGAAATCATTCTCCAATTTTTTTCTTGTCAATCCATCTTTATTCCATTGTTTATTCATCGGTTAGAATCAAAATAGATAGGATAGGTCAATTCTTGTTGGACATTATTCATACGTATCGTATAATAAAGTTCGATAATCAGAATGCCATCTTGAATCGAAGCCTTATTAATTTCTATGCGATCAAGCGAGACTCTAGGCTCGTATAAGAGAACAGCTTTCTCGATAGCGCTTTTAATCATGGTCTCCATGGTAAGATCTAATTGTTCAAACTGATAACGATATAGTTCCGTACCGTAATCCGGACGATGTATTCGCTCCCCTGTGCGAGTGGAGAGAAGGATGATCAAGCTTTGCCGGATGTCTTCTTCATAATTAGACATGCGGGTGGGATTATCATTATGGCTGAATTCTGGGGGGAATGCCCATCCTTTACCTAAAAAACTATTTTTGTTCTGCATAAATCATTCGATTTAATTAATCATTACAACGCCTCCTTTTACAACGGTTTGGCCGGATGCGGATATTTCGGCGGTGGCAGACCCTTTTACTTTAACTCCCATTTGTGCGGAAACCTCGATATTCAAGCCATTTATCTTGGTATCTTGCTTAGACTTGGATTCGATACCCATTCCTTCTGTCTTGACATTCCCTCTTGCCTTAAATATGAGATCTTTGCCGGATTCTACCATAATTCCGTTTTTATCCATACAGACCTTGTTCTTATTAGCATCGGATAACAGAATTTGCTTTTTGTCATCATCCAATATGAGCGTGTTCTCTCCGGGAGTCCCTATTGTGATAATCTTTTTATCATCGTCCAAAGTAATTTTCAACTGGTTTTTTGTAACAATTGTCTTTAAATTATTTTTTGGATCTAAAGAAACCGGCGTTTTTCGTTTGCGACTGTACAAACTTCCGATAATCACAGGGTGGCAGGGGTCCTCATTGATGAATTGCAGGACTACCTCATCATCGACTTCCGGTAGAAATAACATGCCGACCCCATTGCTTGCGTACGGACTGACCGGCCGAGCCCATATCTCCGTCTTCTCACATTGTAACAAGGGTATATCGACTAATATAAAATTCTCGAAATCTTTATTATCTCCGATCTTTTTAACGATCCCTATTTGTAATCCTCGTATGCCGGGCAAGAAACCACTAGCTGCGGGAGCCACTACATCGGGCTCTTCGGTAATGACTACCGGATTGAAACCCATATAGACTTGTGTCTTCCATTCGCCTCCTTGTAGTGTATGTTCTACTGATTGAACAAATGCGTTTCCACTATAATGTTTGCTTAATCCTTCTAATTTGATAATACAGCCCGGAATAATAGACGCATTCCCGTAAATTGTGATGGAGCCTTGAAAACGTGCCAGACCGCTCCATAAAGCTTGCGCATCGGCCCAAGCATGTAAAGAAGCGTCGCCGATGGGAGCGTTGGTTTGATAAAGCATCACTTCATTTGCCAGACCGGATAGATCCTTTGCGGCGATATCGCCTTGGGCATTGAGAGAAGGTTTGCTGGCGGTGGCTTTGATAATTTGTTGACGGCTCACGTCCCAAGCGCAGGCTTTTGTATCTGTGTATTGCTCGGAAGCGGATATAGAACCATCGAAAGCGATTAAATTATCTCCATAGGTGATGGTTAAGACCGGGGAGGCAGATACATTCGGTTTACATACCTTGACTTGTTTACCGTCAGTGATAACGACTAATCCGTTATTTTGTGCTCGTGTGAGTACAAAATCCCAATCTGTACAATAATATTGTACCAGTTGTGGAATTTCTATACCGGTACTATCTACTTTGGCAGAAAGCCCGTATTGTCCCAGAATCTTCTTGATAACGGCATCATCTTTACTATTTTCATATACATTATTTTTACGTCCAAAGGTTGCA
The DNA here is from genome assembly GCF_003635435.1 of Parabacteroides sp. AF21-43. NCBI lineage: Bacteria > Pseudomonadati > Bacteroidota > Bacteroidia > Bacteroidales > Tannerellaceae > Parabacteroides > Parabacteroides sp. AF21-43. The sequence goes on along the minus strand of NZ_QTMG01000015.1, from coordinate 5,665 downwards.
GGATATGCGAACCCCCTACATTCTAAAACAAATAGAGTTTGTTGTTCGCTATTGATTTTTAACTGATGGGTTGTAACGCATCCCTCAAATAAGGTGCTGACCTTATCTGTTGGACCCGCTTGAAACTTAAGCTCCGTACCCGGATTGAATATTTTGTTGTCTGGTATTTCAAATTGGCTGTTGTCGATAATATCAGCGCTGATGGAGATCGTTGCTTTATCGATCTTATTACATGCTCTGTATATTTTTGCATTGATTACGGAGTATTGCTCCGTTACATCTTTACCATTTAGGAATAGTTTGATTATAAATGAATTATCCATATTCATTATATTTTAGGGAACCATAATTGAGTTCCGGGTTTTATATCTCTAAAGCTGATTAGGTTATTAATGGAGGCAATCATTGGAGCGTAACCAGAATTTTTATATTCTTTTGCGCATAACCCGATTAGACTGTCTCCTTGTTTAAAAGTAACGAATTTACCCTCAGCTTTTTGATTTTTCTTTTTTGCTTGTGTCTCTCTACTACTAATCGCCTCTGTTAGTGACAAGGAGCCTTTAGCTCGTAAAGGATTGCCATTGGGCGAGAATAAGGTGTAATCCCAATTTAGGCTGGTTAATCTCCCCTTGAAAATGAGACTCCCCCAAATTACTTTAAGGAAGCAAGGGCTGGGTGGATCGATCTCTGCGCTAGGTAGAAAAATGATATTCTCCAAATCCTTGATCCTTTCTGTCACGGTTTTTTTCCCCGTCGGGATAATACCGGTACCATCGAAGTGTATATCAAAAGAGAGAGTGGAGGGGTTGGTGTGTTTATACTCCGGTAGTTGCTTATCCTCTTTTATGCTTTCGTCTTTCTTATAGGAGGTAGATTTGCTTAACTTATAGCTATCCGGATTGATTTGGACGGTGATATTACCCAATTTCTCGCCACCTTTGTATTCAATTGATTTATATGCCTCGATGATCAACTTTTGGTTCATGTTTTACCGCTCCTTTCTACAAGAAAAAAGGTTAGACAAATCTTTCTTGGCCTCACGAATTATCTCCTCTTTGATTTGTTGTATCAAATCACGGGAGAGAGGGAGGTCGGGTTCCTTTTTCTGTTGTGTCACTTTTGCGGACACTTGGATTTCTTTTATAGTTATAGCCATTGCTTAAATTGTTCTTTTTTCGTATCTTCTGTATCTCTTATCGACATACGGATCAAATTAGTATAAGCCATCTCCAATGTTTCAATCACCAACTCATTCTTTTGGGAATTCAATGCGCTAATGTCCCATTTTACAGGGTAAGCATTGAGCACAGACCAATTATTTAGGGGAAAATGCCCGGCATCCAGCAATGATATAGTTAAATTGACGGGAACGATCTGGGCACTTCCATTATTTTCCAATACTTTAACCACATATGTCTCTAGCACATGAGGCAAAGGCATTAAAGAACGTTTCAACACAAGGTTACCGTGCTTTCGTCGGGTAGGCACCTGATAGCTGAAACTGTTTTCTCCCCCTTCTTTAATCGTTTCCGTCTCCATTTCAAGTTGTAGTCCCGAGACCTCTTGGAAAGAGGTCTCGATCAATCCTTCGAAAGTCACGTTGAAATAAAACGCTACCGGAGGAGGGACAATATGATCAAACCTTAGCATTAAGCGTTTTCTATGGTCAATCCTTCATGCGCTAAATCTAAGGTTTCGATGGCAGCCTCGTTTCCATCGGATTTTAAGCTGACACCGGTAACCTTAGTCGGCCATGCGTTCGATAATTTCCAAACCATTGTAGGGCTTCCTGCTTCATCCAGTAAGCTGATTGTTACATCTTCTCGCTGTATTGTGTTCATTTTTATCTTGTTAAACCAATCAAATAATTTGTTATCCGCTTTGAAAACCCCTTTCTTTAGACTGACATTGCTCGTCTTCTTCAGTCCCGGCATCTTGATATTTGAGAAAACCGGGCTATTACCATGTCGGTACTCAATTACTTGGGCTTCCATATCCAGACCAGATACCTCTTTAAAAGCGATTTCCCCGAGGCTACCTAATTCTACCTTAAAATAAAAACTGGGTAACGGCCATACATTATCTTGTGCTTCTCCTGCCATATTCGTATTTCTTTAATAGGTTTTAATTCTTAAATTATCAGCTTTTTTGCATTTGTTGTTGGAATGTGATCTCGATAAATTCCGCAGGTCTGGTAATAGCCACGAATACGGATATCCTGAGGATACCTTCCAGAATATCCTCGGGAGTCATCGTGTCTCCCAATCCGATATGAATGCTATATGCGTCTTCGGGGGAAGTTCCTGCTAATCCACCTCGTTTCCATACGCCCCGTAAGAATCCGTCTATCATACTACGCATATTTACCCATGTATTTGCTACATTCGGTTCGAATACATAGGCACGGGCGGCGTTCTTGATCGATTCCTCTAGGAAGATCATCGTACGCCTTACGTTAATATAACGCCAGTCTAACGAGTTACCATCCATCGTGCGGGCACCCCAAACCTTGATTCCTTCACCGGGGAAGCTACGGATTGCGTTTACGGCTTTTCCGTTCATCGGTACGTTCAGATCTTCTTGCTCGGCATTTGTGATCGAGAGTGCGGGTGTGACTACGTTATTGATGGAAATATTCGCAGGGGCTTTCCATACTCCCCGGGTGTTATCTACCATAGTATAAAGACCGGCCATCGAAGCTGAAGGCGGAAGTAAATTGATCCTCAAGCGAATCTCTCTCAAAATGGAGCGGTATACGGAACTGACTTGGTATAATAAGGTATGGAAACGTTCCGCCTCGTCCTCTTTCATGGTAAGCAAAAGCTTGAACTTGTCCATAAGTTCATTGACAGCCTCATTCGTTACACCGGACTTCTTTGAGAATTCGTTCAAGATCAGTTCCTCCAATTTCTCTAAACTATCCTTTTCTATATTATAAAAAGTGATATCTTTCTCGGTGACGATAGATGTATTTATCCATGGATAATAGGAGGCACAGTACGCAAGGAAATTGCTACCTATATTTTCTCGGAAACTTTTGATAACCGCACCGTTTTCATCTTTGTATCCGTTGAAAACATCTAATATGGCAAAGCGATTTTTCATATCGTTACCACAGTGCATCAAAGCGGCAGTTTGAACTTTGTAACAATCGCCTTCCTCCATATATACGGCTTCCGGAACGACGACCAACGTGGGCTCCTGTTCTTTTTTTAAGGCTAAGAGCGCATTTGTAAAGTCTATGCTTTTAAAGTCATGCTCATAATCTCCTACGGAGACGATATAGCACGGTCCTCCACCGTTAGCGTAGAACAACAACATATTATAATATAAAGCATAGAACGTTTTTGGCAAAGTAAGCTGGCAACTTCCGTCGGGGAATAATACGTTTATGTCATTGGTGGTGTCCTCACTCTCGGAATCTTCCGGACGAATTCCGAATCGCAAGGTGGGAGCGAAACCGAAGAACGAATGGAACTCAGCCATAGAAGATATACGGAAAGGGATACCGGTCAAATCCTTGTTACCGTCCCGTGCGAATTGGGTATGCCCGATAAAGGCAGGGATGGCGGTAGCGACTTCTACGACTGAATTAGGAAAAGCGTTTTTCTCTATGATATAAACGCCAGGGGTTTTCATTTGTGCCATACGTTATTTTTTTAAGGATTTAGATATAAAGAATTTGTATAATAGAATTCTCGGTAGATTGTAATTCCTTTATAAGAAAACGTCCCAAAGAGGGAACAGGAACATGCCTTAATAGCATTCTTTTAGCATATTCTCTTTTCTCGTAAATCGTGATATCTGATCTTCTTTGGTAATAAGACTCTTCCTTAATCTTTATCGGATATTCTGTGCTGATACGAAAAACGTCCTTATCCATGAAACGGATTTGCTCGGGATTCTTGAAGCTAATATTTTCCGGTCCATTATCCTCCATAAAAATATCCATTGACGCATTTTCTGGATTACGAGGTATCAAGATAAAATCCCAATAGGCTTCTTTTGTGTGATAATGGATTTCTTTCTGTATTGGGCATTTCGTTTTTAATAATTCTTTGGTAACATGAATGATCACATTGAGCCGATTCAGTCGGTTATCGATAACACTTAATTGTATATCTGAATCATTTAGCTCTTCCGGTAGCAGGGATTGTGTATACAGTAAAAAATTCGGATCTTTTGAATGTGCTTGAAACTCAAGGTTGAGACCATCCGGGGAGGTTGAAAGGTGATCAAGAAGCTCTTCTCGATCTCCAATTAGTGCATATTGATTTCGACCCGTTTGCCTAAAAGGATATTTAGGTCCTCCTAATACGACTCTATTCGTTCTCCTGGGTTCTATCTCGAAGATTTCAGAAGGAATACATTCATTATAATATTCATGGCTAAATATAATGTTAATTAAAAAGTCAAATTTCATCATTGGTTTGTTTTATAGTTATAATATTCCAAAAGTAGATAAAAAGAATATGGCATGATATTAAATGCTATATGTTTGATAACATTATTTCTAATTTATTTTTTGACTTGATATTCGTTGTTTTATATCCTTGATTTCTGTTCCGTCAAAAGATATGATTCGTGCTTTACATAGGATTGATGGATAATAATGCCCTCCTAATATACTCCATATATTGCTGAGCTCTTGCATACTAATTGTTACGGGTTCGAGCGTTATGGTACCTTGGTCTGGTAATTTAAGAATGGAATTTTGTTGTAAGAAGGAGATTGAATCCGATAATATTTGTATAGATTCTAAGTATCTTTTAGATGAAAAAACAGCGGCAACCATAATATATATATTCAAGTACCATGGTGGAGATGTTTGTTGGAATGTGTTATTTTTTGTGTTCCTATAGGGGGCAGAGATTCCCATTGCTGTCTCTCGCTCTATATTCACGATAGAAAGTATGATTTTATCCGATTGATCCTCATTTGGAGTCGCATCAATACTTCCGGCTTCCACTATAATTTCTGCCCGTTCATAATAGCTGGAAAGAAATTCGTTCATTTTCTCTGCGAGTGTGTTTATTAATACGTGTATCATGGTCTTTTGCTTTATTTGTGCTAAAGGTAAGGAATAAATTTGTTTTTCAGCTTTATAATTTCATTGTCTGAATTCTTTCTAGCAAATTACCTTCGTTTCGATTCGTGATAAGAATTAAAATCGTTTTTTGATTATCATAGATAATTACGTCTTGGCGGTTTCCTGAAAAAGATTGAAAGAAATGTTGATCCTGAGATTGGGCTATGCTTATTGTGTATTTTTTATCTACTCTTATTTTCTATTATGTGACTTCGGAAAAACACGTACGACTTTTTTCGAAAACACGTACGACTTTTCTCATAAACATGTACGACTTTCCGGTAAAACATAATCGTATTTTTAAACTGTTAATGTTCAGTGATTTATATTTTTGTATCATTCACGCACTTATTGTATGGAAAATTATCACATCGCCACTCAATAAATCATAATATACCTCCATGTAGAAGTGCGGCATGCTATGTCTCTATAACAGGATGTCTCCAATAGGGTGAGAATCGAGTAGTATGGCTTTATCACACGTACATTATATAACTTGTTAAGTCTTGAAAAAAAACTTGAAAAATAATACTGAAAATGTTTGGTAGTTATGTTTTATAGCACTACTTTTGCACC
>NZ_QTMG01000014.1:0-123414 GCF_003635435.1 Parabacteroides sp. AF21-43 | reverse complement strand
AGTGGAAGAGTAGGTAGCCGCCGTCTTGAGAAAGGCGAAAGCCGGAAGAGAGAGGAGTCAGTCCGAAAGGGTTGACTCCTTTTTTTGTTATATACACCAGCCGTTTAATTTTCAATGATGTCTGCCTCTTATTGCTAGCTTCCATTTACAACAGTCATTTAGATGTAACATGACATGTCTGGTAGGAGGCATTAATAAAATACCAGCTATATCTTTTTTAGCCCAGAAATCAAGCAACCAAATCGAATCTTCATGATTTGTGATACCACCTTCTTCTAATATCCGGCTTATCCTTTGAGTTGGGATTTTGCGACGTATATCATCGGGAGATAAGGTTCGGATGATTTCTCTGCTTTTTCGTCCTACTTCATTCCTGTATTCTAAGAGTTCTTGAATACGTAGACTTTTGCTTAGCTGAATAATCTGGTTATCAGATAAGGCATTTCCTGTGTCTCTGATAGGGGAATTCATTCGGGTTTGCCAGTCTTCATTGAAGATCTGCTTTTCCCCGTTAACTAATATATTCATGGTCAGATCCTCAATTCTGCTGATGTGCCATAATACCCAAGCGATGGTTTCATCTTTCGCTGTAGGCATAATGGCATATTCATCCTCTCTTAAATCTCCGACTAGCTCATCGACCTCGTTTCTCTCATTACCAGACACCACAGAGAGGTGTAATTTTCCATGAATCTCAAGAAAGAGCTCCTTGGTTTGCTCTATTAATTCCGGTTTACGGATAATGCGGTTTAGTTCTTTATGTGATTCGCTTAATCCGGCTCCAAAGTATTTCATTTTGGGGATTATTGGTAGCGTACGGCTGTCCCGGCGGCGGTAACCATCAGCATGCTTCCGCTTCCTCCTACGGTCTCATAATCTAGATCTACGGCGATTACAGCGTTTGCGCCCATTCGTGCCGCATGATCGCTCATTTCTTTCAAGGCCGTTTCTTTCGCTTCGCGTAAGACACTCTCGTAAGAACCTGCACGTCCTCCGACAATATCCCGGATGCCTGCGAAGAAATCTTTGAATACATTCGCTCCGATGATCGTTTCACCGGATACGATTCCGAAGTACTGGGTAATTTCTTTTCCTTCGATCGTGTTAGTTGTTGTGAGTAACATAGCTTTTCAATTTAATCGTTTGAGGGCAAATATAAGATAAAGGGCGAACCAGTGTACTGATTCGCCCTTTGTTTTTATGTTTCTTTATATGAATTTATTTTACCGGTTGATCGGTCATGATAAACTCAAGCTTACCTCCATTTATGATATCGGAGTGGCTGATGAAAGGAGTCTCTAGGACTTTACCGTTTAGCTTGACTTCTTTAACGTATTTATTGGCGGGACTATTGTTGGTCGCCACGATCTCGAAAATACCGCCTTTTACGTGCATAGAAGCCTTATTTACCATCGGACGGCCCAATGTGTAAACCGGAATACCCGGACTTACCTGATAGAAACCTAGGGCGCTCATGACATACCAAGCAGACATCTGTCCGCAATCCTCATTACCGATGATACCATCCGGTTCATTCGTGTAGAAATTCTGCATGATATAATCTAAATACCCTTGCCCTTTCCATGGAGAATCTGTCCAGTTATAAAGATAGGCCATATGGTGGCTCGGCTCGTTTCCATGAGCGTATTGGCCGATCAATCCGGTAATATCTCCGGAGGCTTCCGCCCCGTCAATCTGGGAAGAGGTGGTGAACAGGGTGTCTAAACGTGTTTCCAGCTCTTTCTTGCCACCGATAGCGGCGATGAAGTTATCCATATCATGTGGTGCGAAGAAACTCCATTGAAAGGCATTCCCTTCGGTATAGTCGCTTTTCATATGCGAAGAATAGCGAGGGTTGAATGGAGTACGGAAAGAACCGTCGCCCATTACCGGACGCATCATTTTCGTCTCGGGATCTAAATAGCGTTTGTAGTATTCGGCTTTCTTGGCATACTCATTCGCCAACTCTATATTACCTGCCTTCTTGGCGATTTGGGAGATACACCAATCCTCGTATGCCATCTCCAATCCCCACGATACGGATTCGGGAACAGAGTCGGCGGGGACGAAACCATATTTCTCCTTATAGTAAGGGTGCATCGTGATCAGATCCAACTCACGGGTTCCTTTGAACTTCTCGGCAAGATCCTCACGGTAAACGGAAGAACGTGCGCCGGCTTCCGCCCACGTGCTCATATCACCTTCCGCTAAATCTTTCGCTACAAGGTCGGCGAGGACCGAGACGGCCGGATATCCTACCATACAACCTGTATAACTAGAGGCTAAAGGCCATTTGGGTAATATTCCACCTTCTTTATAACCTTGCACGAGTACCTTACCCCAATCAGTCGCTAAGTCCGGATTAATGATTGTCATTAACGGATGAAGCGCACGGAACGTATCCCACAAGGAGAATACGGAATAATTTACGTAACCCGGTTCGGCGGTATGCACTTTCTTGTCCATACCCAAATAACGCCCGTCCACGTCTTGATAAGCGAAGGGGGCGATCATGGTATGGTAGAGCGCCGTATAGAAATTGACCATGACTTTCGGATCTGCCTCGATCTGGATCAAGTTTAACGCCTCGTTCCAAATATGCGTTGATTCCTCACGGGTCTTATCGAAATCCCATCCGGGCAATTCTGCCTCGAGATTCTTCTCGGCGCCTTCCGGATCGACTACGGATAAGGCTACTTTTACATAAAGCGGTTGTGCCTTTTCAGCGAATTTGTAATGGAACTTCAAATCTTCTGCCGTATTTAGGCGTAAGAACAAGGAGTCTTTACGTAATTTCCCCCCGATGTATTGGTATACCGTCTCGATCGGTTCCGAGAAAGTAATCCGATAGGACATAGAATGGAAATGCGCCCAACCTTGTGTCTTCACGGTTCCTTCCACCGTGGAGTCGTTTACAAGTAAATATTGGTTACCGATCAGCTTATGTCCCCAGTTCGGTTGAAGGATATGCCCTAAGTCAAGCAGGACACGACGTTCTTTGGGATTGTCGTATGTATATTTGTGGAAACCTACACGATCCGTAGAAGTCAATTCCACGTTGATGCCAAAGTTATCCAAGCGTACGGCATAATACCCCGGTGTCGCTTTCTCAGTGTCTTTCTTGAAGGTAGCTACTGGTTTGATGGAATCTCCACCGGAGAAAGGTAATAAAGCTACGTCACCCAGATCACCGATACCCGTACCAGAAAGATGCGTGTGGCTGAACCCGTAGATATGGTCATCATCATAATGGTAACCGCTGCTCGCGTCCCATCCCAAGATATGGGTATCCGGGCTTAGTTGTACCATCGCGTACGGACGGGTAGCTCCGGGGAATGTGTGTCCATGGAACCCGGTTCCGATGAATGGGTCTACATACCTCACCTCATCTTGTAGTCGCGGCGACTCCGGCGCTTGCTTGCATCCTACCAGCAGGCAGGCAAGAGCGGCCTGAAAAAATAAGATCGTTCTTTTCACTGTTATTATTGATTTAGTTTGTAATAAGCGAATTATCAATCATCTGTCACAAAGATAATGGCTTTGGGGGAATATTGGAAATTTCCTTTTAAAATCTGCAACCTTTTTCGGGCTTGGCTCGTCTTATAGATAAAAAAGTATGGGAACAAACGAATTTACGACAAAGATATTGCCGCTGAAGAATAACCTTTTCCGGGTTGTTTTCCGGATTACCGGAGACGTGGAGAAGTCTGAGCAGATCGTTCAGGAAGCCCTGCTTAAGGTTTGGGAAGACCGGGATAGCTGGATTGTCATTGAGAACTTACCTTCCTATTGCATGATGGTAGCGCGTAATCTGGCATTGAGGGAAACGTATTCCGGAAATAAGGAAAGGATGGAGCGGTATGCGGTAAGGTAATCTGTTTATGGATCGTGTATGGACTATCAACGAATAAATAAGTTGCTGGATAAATATTGGGAATGCGCCACATCCGTGGAGGAAGAGCGGGAATTACGCCAGTTTTTCTCCTCAGCGGTGGTACCTCCCGACTTATTACCCTATAAGGCTTGGTTCGTATCTCATGAGGCCGAGGCATTACCCCCTTTGGGGAAAGAATTTGATGCTCGTATATTAGAACATATCTCGGAAGATCGAAAATTAATCACTACATTTGGAACGTTATTTAAATCTATTACTCATTTAATTCATAAGATTATGGGAACGAACATGAAGAAAGCCTTTACCACCCTTTTATGCCTTTTGTTTTGTATCACGATCTCGGCACAGGATAAAGCCGCAGATCTCAGTAAGCTCGTAGGCGATTGGTCCTTCTCTGCCCCCGACGCTCCGTATGGATATCAAGATGGAAGTTTTCAGATAAAGCAAGAGAACGGCAAGTTGACCGCTAAAGTGAATATACAAGGTAGTACCTTGGAGATAAATGATATCAAGGCGAAAGGAGATACCTATACCAGCTCTTTTTATGTGGATGGAACGCCTGTAGACTTAACTATGACCCAGAAAGGAAATAAGTTAGAGGGAATGGCCGACGCCGGAGGTATGCAGATTCCCGTGAAATTCAAGAAAACGAAGAAGTAACCGCTTTGTGGTACTGTGAGTTTCTGTTAACTTCGCGGCAAAAACTACAAAAGGATGTTTACAGTAATCGGAATCATGTTCTGCGGCATTGCCGTCGGGTATTTCTTTCGTAAAGTAGAATTGCTGCAAAAGATCGGTAAGCCTATTTCTTATACGATTCTTCTTCTTTTGTTCCTGCTGGGAATTTCGGTAGGGGCTAATGAGTCTATCGTGAATAATCTTACGACGTTGGGCGGGCAAGCCTTGTTGATTGCTTCGGCCGGTACGTTGGGTAGCGTCTTGGCGGCGTGGGGAGTTTATCATTTCTTTTTTAAGGAAAGGAGCCGGGGATGAAAGGGAGTTTGATCGTCGTGGGCTTCTTTGCCTTGGGGTGCTTGCTGGGATGGAGCGGTTATCTGCCCGGGGTCATTATCGAGAATGATATAACGGTTTATGTACTTTACCTCTTGATGTTTCAAGTAGGGATTAGCATAGGAAGCGATAAGAAACTGAAAGATATTTTATCGAGTATACGGCCGAAACTCTTATTGGTGCCTCTGGCTACTATTATCGGGACGTTGAGCTTCTCGGCCCTGATCAGCCTTGCTCTTACCAAATGGAGTGTGTTCGATTGTTTGGCGGTCGGAAGCGGTTTCGCCTATTATTCATTATCCTCCATCTTGATAACAGAGCTAAAAGAACCGACGCTGGGGGCGCAATTGGCGGCGGAGTTAGGAACGATCGCCTTGATCGCTAATATTATCCGTGAGATATTCGCCTTGCTGGGCGCTCCGTTGTTCGTTAGATATTTCGGAAGGCTATCTCCGATCTGCGCGGGAGGAGCTACTACGATGGATACGACATTGCCGATTATCACCCGTTATTGTGGAAAGGATTTGGTCTTTGTCTCTATCTTTCACGGAATCTTGGTGGACTTCACAGTTCCGTTTTTCGTTTCTTTCTTCTGTTCGATGTGAGTGAAAGAGGCTTCCGAGATCTCGGAAACCACCTTGCAAGGTTGAAAAGTCATTTCCGAGGTCTCGGAAAGCATTTTGCAAGGTTGAAAAGTCGTTTCCGAGGCCTCGGAAGGCATTTTACAAGGTTGAAAAGTCGTTTCTGAGGCCTCGGAAGGCATTTTACAAGGTTGAAAAGTCGTTTCTGAGGCCTCGGAAGGCATTTTACAAGGTTGAAAAGTCATTTCCGAGGCCTAGAAAAGCTATTTTACAGTTTGCAGCATCACTTCTACCGCTCTTTTTAATTGCGTGTCCTCGCCGGAGAGCTGCGCCTCGGGAGTATTGTACACCTCGACATCCGGTTGCAATTGTTGGTTTTCCAGATAATTGCCTTGCATATCTTTCACGCCTACTTGCGGGATACCGAACACCAAGGTCGGATCGATTTGCGTTTCCCACCATACGGCTGTCATGGTTCCCGGAACCGGGGCGCCGATCAGCTTGCCGATACCTAAGGTCTTATAAACCCAAGGGAAACCATGAGCGTTCGAATAATTATCCTCGCACATCAAGACACAGGACGGTTTGGTCCACTTATTGTAAGGATCGCTACCGATGTATTGTCCGCGAGGCTCGAAGCGCTGATACTCCTTGCCGCTCAATAAGGTAGCCAGATCATCATGCAACCAGCCACCTCCGTTATGGCGGGTATCCACGATCACGGCTTTCTTATTCCGGCAACGGCCTAATAAGGCGGAATAGACCTCGCGGAAACTCTCGCTGTTCATACCTCTTACATGTACGTACCCGATTTGCCCGTTCGATAATTTATCTACGGTTTCTTGGCAATTCTCGATCCATCTTTTATAAAGGAGGTTCGATTGCTCTCCGTTACTGATCGCTTTTACCTGTTCCTCGAAACGCTGTTTGCTGGTAGGATCATAGACAGAAAGCATTACTTTCTTACCGACTTTACCGCTTAGCAGTGGATAATAATCGGCGTCTTTCTTTATCGGTGTTCCGTCTATCTTCTCGATGATACAGCCTTTCTTTATCTGGCTGTCGGCCAATGTCAGCGGGCCCTTGGCGATGATTTCCTCGATCTTCAATCCGTCGCCCGTGTATGCGTTATCGAAGAAAGCGCCTAAGCTGGCGGTTTCCGGCCCGGTTAGTCCCGGATTGTAACGAGCGCCCGTATGGGAGCCGTTCAACTCGCCCAATAGCTCGGAAAGCATCTCTTGGAAATCAAAATTGTTGTTGATATGCGGAAGGAAACGGGCGTAAGCGGTCTCATACCCTTTCCAATCCATGCCCCGGAGTGTCGGATCATAGAACTTATCCAAGACTTGACGCCAAGCGTGATGGAAGATATAAGCACGCTCCTCTGCCGGACGATAAGCGAACTCGGCCTTGAAAGCGATCGGTTTTTCCTTGCTATCCTTCAACTCTATCTTTTTCAGTTTACCGCCGGCGGTAAGATAGAGGTTCTCTACTTTCTTATCGGCGAATAGAGTGCCTCGACCGACATTCTTGAGCAGTAATTTAGTGGACTTTTCCTTCAAGTCGTGTTCCCATAAATCAAAGCCTTTCTCGAAAGCGGCGCAATAATATAGTTTATCTCCTTTCGGGGCGAGTACGGCGTCTCCCAATGAGGATGAATTAGCGGTCAGGCGAATAATCCGGTCCTTGCGGTTCTCCAAATCAAACTTCAAGGGGACTACAGGCTTATCCTTATCCTCTTTTTTCTTATCGGAATCTTTATCGGATGTCTTATCCTCGTCCTTATCTTTGTTTTCATCCGCTTCTACCAAGGCCAGTTCTTCTTTACTGAGGCGGAATTTATCGTAAGCCTCACCGTCGAAGAACATGATGTACACATCCCGCTCAGCACCCCAGCTACCGTGGCTGCGGAAACCGGCACGGTCGGAGGACCAGATCATGGCCTTACCGTCTAATACCCATTTCGCGTCGCCATCCGAATAACCGCTTTCCGTCAGGTTCGTTACCTCGCCGCTACCGTCCGCTTTCACGAGGGCGATATCCGTGTTGTTCCATCCTCCGACGGAGATGTAATCTACCAAGAACCATTTGCTGTCTGGCGACCATTGAAAATGCTGGTCTCCATCGCTATACGAATAGAGGTATTTCCCGTCCAATACGGTGCGGACCTGCTTGGTCTTTCGGTTGATAACACGTAAGGTGGTGCGGTTCTCAAGGAAAGCCACCTCGTTACCATCCGGAGAGTATAAGGGTTGGAACGAGGTTTGTCCGGAGACGACAAGAGGCTCCTCTTTCAATTCCGGGGCGTACGTGAATTGCTTATCTTCGTCACGTGTAAGTTTACTTTCGTAGATTCCCCATGTTCCTTCCCGTTCGGCGGAATATACCAATGAACGTCCGTCGGGGCTGAAATCTATATTGCGCTCTTGTTGCGGCGTGTTCGTGATTTGACGAGTCGTCTCGTATTCAATAGAAGTTACGTAAACATCGCCACGAGTGATAAACGCTACCTCTTTTCCATTCGGGGAGACGGCGATATCCGTAGCTCCATCGGTCAGAAGACGATGGATCACGTCGTTCTCGATCTTATCCGCGACGATCTGGATATTCACCTTGGCCGGTTTCTGGCCTTCCTTAACGGTATAGATCTCGCCGTCGTAACTATAGCATAGAGTCCCGGAATTATCGGAGGTAAGGAAACGCACGGGGTGGGTGGTATGCGTCGTGATTTGTTTCTCGCTGTTGCCTGCCAAATCCTTCTTGAAGATGTTAAAGCTTCCTTTCTCCTCGCTTAGGTAATAGAAAGACGCCCCATCCGCGGCCCATACAGGATTACGATCCTCACCGCCAAAAGTGGTTACTTTCTGGAAAGAGCGATCTTTTCCAAGCGTACATAACCAGATATCACGGGTGATAGAAGATTGATGATGCTTGCGCCAAGGGTCCTCGTAACCTTTGTAGTCATTGTATAATAATTTACTGCCATCTTTGCTGAGGGCTATATTTTCCATGTATAACGAAGAATATAAATCCGGCCTTCCTCCGTCCGTGCTTATCTCATAGACTTGCATAAAGCGGGTGCCGGGGAATTGGATATCCTTGGCGTCTTGCAATACGTTGGCTAGATACAAGATGTGTCCGTTGTCCTTAAAGGTAGTGGGATATTCGTTTGTGGAGTGGGTGGTGAGCCGCTTAGGTTCCCCTCCCTCCTTGTTCATGAGAAATACATCGAAGTTGCCGCTACGGTTGGAGGCGAAGGCTATTCTCTGTCCGTCGGGCGACCAGACCGGACGGGTATCATGCGCCGGATGTGTTGTCAACTGCCGGGCTTTTCCTCCGGAAGAAGGGACCGTGTAGATATCCCCTTGGTAAGAAAATGCGATCGTCTGCCCGTCCGGGGAGATCGCGCAGTAACGCATCCATAACGGACTGTCGTCTGCTTGCGCCGCCGCCGATAAAAATAACGCCAGCGCAGGAATCATCAAGTTTTTCATGTGTACTCTATTTTAGATTTACAAATGTAATCGATTTTCGATATTTATTAGGAGAAATAATTGCGTAGATTAAATTTTTAAATATTTTTGCATATGAACTTTAAAACCGCCAAGATGATGACGAAATATAGGGTGTGTATGACTTTTATGTCCATTTTATTATTGCTATTTCATTTTGTGTTTCTGTTTTCTTGTGGAAAGCTACCGGAAAAAACATTTGCTTTTTCTGATAACCTGCGGATTGACTCTTTGGAACATATGGCTATGGATTCGATTTACCGGAATCCTCGATATGCTCATTCCGCATTGGATGAAGCTTTAAGTCTAACTAAAGATAGCGATAAATATTATAAATTACTTGCGGTTAAAAGCCAGATTTATTTTGCAAATAGTGTATATGATTCCGGGTTTGTTTTACATCGGTCAATTATAGATTATTGCGACCGTGTACCGATGTCTCCCAAGATACATGGACTCTTAGGGACGTTGAAAAATACGGTTGGCAATTATTATTCATTTTTGGATAAAACGGATTCGGCCCTCCTTTGCTATTCCGAGGCGTATCAAGAGATCCGGCAGAGTGAGATGGAGCATAAAATCCCGGATATTTATATCAATATAGCGGATATATATACCCGGAAAGGAGCTTACGATCAGCGAGCCCGCTACTTTCGCCAAGCTCTTTTCGTGAGTGATTCATTGGGTATTATGGATCGGATGTCCTTTCCTATTTATTTTGGTTTGGGCGAGACGTATATGGAATTGAGGGACTTTGACTTATCCGATCACTTTTACCGTTTGGCGGAGAAAGAACTGGATTCTCGTAACTTGAGCGAGAAATTCACCTTTTGCAATAGCCGGGGAAATTACTATTATTACAAGGAAGAGTATGCGAAGGCGCTTCCTTGGTTCTTGAAAGCCCGTGAGGTGGTACGTCCTACTCATATGGATTTCTATACTAACGTATGCGAGATCAATTTAGGGGAGATCTATCTATGTCTGAATCAGTTGGATTCCGCTCGTTTTTATCTGGAAAAAGGGTTTAGGTACTTCCATACCTATAATAATAAGACGGCCTTGTACCATTTGACGACCTTGAAGGCTTCGCTAGCCTTAAAAGAGGGGAACTCCGGGCTGGCTTATCAATTGTTGAGGAGTTACACGGATACGGTAGGCATAGATCCCAAGATGGTAGCGATCCGTAATAAGAACTTGCAGAATTATTTCGCTACCACGGGCGATTTTAGGCGTGCCTATGAGTACCAAACGAAGAATAGCGTCATTGAGAACAATATTCGTAGCGAACGGACCCAGATGCGTGTCACCGAGATCGATATGCGTTATAGCCAAGATACGACTTTACTCAAGCGGGAGGCTATTATTAAACAACAGGCCGGCCGGATGGAATACTTGGAAATGAGCCGTTGGGTTTGGATCTTGCTTTTTGCGATCTTGTCGATCGTCAGCGGCATGGCTTATTACTTTATGAAACGTAAACGGCATGCCCAATGGTTAAGCCATATCGATCAGGTGACGAAGTTAAAGATGGAGAGTATTCGCAACCGTGTATCCCCTCATTTTATATTCAATATATTGAACCGGGAGATTAGCTCGGAGGAAGAAGGAAGTTCCCGCCGTACGCAACTTTCCGGATTGGTGGAGTTGTTACGTAGTAGTTTGGAGATCACGGAAAAGCTTAGTATCACGTTGGAGGAAGAATTACGCTTTGTCCGGACTTACTTGAATTTGCAGGCGCAAGGATTAGGGCCGGACTTCCGTCTGGAATGGAATCTCGATCCCTCCCTTGACACGGACGCAATCTATCTCCCGGCCATGCTGATCCAGATACCCGTAGAGAATGCCGTGAAACATGGCTTGTGTGCGATCGAGGGCGAGAAGCGATTATCTGTTTTCGTGGAGCGCGACGGGAAAGGCATCCATATCCGTATAGAGGATAATGGACCCGGGTATCGTCTGTTTACGAATGCGGGACATAACGGTACGGGGATGGGAACGAAAGTCCTTTACCGTACGATCCTATTGTTGAATAGGAGAAATAAAGAGAAGATCACATATTCGGTCCAAAGCAAGGAGAAGGGGATGGGGAGCGGAACAATCGTCAGTTTCTTTATTCCGTTGGATTTTAATTACGCTTTCTAGGTATCGTGAATGTACGAAAGTAATCCGGGCCGTTTCCTCCGGATAGTGGATGGAAGCGGCCCGGATCGAATTGAATCGGTTGATTCGGGTTATAGTCGCTCAATGTCTTCAACAGAAAGTCCGGAGCATTGGGCGATAAGTTCGGAGTCAAGTCCTTGCTCCTTCATCTTTTGGGCTATCTGGAGTTTTTCCTCTTGACGGCCTTTCTCGATCCCTTTCTCGATCCCTTTCTGCATCCCTTTTTGCATTCCTTCCTGCATTCCTTTTTCAATCCCTTCCGTTTGTGCGTAATCGATGGTCGCATACCAATCCCGATAATTCTTTAGGTTTTCCTCGTAGATCGCACGTTCTTTTTCGCTGAGTGAGTTGACGTTCGCCACGTCCAGTAAGCGAAGGAAGGTCTCCTGTTCCTCCTTGAAGGGAGATTGTTCAAATAGGTTCATATTCTTCAATGTATAAATCCAACGTTCGAAGGAGCTCTTGCACTCCTCCTTGCTTAAACTGAATAACGGGAACGATATGTAGATCTGCTTCATCTTGATCTCATTGAACACCTTTCCCGTCCTCTCGTTAGCGAGGACAACATCCGTACGGAAGTCTGTGAACTCCGGCAACTTGAAATTCAAGAAATAGACTCCGTAGATGGGTAGCAACCGATATTGCCATTGCTTGCCGATTTGTCCTTGCCGGGCCACCATGCGACAAAGATAATAAAAACCTCTGTTAAAGAAATAGTGCTGGGGACAATTCTGCATCTCTAGGATGAACTTGGCCCCGGACACGTCCTCGCAGAGCAGGTCGAATATGATGGTACGGTTCTCGACGGTCTCTGGCTTGATCTCCTTGTCGAGGTAGGTGATGTCCTTGATCTGCCGTTCGCCGGCTAGGGCGGCGTTAAGGAACTTGATGGTAACTTGCTTGTCTTGGAAGACAGCCTTAAATCCAGCATCAGTCATGATGTCTACGTATTGTGCCATAGTTAAATGGTTTTAGGTGATTACTGCTCCAAAGGTAAGGTTTATTTTCGTATCGCACATCCTGTTTATTGTATATTTCTTAAAAAGCAGATTCATGGTAGTCAGCTTTACTATTTATAGAAAGTACGATTAGTATTAATAGTAGTGCAAAATACTATGGATAGTAATCGGCTCCCATTTTGATCAATTCTTATTATACGCTGATTATCAGAAATATAAATAACAATCTTTAAATATTAGGCTTATTGTACTTTTTAAGAGATCAAATTTGGTATGGTTGACTTATTCTTTTCACGTATAAAGATAACATTAAATAATAGACTAAGCCGCTAGCATAAAGTTCTCCAAGTGAATAACTAATCACTTCTCAACTCGTAAGCTTATGGCTTGACAAGCCTTGGATTATACGTTTGTAGTATTTGCAATGATTGCATGTGAATGTTTGTATTTTGTATTTATTATGCGGTTATGGATGGATACCATATATAATGTACATGCGTACATTATATAATAGATAGAAACGGCTAGTCTAAACGATCGATTCTTTTAGTCATTTGCAAAGGTACGCGTTTCTTCGATACTTGCAACCCTTCCGAGCTATTTTTTTTTCACTTATCCTCTTTCTTATCAATAGGATAGGTTATCATTTACCAAACAAGCGATTCCTTCAACGAACCTCCCGCTCAAGCGTCTAAAAAACGCAAGATCTAAACGATCGTTTAGACTAGTCGTTTTCGAGTAAAACAAGGGTACTAAACGACGGGATGGACTTTAATTAACACTATTATTAATATTAAATTTTGAATTTATGAACAAGAAGTTTTCTACTCTTTTGGCAGGTATGGCGCTGTTAAGTGTTATGTCTGTTAATGCACAGACTACACCAAGTCGAGTAGACCCGGAAACTGTATTGGGTCAAGAATGGCGTTTAGGCGGTTTGAAGGAGGGAGCTAATTCTGGTCTTTATCAGTTGAAGGTCATGGATGGCACTACTCCTGCTTATCTTGCGATGGAGCTAAATCGTGGAACAGGTGATTATGAACTACGTGTTTATAGTGCAAGCGAAGCTAAGAATAACTTAGAGGCTACATTGTGGTGTGTTTCTGTCTCTAATTATAACCAAGGTCAAGCTCCTATTTATGACTTCCAGAATAAATTGTCTGGAACTATGTTGGATTTGACAATGGCTGGCCATGAGAAGACTGAGAATGGTATGAATGGTGCTTGGAAACCTGTTTTAGGTGGTGAGATCGCAGGTTGGGCATTCTCTCGCTCATACAAAGATTTGGAAGAAAAGAGACCTTTGTATTCTTATTTCTCAACGGACTCAATTGTTGGTTTGAAAGCGGATCCTGCTACCGGCGCTGTTAAGGTTGCCAAGTGGGGTGCTAATCAAATAGATGCCACTTCAAACGCCGCTGATGTGACTAACTTTGCTTTGGTTGGTGCGGCACAAATCGCATTGAGTGAAGATCAAGTAAATACGAAGTTGGGTCTTCTTCAAGATAACGAGGCTGGAGTACAATTGACTTTCACTCCGGACGTGAAAGGTACTAGCTTGAAGAATCCGTTCAATGAGCAGAAGTTTATCGCGGAGGATAAAGATAATGACAAATGGCTTTTCATCAAGCAAAAGGATAAAGACGCTTATTTGAAAGTTGATACGGCTTATACGAATGAGACAGGTACAAAGTTCTTAGCTTACGGTTGGACAGAGAAAGCAAAGGATAAAGCTGATGCTTACAGTTCTATTAGCTCTGAATTACGTGCTCAGCACAAGTTCAAATTTATCTATTCTCCGAGTGGCGATAGCTTGTACATCTATGTGAAAAAAGTTACTTGGAATAATGATGGCAAGTATTGGAATACGCACGTTACGGCTAATCCGGCTAACGAGCATGAGTACTGGCGTGTCTCTTTGCAAGACTTGATTAAAGATGAAACTTGTATTTTGACAGTTGATCCGGAGGACCAGAACACTCATATTTCTTTGGGTCTTAGCGGATGTGAGGAAAAGGGTTCATCCAAGACTTCCGTTGATGATGGTGTTTATTTCATCAAGAATAAACAAGGACAGTATTTAGCTTCTCCTATCTATGAGAATGGTACTATCCGTTGGACAACCGTGAATGAGGATGAGCAGAGTGTTGCTCATATGCCAGCTTATCAATGGGTTGTATTGAAGAAAAATACAAGTAATGATAAAGTGAAGGCTGTGTCTCCGGTTACTATCTCTAACCGTGAATTCGCAGATAAAGTTATAAATGCGGATTTTGATGGTGATGGCCAGATGGAGTCATATAAGACTGCTGTTTATTCTACTGTTCAGTTAAGAAAGGCAGAGGGTGGTTCTTATATGTTTGTATATGGAGATAAACTTACAGCGGAGTATGGCTCTGTCGGTATAGATTCTTTGTTCTTCGAGAAAGTTCCGGCAGCTTCTATTTCTGATCCGTATTTAGGTTACAGAAAGTTGGAGAAAGATTCTTTGTTGGTTAACAAATATACGTTTAACTATTGGCATCCTTATGCTACGGATAAATACATCGCTAAATCTACAGACTCTACGTTGACTGTGTTGGATGGAAAAGATGCTTTCGTAATTGATACATTGACTGAGCGTTGGTATAATAACTCAAAGATATTTGCGACTGTAGATATCCCTTACGGTTATAAGGTTAGCGATGATGTGGCTAAGAATCGTATTAAAGGCTTGAAGACTCTAGTGAGAACTGCTTATGAGGTTTCTTATAAAGATGGTAAAGGTGAACTTAATGAATGGAAAGTTAATAAGGAAGA
This sequence comes from Parabacteroides sp. AF21-43, assembly GCF_003635435.1. Classification (NCBI taxonomy): domain Bacteria; kingdom Pseudomonadati; phylum Bacteroidota; class Bacteroidia; order Bacteroidales; family Tannerellaceae; genus Parabacteroides; species Parabacteroides sp. AF21-43. The sequence goes on along the minus strand of NZ_QTMG01000014.1, from coordinate 108,497 downwards.
TAAGTTTAATGTAGGTTCTAGTGCTACTGGTCATCAGCAATCTTATACGACTTATTATGCATTCTTCAAAGAAAACAACCATATCAGTGGAAAGCACTATTATGCGATTGTTAATGCTGCATATGATAATTATCCTAATGCTACAAAATATGTATTAGGTTATCAGAAAGCTGGAGTATCCGATTATGATGGTGCCGCTACATTGAAGAATCAAGTATTAGGCGAGACTCGTACTTCTGCTTTCGCTATCGAACCGGACAACACTCCGCTTTACCGTCGTTTCAGTTCTCTTGAACTTGAAGGTAATGAAGGTGACAAGGCCGATACTTTACGTTTTATCGAGAAATACCGTAAAGAATACTTGCAGGTTGAGAATAATAAGAACTTCATGAAAGAAGGTATTGACTTCTTAGGTATTTATACTCCGGATAAGACTGAGGATGGTTTGTCATTCATCGTTGATACCGCATGGGTAAACCGTGGTTCTGGTAATATCAAGCCTCAATATTTGATCTCTATTGATCGTAATGATTTCGAAGGAGTTGAAGGCGTACCTTGTACGGAAGATGACCATCACTTTACCGCAGAAGGTAAACCGACAGATAAATGGCATTGCGTTCACGCAAAACCGGCTGTTCCGGGCTTTGAAAGAGGTAAATATTTGATCAATTTCCATGATTTCGCTAATAAATATGGTTGGTCAACATTATCAAATGGGGAGCAAGATGCTGACTACATGTGGAAGAAATATGATCGTGCAGGTTTCGTGGAAGCTATCCGTGTAGCTGATACTTTGTATATCTTGAGAGATGAGTTCAAGAACTTACCGAACGAGAAGATCAACTTCGCTGATTTGAACAAGGCTGAGGAGGATGCTTGGACTGCGGCTAAGAAGGCTGGAGTATCTGAAGATGAATTTGTTTCACACAAATATATCTTATCTGGTGATAACCATAAGTATGTGACTTGGTCTATGCGTTTCGTAAACAAGGAAGTTGCCGCTAATGAGGTAGAAGCTGATAGAGCATTCTTGTTCGAGTCTATGAAGAGTAAACATGTTTCTGGTTACAATAATTCTGCTATGGGTGACATCGCTCCTACATATGCGGCTTGGTTGAGAATGCAGAATGGTTGTTTAGTTCTGTCTGATGATCGTTCTTCTAATTTCGATGAGATGAATACAGGTGGTGACGATGCTTTGATCTTCAATGTGGAGCAAGGTGATGATATCGCAACAGATAACGAAACAATCGATACTGTAGAAGGTATCTCTGTAGTAGCCGGTAACGGTACCGTAACCGTTCAAGGCGCAGCTGGTAAGTCTGTAGTTATCACGAATATCTTGGGTAAGGTAATCGCTGAGACCGTTCTTACTTCCGATAACGCTACAATCTCCGTGCCTGCCGGTATCGTAGCAGTGGCTGTTGATGGTGAGGAAGCTGTTAAGGCTATCGTTAAATAAGAATTTAACAAAATAAGATAATCATACAATTCCCGTGCGGGTATCGATCCAAGTAATCCGTGACGGATGAACAGGCGGGAGTTGGATTAATATTAATACTAAAGTAATAAATTAAGAGGTCCGTAAGTACCTCCGTGAGGAGGAAGTACGGATAAAGGAACAAGAGGATGCGTCGATATAATGTACGCATCCTCTTTAGTGTTTATAGCGGGTGTTGAGGATAAATCCTGCTTCTACTTGCAAAAGAGCGAGATAAGCAACGGCACGCTGATCTCGAGGATAATCCCGTGGATAATAGCCACAGGTACGATATTCTTTCCGGAATACCGACTGATAACCGGAAGGCAGACATCCATGGAATTGATTCCCGCCACGGATACCGGAGCGAATTTACCAAAGAAAGAGGCATACAGCGGTGCCCCGAATAAAGCTAACATTTCCCGGATGATATTAGCCAATAATGCGATAGCCCCAAGTTGCGAAGCGATCTCTATCCCTGCCGACGCCTCTTTCAGTTGTACGATAAGCAAGGAGGATAAGGAATAATAAGCGAATCCGCTTCCTACAGCCATACAATCATATATATTCCACGAGGTCAATAACAAACTTGCCGCCGCAGAGAATACTAACGTGCCGATGATCGTAAAGAACGGCAGTAGCAAACTGGAAAACCGGATATCCTTTATCATCTTTCCTAATTCGGCGTTTGCTCCCAGATTCAATCCTACTTGGATAACGAGGGCGTATAGCAAGAATTGCGGTAGTTTTTCGCAATACGTGGAGATAGTCGTGTTGGCGAAGGTTCCGCAAAAGATTCCCGCAGTGAAACATAAGATAACGATTAGGTTATTTTTCATTGAGACCTCCTTTCTTGATAAATAATTTATAAGCGATAAAAGATGCTACCAGACTTCCCAATACTCCGCAAATAGCAAGTATGGCTGCTTGTATTCCAAACTCACCAATATTATTCAGCAAAGATTGGTTGGCTCCTATGGTAATACCGAATATGAACAACATCGCGAAAATCGTATAAGAGATGGAATGTTCCAATCCCTTGAAAGCGGGGACGTGTCGGCATAAATAACCGACGCTTATCCCCAGACCTAATAGACCTAGAATGATAAACATAAGCATATTGTATTTTGAGATGCGCAAGACATCTTTTCCCCGGAAACGAAGCATACGAATACTCCCTCTTTTCCGCAGAAGTTAAACTTGAGTGCAATTAAGACCTAGATGTAGGTGTAAGAAGAGAACTATAAAAAGAAGTCCTCTCAAGAAGAGTATGGATGGATTTAGACAAAACCGCTGAACCAATGAACATGCACGATCGTATTGCCCGAGAAAGCCCGGGTATACCATCTTTTTGAGTTGTTCAGAAGCTTCTTGTTCATCTTATTTGTATCATTGTTTGATTTCCGGCGCAAAGGTAGTAATAAATTAGAGATTCTAAAACTTTTTCTAGGATCGGATATATAAGGGACTTGACTTGGATTTTGGATCTTTTTATGTACATTTGAGGTCCTACCCGCTATTGGGCCAACTAAAAACGGATAGAACAGATATGATTAAAAGAAAAGATTGGTTATGAGGAAAAGAATGATTTTAACAGCATTGGCGGCTGTCGCTATCCCTACGTTGTTGATGGCGGCGGATGAGGCGAGATTAATGCGCTTTCCGGCTACAAATGGTTCAGAGATTGTATTCTCGTACGCTGGCGATTTATATAAGGTCCCGGCTACAGGTGGTGAGGCACAGCGATTGACATCGTATGTGGGGTATGAGATGTTTCCCCGTTTCTCCCCGGATGGTAAGACGATCGCTTTTACGGGACAGTACGACGGTAACACGGAAGTGTACACGATGCCCTCTTCCGGCGGTGAGCCATTGCGTATCACTTACACGGCTACGAATAGCCGTGATGATCTGGGCGATCGCATGGGCCCGAATAATATCGTGATGACTTGGACACCGGACGGTAATGGTATTGTTTACCGCAACCGCATCAGCGATGGGTTCTCCGGCAAGTTATATACGGTAAATAAAGAAGGTGGCCTTTCCGAGGTGGTTCCCTTGCCCGAGGGCGGCTTTTGTAGCTATTCGCCCGACGGAAAACAATTGGCTTACAACCGGGTAATGCGTGAGTTCCGTACATGGAAATACTATAAGGGCGGTATGGCCGATGATATCTGGGTTTATAATCCGGAGAAGAAAAGTGTAGAGAATATCACGAACAATGAGGCGCAAGATATCTTTCCGATGTGGATTGGTGATGAGATCTATTTCCTTTCGGATCGGGATTACACGATGAACTTGTTCGTTTACAATACGAAGACTAAACAAACAAGTAAGGTGACGAACTTCACTGAGTACGACGTGAAATTCCCTAGCAGCTTCGGCAATACGATCGTTTTCGAGAATGGAGGCTATATCTATAAGATGGATGCGGTGTCGAAGAAACCGGAGAAAGTGAACGTAACCCTCGCCTCCGATAATGTCTACGCACGTAGCGAGATCAAGGATGGCTCCAAATATATCACGAGTGCCAGCCTCTCCCCAAAAGGTGAGCGTATGGTGGTGACAGCTCGTGGCGAGGTATTCAATATCCCGGTAGATAAAGGGGTTACGAAAAATATCACCCGTACTCCGGGAGCGCACGAACGTGACGCTCAATGGTCACCGGACGGAAAACATATAGCCTATATCTCCGACGCTACCGGCGAGACCGAGCTGTATCTCCAAGATTTCGAGGGGGGCGAGCCTACCCAGTTGACCAAGAATAACGATACGTATATCCGTACTTTCCAGTGGAGTCCGGATTCCAAGAAGATTGTCTATACGGATCGTAAAAATCGTATCAATCTTTTGGACGTATCTAACAAACAGCTAACAACTATCTCACAAAGTCTGTTAGATGAAGCCCGCAACGTAAGTTTCTCTCCGGATAATAATTGGTTGACTTATTCCCGTGTGTCCGATAATAATTTCTCGATCGTCTATGTCTACGATATCGCGGGTAAGAAAGAATATCCCGTGACCGATAAATGGTACGAGTCTTATTCTCCGGTATTCAGTACGGATGGCAAATATCTGGTATTCACTTCCGCCCGTGATTTCAATCCTACGTATAGCCAAACGGAATGGAATCATGTGTATAATAATATGGGTGGCGTATATCTGGCGTTATTGTCTAAGGATACCGCTTCCCCGTTTATGGAAACGGATGCGGAGGTAGCCATTGAATCTACCCCGGCGAAAGCGGATGCCTCTAAAAAGGACGAGACAAAGAATGAGGCTTCTACTCCGGTCGTAAAGATTGATATAGAGGGTATCACGGATCGAATCGTTAAGCTCCCCTTGCCGGGATCGAATTACTACGATCTTTATTCCGATGGAACGAACGTGTATTATTTCACGAAAGGCGGCATGAAGATGTTTGACTTGAAGAAACAGAAAGAGGAAACCGTTAGCGATGCCGCTATGATGGTTGATCCGGCTGGCAAGAAAGCTGTTTTCTTTAAGGACGATCAACTATTCGTAACCGATATACCGAAGGGTAAAGCGGATTTAAGTAAGCCGGTTAATCTGGCGAATATGAAGATCACGGTAGACTATACGAAGGAATGGGCGCAAATCTTCGATGAGGCTTGGCGTGCTTTCCGGGATGGTTTCTATCTGGAGAATATGCATGGCAAGGATTGGAAGGCGATCAAGGAGAAATACGCCGCCCTTCTTCCTTACGTGAAAACACGTTTGGACTTGAATTATATTATTGGCGAGATGATCGGCGAGCTGGGAGTAGGGCATGCTTATGTGAACCCCGGTGAGGTGGAAAGTCCTAAACGGGTATCGATGGGTCTGCTAGGTGCTGAGGTTTCTCGGGATAAGAGTGGTTTCTTCCGCTTGGAAAAGATCCTGCCGGGGGCTTCTTGGAGTAAGGAATTACGTTCTCCATTGACAGAACCGGGTGTTGAGGCGAAGGCTGGAGAGTATATCGTCGCTATAGACGGGGTTCCTGCGAATAGCGTGAACGATATGTATAAGTTGTTGATCGGGAAGGCGAACGTTCCGACCGAGTTGTCCTTGAATAGCAAGCCTCAGTTGGCGGGGGCTCGTAAGATCGTGGTCAGTCCGTTGGCGGAAGAATATTCTTTGTATCACTATAATTGGATCCAAGATAATATCAAGAAGGTAGATAAGGCGACGAACGGTAAGGTCGGTTATATCTATATTCCGGATATGGGGCCGGAAGGCTTGAATGAGTTCTCTCGCTATTTCTATCCGCAATTGGATAAGGAAGGTTTGATTATCGATGATCGTGCGAATGGCGGTGGAAATGTCTCCCCGATGATTCTGGAACGTCTGTCTCGTGAGCCGTATCGTTTGACGATGCGCCGGGGTTCTTCTTTGATCGGGACCGTGCCGGATGCCGTACAGGTTGGCCCGAAAGTTTGCTTGATCAATAAGTATTCCGCTTCCGATGGCGATTTGTTCCCGTGGGGCTTCCGTGCGCTTGGCTTAGGTAAATTGATTGGAACCCGTACTTGGGGCGGTATCATCGGTATTAGCGGCCCGCTTCCTTATATGGACGGTACGGATATCCGTGTGCCTTTCTTCACGAGTTATGATCCGAAGACGGGCAACTGGATTATCGAGAACCACGGTGTGGATCCGGATATCTTGATCGATAACGACCCCATCAAGGAATGGAACGGTGAGGATCAACAATTAGACCGTGCTATCGAGGAAGTCATGAAACAATTAAAAGAACGCAAACCGCTAGCTCCTGTCCCCGCGCCAAGGGACTGGAGCCATAAATAATGAGAGGTTATTTGTAGAGACGGGGCACGCCCCGTGTCTACAAATAAATAAATAGTAAACGGATTAAAAACTAGTAATCTATCTATGGAACGATTCGCAGCCATTGACTTTGAGACCGCTAATGGAAAGCGGAGCAGTATTTGCAGTATAGGTATCGCCATATTGGAGGATGACTGGGTAGTAGATAGCATTTATACCTTGGTACGTCCTACCCCTAATTTCTATACCCGTTGGACTACGGCTATACATGGGTTGAGCGCTGAGGATACGAATGATGCGTTATGTTTCGAGGAGGCTTGGGAAAGCATCGCCCCGAAACTAAAGGATCTCCCCCTTGTTGCCCATAACAGTCCGTTTGATGAGGGATGCCTGAAAGCCGCCCACGAGGTGTATGACTTAGCCTATCCGAAATATCCCTTCTATTGCACTTGCCGTCTATCCCGGAAGATGTACCCATTTCTGGTAAATCATCAGTTGCAGACAGTAGCCGCCCACTGCGGTTACGACCTTACCCGACATCATAACGCCATGGCTGACGCTTACGCCTGTGCCCATATCGCCCTTACGATGATGCGGGAAAAAGAGGTCGATACCTTGGAGGCGCTTATGGCTTCCTGTTACTCTAGGTAACTATGGGGTGTTTTTCCCGGCTATTTTATCCACCACGACAGCGATAGCGCCATCTCCCGTCACGTTGCAAGCGGTGCCAAAACTATCCATGGCAATATAAAGGGCGATCATCAACGCTTGCAGTGTCTCATTGAATCCCAGCATACTTTGCAAGATACCCAAAGCGGCCATAATAGCCCCTCCCGGAACCCCCGGAGCCGCTACCATCGTAATTCCCAGCATCATGATAAATCCGCTGAAGTTGGAGAAGGTAACCGGTTCTCCCGCCATGATCATGATAGCCATAGCGCAAGCTACGATTTTCATGGTGCTACCTGCCAGATGGATCGTGGCGCAAAGCGGTACGGTAAAGATCGCTATATTCTCCCGTACGCCATTCTTGACAGCCTGCGCCAGTGTCACGGGAATCGTGGCGGCGGAGGATTGGGTCCCCAGAGCCGTAGCGTAGGCCGGTAACATATTCTTCAAGAGGCGGAGCGGATTTTTCCCGGCTATGGCTCCGGCTATCGTGAATTGGATCAATAACAATAATACATGTAAGACAAAGATGACTATGATAACCTTGAGGAACATCGTGATAATACTCATGACTTGTCCGCTCACGGTCATGTTCAGGAAGATACCGAAAATATGGAGCGGTAATAACGGGATGATAACCACCTCGATTAGCTTAATGATAATTTCCTTGAAATCCGTGAAAGAGTCACGCAGGGTGGTTCCCGCTATATTAGAAAGCCCTAGGCCAATCGTAAAGGATAGCAGCAAGGCTGTCATGACATCCATTAAAGGCGGCATATTTACCACGAAGTAAGGTGTCAGCATGAAATCTTCCGGATTCTCCATTGCCGTCAATTCCGTGTTGGTCGGTAGTATGTGCGGGAATATAGCCGATCCGCTCAGGAACGTGAAGAAACCCGAGAAGACTGTTGAACCGTAAGCGATCAAGGCGGTTATCAACAATAGCTTTCCGGCTCCTTTACCCAGATCTCCGATAGCGGGAGTCACCAGCCCCAATATGATTAGAGGGATGGAGAACGATAGGAAGTTGCCGAACAATGAATTGAAGGTTACAAAGATACGTGCGATTCCTCCCGGTAAAAACTGGCCGAACAATACGCCGGCGGCGATAGCGATAACGACTTTAGTTAACAATGATACTCTGATCTTCTTCATGGTGTTGCTTTATTTTGAAGCCAATGGCGGCCATCGTAATACTCATCAACGGACTGATCAGGTTAAAGAAGCAATAAGGAAGATACGTCAGGGTCGCTACGCCTAATATCGTGGCTTGCGTCATGCCGCAGGTGTTCCACGGTACCAGCACGGACGTTACGGTTACGGAATCTTCCGTCGTACGGCTTAACAGGCGACTCTCATATCCTTTTTTCTTGTAGATATCCTTGAACATATTTCCGGTAAGGATAATAGATATGTATTGATCGGCCGTAACGATATTCAAGAATAAACCGGAGAATACGGTAGACGCCACCATGCCGACCCTCCGTTTCATAAAGCGCAGGAATACGGACGTAAGGCTTTCCAGCATACCGCTGGCCGTCATGGAACCACCGAAGCACATGGCGCAGATGATCAGCCAAATCGTATTCATCATACCCGCCATACCCCGGGTAGCGACCAAGCTGTTCAAGGCCTCGTTGCCCGTATCGATTTGGGTACTCCCGTAGAATGTCATGAATAATCCCTTAAACAGGGAGGAGGCATCCGCTACCGACGCTCCCGCTACCTCTTGCAATAAATGAGGCTGGAAAAAGATCGCGAGCACCCCCGCCATCGCTGTCGAGATAAACAAGGTGATCAAAGACGGTACTTTCTTGGCGATTAATATACCCGTTACCACCGGTACGATCAGTAGCCAGAGCGAGATATTAAAACTTTCGTTCAACGAGGCGGCGAACTCGGCTATTTGCCCGGATGCGTTCGAGGTATGCGTAAAACCCGCTATGGTAAAGATAATCAACGTGATCACCATAGACGGTATTGTCGTAAGCATCATATACCGGATATGGGAGAACAAAGGGGTATGCGTTACGGAAGAGGCTAATACCGTCGTGTCCGAAAGCGGTGAGATCTTATCCCCGAAATAAGCGCCCGAGATGATCGCCCCGGCTACCCACCCCGTAGCGAAGCCCTGTGCCTCACCGATACCCATCAAGGCGATACCGATCGTGGCGATGGTAGTCCACGAGCTACCGGTCATAACGGATACGACAGCGCAGATCACGCAACAAGAGGCCAGAAAGAAACTCGGATGGATGATTTGCATCCCGTAATAAATCAAGGTCGGGACGATACCGCTGATCATCCAGCTACCGGATAAAGCGCCAATCAACAATAGGATAATTATAGCTGTGGCCACTCCCAATATGTTTTTACATATCGCCTCTTCTATATCACGCCATTTGACTTTGCAGAAGATCATGGCCAAAAGGGAGGCGACCGCCGTGGTGGTAAGTAATACGACTTGGCTTCCGCCGCTCAACGCGTCGCTGCCAAAAGTGCGTATGGTTACAAACAAAAGAGCTACCAGCACGAGGATAGGCACTAGTGAAAGTAGAGGGGAGGGCATCTTCTTAAGATGATTTTCCATTGTTCATTCAGTCGCTTAAATAATGATGGTGCGAAAATACTAAAAATACCTTGAATAGCGCTATGAATTATAGATTGATTTCCTTATTTCACAGTCTTTTGGACGATCTTATAACCGGTTGCCGCTATAAGAATGCTCATAAACGGGCTGACGATATTAAAGACGCAATAAGGGAAATAAGTCCAAGTAGATACGCCAAGGATTGTAGATTGCGTCATGCCGCAAGTCGTCCACGGGATCAGCACGGAGGTGACGGTGACGGAGTCTTCCGTTGTCCGGCTAAGCAGGCGGCTCTCGAATCCCCGTTGCTTATATACTTCTTTAAACATTTCGCTGTTCAGGATGATGGCGATGAACTGGTCCGCCGTGCAGATGTTCAAGGATAATCCGGACACGACGGTAGAGGCGACCATGCTGGTACGGCCTCGCATGAAATGCAAGAAGATACGTGTGATGCTTTCCAGCATGCCGCTAGCGGACATGGCCCCGCCGAAACACATGGCGCAAATGATCAGCCAAATCGTGTTCATCATCCCGGCCATTCCCCGGGTAGAGACTAGAGAGTTCAGGGCCTCGTTGCCGGTCTGTATCTGCGTGCTGTCATAGAAAGTCATCAGCAGGCCTTTGATATAGGCGATAATTCCGCTATCCGTGATCCCGGAAATCTCCAATAAGGCGTTTGGCTGGAAGATCAAGGCGAATATTCCGGCGAGTATGGAAGAGGCGAAAAGCACTACGATCGAAGGTGTCTTCTTGGCGATCATGATTCCGGTAACGATCGGTACGATCATAAGCCAAGGCGTGATATGGAACGAGCCTTTCAAGGCTTCGGAGAAAGCGGCTATCTGGGACGCGTCCGCTGTCTCCCTCGAGAATCCGGCGATGCTGAATACGATCAGTGTGACGATCATAGAGGGAACGGTCGTATAAAGCATATACCGGATATGCGTGAAAAGGGGCGTGTCCGTTACGGAGGCCGCCAATACCGTAGTGTCTGATAACGGCGACATCTTATCCCCGAAATAAGCGCCCGATATAATCGCTCCGGCTACCCACCCCGTACTGAAGCCTTGCGCCTCGCCAATCCCGATCAAGGCGATCCCGATGGTGGCGATGGTAGTCCACGAGCTACCCGTCATAACCGATACGATACTGCATAGCAGGCAACAGGCCACGAGGAAGAAATCCGTTTGCATGACTTGCAACCCGTAATAGATCAAGGTCGGCACGATCCCGCTTACCATCCAACTGCCCGATAGGGTTCCGATCAATAAAAGGATGATGACGGACGGTGCGATCCCATAGATGTTACGGGCGATTTGCCCCTCGATATCTTCCCACTTGATCTTGCAATGAAAGACGGCGATCAAAGAGCAGATCGAGGTGGCTATCAATAATACGATTTGGCTGGCTCCTCCAAGGGAATCGCCCCGGAAAATATAGATGGCTACGGCCAGCATGATGACTAATGTCACTACGGGTAGTAAAGAGATCGCGATGGAGGGTGTCCGGGGCTTTTCTGCCATGGGTTTATTCACGTCGTTTGTTATTTATCATGGATAATCCGAATAAATTCTTTATACGGACTTGCCTTGTGTTATCGATTCTAATTAATTTCGCTGCAAAAATAAAAAAGGATTTGGATAGGAGGGTAACTTATGGTAGTAAATAATCGGTTAGGCTATTTATTTGTCTTTTTGGGGATGAGTATGGCGCTATATGCCCAGCGAAAGACGGAAGTGATCCGTTATGGCGATCTGGATCAGTGGGTGGTACGTAAGATCACGGAATCGGCTATTATCGGGAAGGAGACGAAGACACTTTACTGCGTTGGCCCTACGGATACGATTATCGGAAATAGACCTTTTGAGTCGAAAGCTTCGCCTTGGGGCAGTTCTAACGTGATGGCTAGGGTGAGCGGGATTACGAAAGCTAGCGTCAGTGTCTACCCCGAAAGACGGGATGAGGGGTATTGCGCACGGCTGGAGACGGGGATAGAATCGATCTCGGCGATGGGTATCATGAACGTGAAGGTGTTGGTCGGGGGATGCCTCTATCTCGGCCGTTTTCTGGAACCGGCGAAGAATTCTTCGGAGACGTGGGGACAGATCGTTTGCGGTATCCCGTTTCACCAAAAACCTACGTCCTTGTTATTCGATTATAAGGTGAAACTCTCCGGTGATCCCAATCGTATTAAATTGAGCGGTTTTAGCAAGAGATCGGAGGTAAATGGCATTGATATGCCTTTGGTGAATCTCTTTCTTCAGAAGCGTTGGGAAGATAAGGACGGGAACATATATGCTAAGCGTATCGGTACGCTGGTAATCCGGATGGATAAAAATACGGATTGGGTAAACGATGCCAATTTCACGATCTTATACGGCGATATCACGAAACGTAGCGATTATAAAGAATATATGGGGTTTCAACTCGGAGAGTCCGCTCGTTATAGTTTAAACAGCAAAGGTAAGAACGTCCCTGTCCAAGAAATCGGCTGGGGAACGGAGGACGATGAGGTAACCCATATGATCTTAGAGTTCTGTTCCAGTCACGGAGGCTCATACATAGGGTCTCCGGGAAATACCTTTTGGGTAGATAATATCCGGTTGGGATATTGAGCCTATTATCGTTGAAACCCTATGGTATTTGTCTCCGGTCTTGATACAGAAGCCAACAAATGAAGCGTAGCTTGTTTTATTCTATGGTTTCGTGATCAGAATATAATAGTCTGATATTAGCCTCTAATATTCTGAATCCACTCCCATGATCGTGCGGCATACCATATTTGGGGCCAGATTTATAGCTCCCGATTCTTATATCATACATTATCTTCCCATCGGTTAAGAGTGATATAAAACGCTCAAATGATGGCTCTGTATATATATCGGCTTTATTGAAGTAGAAGAGTTCCTTACCTCCTTCTTTTTTTGTTTGGGCAGTTACATATAATAAGTTCTTTAGCTTCTTTGTTAGTGCTTTTTGAATGTCTTGATAGGTGTAACCTACGCTACAATCTAACAGCTCTTTTGTATTTAAGTCAAATACTCCTATTAATATTGTCTTGGCGACAGGGTTGTTTAGGAGTTTAAAAGAATATTTCTTCATATATGTGTTATAGCTATTTGCAAACATAGACGTATGCAAGCTATTTATAGATGGTGCATCTTCATAAGGTGTTCCAAATTTATCTTTTAAATAAGCATTCGCACGTTTGGGAAATGAGGGGCTTTTAGTGAATAGGGTAACGTAAGAGCATGAAGCGCCGCGATGAGATTTTATTTCGAATCCAGCTAAATCGGGCTCGTCTAAATTGTTCTCGACAACTCCGATGTAATCTTCAAATGTTTTTCCAATCCCAGTATTGTTGGCTCTATTGCTTGGAACATATTCCAAGGATTTAACCTCTTTGAACTTTGAAATAATAAAATCCTTATTCTCCATAACGTATTATATTAAATATGAGTAAGTCAATAATATCTCTATCTTTGGAAAAATCTTCCTCTGATATGAATAGCTGTTCTATGGTAATGTTGAAATAGTGGCATATTTTATAGATCTGACTAAGGGTGTACTTATGTGGAAATTTAGGGCTTTCTATACTCCCGATTAAGCCCGGAGCCACTTCGAGGAGATTCGACAACTCTTTTTGGCTAACATTGTTGGCCTCTCTTAGCTCCTTTATCTTAAGGATGATTTCAAGTTGATACTCGGTCTTTCTAATCATTATTGTTATTTTTGCCCAAAAATATAGTTTTATATATGCTTATGTGCTCACAATATGTGAGCAATTGAGTATATTTGCACTCACATAATATAAGTAAGGAAGGTATGTACAAAAGAACGATTGATAATAGGTGGAGCTTTAAGGATGCCGATACCAAAGAATTTACTCATTGCTATCATGCGTATCCTGCGATGATGATTCCCCAAGTAGCAAGAGCTCTAATAGAGGAATATAAGCCAGAGGATGGAGTTGAGCTACTTTTCGATCCATATATGGGAAGCGGTACATCGTTAGTTGAGGCTTCCATAAAAGGTATAAATGCGATAGGAACAGACCTTAATCCATTGGCTAGATTGATGAGCCATGTAAAAACAACCCATTATGATTTATCTTGTATCAGAGATACTTTTTCAATGATGCAAGCCTTGTTCTTTGAGTATTCTGAAGATAAGGTCAAGAATAAGAATTTCGATAATATTTCTAATTATACTTATTGGTATTCCAGAGATAGCCTTTTGCGCCTTTCTTATATTTATCAAGTAATTAATGAATGTGTGGCTTTAGATTTCGCTGATTTCTTTAAAGTTCCTCTTTCCGAGACTGTTAGAGAGGTGTCGTTTACGAGGAATGGAGAATTTAAGCGGTTTAGGATGAAGGAAGAGAAAATTAAAGACTTCAAACCGGATGTCTTTCGATTGTTTGAAGAAAAGGTTATAAGAAATATAAATGGACTTGAGGAGTTTAATAGTATAAAATATCCATGTAATATAGGTATCTATGACTTTAATAGTACTATAGAAATCCCTTCCGATATAATACAGCCGAATAGTGTTGATATGGTTGTAACCTCTCCGCCTTATGGCGATAGTAGAACAACCGTTGCTTATGGACAATTTTCAAGGTGGGCAAATGAATGGTTCAATTTTGAAAATGCTAAAACACTAGATAATCTCCTAATGGGGGGACGAGTTCAGAAAGAGGAACTTTTTGAGACTAAAAGCATTAAATCTGAACTGGACGAAATAAAGAGCATTGACCCAAAGAGAAATTTGGAAGTGGTCTCGTTTCTTAATGATTATACCTGTTCTATAAAGAATGTCGCGTCTGTAATAAAGAGTGGTGGAGTCGTTTGTTATGTCGTAGGGAACAGAACGGTTAAGGGGGTTCAAATTCCATTAGATTACTTTACTGCTGAAATGTTTGAGAAGAATGGTTTTACACATATCGATACGATTGTTAGAGAAATACCTAACAAAAGGATGCCTTCCAAAACAAGTCCTACTAATGTGGCAGGGAAGAAGGTTAGTACGATGTGCAATGAATATATAGTCATATTGGAGAAGAGATAAGGAAAGAGGCTGTTTTATTTGACTGAATTGATAGCCAATGGCTCCCTGTGTCGAGTTCTTTCTTTTTGACAGTTTGTAATCTTAACGCCCGTAGAATTGATTATTGCGGGGGAATGTACAGTCTACTCTTAAATTTGAGTTAAAATATATTTAATCGCTTGTTGGATAGTTGGATATCAAAAGATGCTCTTTTGTTCTAGCGAAACTAGCTCATCCTAATTCCTATTTTATGGGATGAAAAACCTATCTCAATGGGTTACGATAGGGAAGTGACAGGGTTATGATGGCTATTCTTGATAGTTCACGACCCTATTCTTGACTATTCACGATGCCCAACGGCACTATTGGCGTTGCCAAACACGACCGATAGTGTAGGCTTTTGTCGATACTCGTGTGTAAAAAGTAGTACTTTGCCGCATAAAACGCCGCTTACAACCTCCTTTTTCTCATTATCTTGCCTCTTTTACGAATGGGCTATGTCACGATATGCGCTTTATTTCAGTCAAAAGGATTGTATGAATGCTGTTTTACTGACAGGGAGATTCGCAGGAAATAGTCTGTATTGGAAGTAAAATATAAATAGATAATTGAAAGTAGAAATGAATTGTTCTTTTAATGTACGCTCGTACATTAATGTATAGTTAAATACGTTGATATTTGAGAATTTTTTATGGGATAGAAACGACTAGTTTAAACGATCGATTCTTTTAGTCATTTGCAAAGGTACGCATTTCTTCGATACTTGCAACCCTTCCGAGCTATTTTTTTACCGCTTATTCTCTTTCTTATCAATAGGATAGGTTATCCTTCACGAAACAAGCGGTTCCTTCAACAAACCTCCCGTTTCGACGCTCAAAAAACGCAAGATTTAGACGATCGTTTAGACTAGTCGTTTTTAAATAGCGACGATTTGTTAAGGTCTTGAATGATATTTAATTAACACTATTATTAATATTAAATTTTCGATTTATGAACAAGAAATTTACAACGTTTTTGGCTAGCGCCATGCTTGTATCTGCTTTCTCTGTAGGTACGGTAGCGGCGTATGTCGGAACTCCAGTTGCTCCGCAAGCTACAATGGCTGCGGAAGAAACTCCGGATCCTAATGCGACGATAACGCCTAAAAAAGGGGAGGCCGTTTTGTTTCAAAACGGTTCTGAGGCGAAGTTCTTAGGTATCACAAAAGGAACGACCTTCGGTTATATTACAAAGGAGACTGGGACTTCTCAGTTTACATTGGAGAACTTAAACAAGGCTACTTGGACAGTTTCGGAGAAGAAGACCGTTTTAGGTCAAACGGTTTATTCTTTTGTGAACAAGAATACAGGCTTGACTTTCGCTGTAGATCCTTCTTTGGCGGCAGAGGCTGTTATGCAAGAAGACGGTGAAACGGTAGATGCGGCTAAAACCGCTAAGAAAGTTAAGGAGGCGGCCGTAGCCACTTTAGGGGGTAGCGCTACGGAGTGGGTAGTGAAAGATCTTGACGGCAGCGGCAAAACTTTGGTTTCTTATGTGGATGGTAATAAATATGTTTATCTGGCGACCAGATCGTCTGATGGCAAGATGATCTTGGTTAAGGGATCAAGTACTTCTTTAACGGGAACATCTGTATTATCTATCGGATTGAACCAAGGTAATATTCCGCAGGAGTTAGAATTAGGAGCAAAGGATTTAAATACCTTGTTGCAATCGGCAGTTGAAAACTCTTTCCGTTTGAATATGACTCCGGAGGTTACTTCTGGAAAGAAAAATCATTTGACGGCGACCGACCTTGTTGCGGAAGACGCTACTGAAGGCTATGTACTTTTACAGGCTAAAGACCAGAAAAAAGATGATGCGCAGTTGTATGTTGTTGTTGATACCACTTATTATGGCGGTACGGAAACAGATGGTTCCTTGCTTACTTATACGTATGATGCCTATGGGCCTAAAAACGACGATGGCTCTTTAAAGGATACGAAATCTATTACGGGTACCGTGGAGGGTGAATCAGTTACATATACAACTCTAAAGAACGGACGTTTGCAAGGCTCTTATAAGTATAAGTTTACTTATAATGCAGTAGATGACAAGCTTTATGTCCAAGTGAAGGACGCTATGCACCAAGTGCCTCGCAGAGAGGATGAGACAGATGCCGCTTATGCTAAAAGAATAAAGGACAGCTTTGATAATGCGAAATGGCAATCCGCTGAAAACGTAGTAAACGACAAGTATATTTATATGGCTAGTCTAGCCAGTGTAAATGTATTGTCATTGAATACGGATGAGACGGAAAAAGAAAAAACAGGTGTGGTAACTCAAAACGTAAAGATTACTATCGGTACGAGTTTCACAGGTTTGAAACCGACTACAATCCCCGATGGTGTTTATACGGTCCAGTTTAAGGCTAAGGCAGGAAATCCGAAGTTCGCCCAAAACGGTACTTATGCGTTGGCTAACCTTGCTGGTGATTTCGGCTGGGCTGATCAGGCTAAGAGACAAGATTTCAATCATATGCCGGCTGCTCAATGGGTGGTTAAAAAGAATGGAGTTTCTACTACGTCTGCGGTCACGATCAAGAACCGAGAGTTCAATGATTGGGGAGCTGATGCGTCTGCTGAAAGTGTTTTGCCTAAGACTTCAACCCAATTCTATGCGGTGGAAGGTAGCGGTGATGTCTTTTATTTCAATGGAACAATGCCCGATACATTGACCTTCACGAAGGTAGCGGACGAATTAGTCAAGGATACGAAGTTGGGTTATAAGTACGTAACCGCTAACGAGGCTATGGTGCAGACCTATACATTTAATTACTTGCATGGCTTGTCATTAGACAAATATTTATACACCCCGGCAGGCAAGGACTCTATCGTACGTGTAGACGAGAATGATGGCAAGTCCAATTTCCGTTTGATCTTGAAAGTCAAGGATGACAAATATGGCTATGAGAATGGCTTGGTAAGAAACGCTTACTATGTATCTGATGGCAAGGGACATTATATCTCTTATGACTCTGACGCTAAAAAGTATATGATGAAATCCGAGCCTACTTTGTTCTTCTTGAAAGAGAACAATTGCGATAATGGCAAGCATTACTATGCGTTAGTGAAGGCTGTGGAGCGTACGCATGCAGTTGGTGAGGGCTCATTCTTCACTTCTGATTATTTAGGTAAAGAGGTTAAGGAAGGTAAGATCGATGGTAAGGAGCTTGCTAAAGTGAAAGACGAAGAAAATACGCTTCTTTACGACAAGGATGGCTATCGTTTAATTAAGGACAACAGCGAGATCAAGAAGGCTTATGTGTATACGTTGAATGAAGATGAAAGTAAAGTCATATTTGACGAGATTGAATTAACTTCAGTTGCTGAACAAAAACACAAATCAACGGATTATGCTACTGTCAAGGTTTCTGTGGATGATAACACGTTGGATTTGACGGAAGGAAAGTTGAATGATAAGTTCGATGATGGCACTGACAATGAGATCCGTACTTCCGCTTTTGCGGTAGAGGTTGACAACTCTCCATTGTATCGTCGTTTCGACAACGCCGAGTTGGAAGAGAGCGAGACAGCTGACAGCTTATTCTTCGTAGAAAAGATCCGTAAGGAATACTTGATGGATGAGTGGAATAAGAACTTGACAGATAAGAAGGTTGATTACGCTGGTATCTGGAATAAGGAGAAAGCTGATGGTAAATTGGCGTTCATCGTTGATACCGCTTGGGTAAACCGTGGCGCTGGCAATATCAAGCCTCAATATTTGGTGTCTGTAGCTCGTCAGGATCAAGCCGGTACTCCGGGTGTTCCTTGTACATATGCTCATAATCATTTCGACAACGCCGGAAATCCTGTAGAGGCAGATAAATGCTCACATGCTACTCCTGCTAGCCAAGGCTTCAACTACGGTAAGTATTTGGTAAGTTTCGGTGACTCTGCCCTTATTAAAGGCAAGGAATACAAGACTCCGTATATGGATATTGACGGTGGTTATACTCGCGTTGGTTTCGTAAAGGCTATCCACGCAGGCGACAGTTTGTTCATCTTGGTGAATGATTTCGCTAACATGAAACCGGAAGAGTTGAATGTTGAGACAATTATCAAAGCTTATGAGAAAGCTAAGATCAACGAGACATATATTGTAAACTTGCGAGGCGACAACCATAAGAACGTAACTTGGTCATTCCGTTACGTAAATCCGGATAAGGCCGCTCAAGCTTACGAGGATGGTAAAGAGGGTGAGAACAATGAGTTCATGTTCGAGTCTAACATTTATTCCGAGACTGCTGACGCTGCTGTTACGGGTAATAAAGGTAAGGCTACTGCAGGTTACAAGGAAGTTAAGGCCGGTTCCATAGCTCCTCAATATGCCGCATGGTTGAAGATGCAGAACGGTTGCTTGGTATTAACTCGTGGTGATTCAGAGTTCAGCGCAGCTAAGACTGGTTCTGACGGTGCCTTGATCTTCAACGCATATCAGAAGACTGATGCTGAGGATATGGTAACATCTATCGAAGGCGCTAACGCTGAAGGCGTATCTATCGTAGCCGGCAACGGTACTGTAACCGTTCAAGGCGCAGCCGGTAAGTCTATCGTTATCACGAATATCTTAGGTAAGGTTGTCGCTGAGACTGTTCTTACCTCCGATAACGCTACAATCGCTGTACCTGCCGGTATCGTAGCCGTAGCTGTTGATGGTGAGGAGGCTGTAAAGGCAATCGTGAAATAAGAAATAAACGAAATAAGATAATCATACGATTCCCGTGCGGGTATCGATCCAAGTAATCCGTGACGGATGAACAGGCGGGAATTGGATTAATATTAATACTAAAGTAATAAATTAAAGTTCATCCGTAAGTACTTCCGTGAGGATGGAAGCGGATAAAAAGACAAGTCCTTGGCAATGTGTTCGCATGCCAAGGACTTCGTGTTTATACTTGCCTTCGTCAGACCTAATGAGTGTATGAATTGTTTAATTCTGCGTAAGCAACTCCGTCAGCCTCTTGACCCCTTCCGAGGCCCCGGCCTGTATATGCTCGATATCGTTGCGATAAGTACGTACATCTTTCGGGTCGATCAAGTAGATCGGTTGGCCCCGGCGCACGTAGTTTAGTAATCCGGCAGCAGGGTAGACGTTTAAGGAGGTACCGATAATCACGAAAATATCACAATCTTCCACCAGCTTGATGGAAGGCTCTATCATGGGTACCGCCTCTCCAAACCATACAACGAAAGGACGTAGCTGATTTCCGTGAGGGTCCTTGTCGCCCAGATGAATATCCGGGTTCTCCAGCGATAGATTGTAGGTCGTGTCCAGATCCCTTACGGAGCATGCCTTCATCAACTCTCCATGCAGATGGATCACGTGGCTGCTACCTGCGCGTTCATGTAAGTTATCGATATTCTGGGTAATGATCCGTACGTCGAAATCTTTCTCCAAGGCGGCAAGGCCGAGGTGACCGGCGTTAGGTTTCGTATTCAATAGCTCTCTTCTGCGCTGGTTGTAGAAGTCGAGAACCAATTTAGGGTTGGCGGCGAAGCCTTCCGGCGTGGCGACATCTTCCACCCGGTATTTCTCCCATAACCCGTCCGAGTCACGGAAAGTGGAGATACCGCTCTCTGCGCTCATTCCCGCTCCGGTAAGTATGACTAACTTTTTCATCTGTTACTTGTTTAATGTATAGATGTATATATTAATAGTTACGAAGTTACGACTTTATTTCGTAAAAAGCTTTGAATGAAATAAAAAGTTCTTACAAAATGCTGTTATACGATTAAAAGCATTACTTTTGTGGCTTATAATTAGTTGAACAAGAAAAAAGAATGGATAAAGTAAGTTATGCGCTTGGCTTAAGTATCGGAAATAATTTCCAGAACTCAGGCATCAAGGATCTTCAAGTGGAAGATTTTGTACAGGGATTGAATGACGTCTTAACAGAGGCAAAACCTGCTCTTAGTTATGATGAGGCAAAACAAGTGATCAATGATTACTTCATGAAGCTTCAACAAGAGAAACTGGAGATCAATAAGAAAGCCGGTGAGGAGTTCCTTTCTATCAATAAGCATAAGGCTGGTGTGGTAGAGTTGCCTAGCGGTTTGCAATACGAGGTGCTGAAGAATGGTACAGGCGCTAAACCTACGGCGAACGATAAGGTAAAATGCCACTATCACGGTACGTTAATCAACGGTCAGGTGTTTGATAGCTCCGTACAGAGAGGCGAGCCCGCCGTATTCGGTGTTTCACAGGTAATCCCGGGATGGGTAGAGGCCTTGCAGTTGATGCCGGTCGGTTCTAAATGGAGATTGTTTATCCCGTCTAACCTTGCTTATGGCGAGCGTGGGGCAGGTGAGGCTATCGAGCCGAATAGTACGTTGATCTTCGACGTTGAGTTATTAGATATCGAAAAATAATATATAAGAGTTAAAGAAAAATGAAAAAGTTAAGTGTATTAGTCGCTACAGTGATTGTAGCAATGGGCGCATCTTTCACCTCTTGCGGTGATTCTCACAAAAGCGCGAGCTTGAAGACTTCTATCGATAGCGCAAGCTACGCTATTGGTATCAGCACAGGTGCCGGTTATAAGGAAAACTTAAAGACTTTGCCGGGTGGTGAGGCTAACGTAGATGATTTGATCGCTGGTTTTATCCAAGCTATCAAAGGGGATTCTTCTGCGATGAAGATGAATCCGCAACAGGCTCAACAATATTTGCAGACTTACTTCGTAGAGGCTCAGGCTCGCGAGGCTAAGAAGACAAAAGAAGAGGGCGATAAGTTCTTGGCGGAGAATAAGACAAAAGAAGGCGTTATCACGACTGAGAGCGGCTTGCAATATAAGGTAGAGAAAGAAGGTACAGGCGCGAAGCCGACCGCTACCGATAAGGTAAAAGTTCATTATACCGGAACTCTATTGGACGGTACTAAGTTTGATAGCTCCGTGGATCGTGGCGAGCCGGCTGAGTTCGGTGTTGGCCAAGTAATCAAGGGCTGGACTGAGGGCTTGCAGATCATGCCGGTCGGTTCTAAATATATCTTCTGGATCCCGGCTGAGTTGGCTTATGGCGAACGTGGCGCAGGACAAGATATCAAACCGAACAGCGTATTGAAGTTCGAGGTTGAGTTGCTTGACATCGTAAAAGAATAAGTAGCGAAGAAATAGAAACGGAACGTTTGTAAGATAATAGGCGGGCAAATTATGCTAAAAAGCATTTTTTGCCCGCTTTTATTATTTATTGATTACTTTTTTCTTTCAGAATGATATATGATTCAAATTTATTATATACTTTTGATACATTAAATCTGAATGCATATAATAAAGCGAATTTAAAATGGAGAAGATAGACAAACTGGACCGGCAGATATTGAACATTATTTCAAAGAATGCTAGGATTCCTTTTAAAGATGTTGCCGAGGAGTGCGGTGTATCTCGTGCAGCTATTCATCAACGGGTTCAACGCATGATTGATATGAATGTGATCGTTGGCTCAGGGTATCACATCAATCCTAAAATATTGGGGTATAATACATGTACCTATATCGGCGTGAAATTGGAGCGTGGATCTATGTACAAGGATGTTGTCCCGGAATTCGAGAAAATACCCGAAGTGGTAGAATGCCATTTCACTACGGGTCCGTATACGATGCTGATCAAGCTGTATGCCCGTGATAACGAGCACTTGATGGAGCTTTTGAACTCCAAGATTCAAGAGATACCGGGTGTTACGGCTACAGAGACCTTGATTTCTTTACGCCAAAGTGTTAAACGTGAGATCCCTATCTGTAATATCAATGAATAAGACGAAGAATTATACATGAGCCCGGCCTATTCCAGTGCCGGGCTTTTTTGTTTATTCGGCGGTATCATCTATCTTTGTAATTCGTAATTGTGTGAGGTTCTATGAGTAAATATATAGGAATATTCGTTTTCGTATTCAGTTTGTTTTCTTTGGGAGTACATGCGGGGGAAAGTTTTCGTTTTCGGGTGTATTTGAAAGATAAAGGGGATTCCGGTTATACGCTGGATAACCCGGAGGAATATCTTTCCAAGGAGTCTGTTGAGCGACGGAACCGGCAAGGTATATCGGTGTCGGAATCGGATTTGCCGATCGCTCAAGCTTATTTGGATACCTTGTCCGCCAATGGAGGAAAACCGGTGCTGGAGAGTAAATGGTTCTCTACGGTCGTGGTGTCCAGTCCGGATAGCTTGGTCGCTGAGCGTCTCTTGCGCCTCCCGATCGTGGATTCCGTGAAATGGGTCTGGAAAGGTGACGAGGAAATCGATATTCCTAGGGAGGAGAATGATACGACACGGTTTATGCCAATAGATAAACCGGAGAAATCGCCTTACGGTTATGCCGAGGAGCAGATCAAGATGCTGAACGGTATCAAATTGCATGAGGCGGGCTTTAAGGGTAAGGGTATGCGTGTGGCCGTGGTCGATGCCGGTTTCATGAACGTGGATCGGATCAGCGTATTTGATTCCTTGCGGTTATTAGGAACGCATAACGTGGTTTTCCCCGGCCGAAGCGTTTTCATCGGGGATGATCATGGGACGAAGGTCTTATCTTGCTTGGCCGCTGATGCGCCGGGCTTGATGGTCGGTACGGCTCCCCAAGCCGAATATTGGCTGATAAAGAGCGAGGATAGCCGTTCGGAGTTTCCCATCGAGGAGGATTATTGGACGGCAGCTATGGAATTTGCCGATAGCGTGGGAGTGGATGTGGTCTCTTCTTCGTTGGGGTATTTCTCTTTTGATGTAGAGGCCCTGAACTATCATCAAGATCAATTGGACGGGAGGACTTCCTTGATCAGTCGTGCCGCTAAGATGGCTTCATCAAAAGGGATCTTGTTGTTTAGTAGCGCCGGCAACGAGGGGGGCGGTAGCTGGGGAAAGATAACCTTTCCTGCGGATGCCCCGGATATATTGACAGTGGGCGCTATCACGGATCGTAAGAAGAAAAGTAATTTCAGTTCTGTCGGCTTTACGGCGGATTACCGGGTGAAGCCGGATGTGGTTGCCTTGGGTACGGGCTGTTGCGTGATAGATCCTACGGGGAATATCCGTTACGCGAATGGTACCTCTTTCGCTACGCCGATCTTAGCGGGGTTGGGTGTTTGTCTATGGCAAGCGTTTCCCAGTCTGACGAATAAGGATATAATCTCTCTTTTGCAGCGTTTCGGCAGTAAGTTTGAGCAACCGGACGCTGAGTTGGGATATGGCATCCCGGATGTGTACAAAGCTTATAAACAAGAGCGTAAATATGCGGCCGAATCTAAATAACTTATCGGGTGAGAAAGAGGCTCTATCTTTGTTAGAGCTGAATACTCGTATACGGGGTGCGTTGTCGAGGGCTTTCCCGGAGACTTGCTGGGTGCGTGCGGAGATGAGCGATGTGCGGGTGAATACTTCTTCCGGACATTGTTATCTGGAGTTTGTGGAGAAGAATGTGCAGACCGGGCAATTGGTGGCCAAGGTACGAGGGTCTATCTGGGCGAAGACGTTTCGTATGTTGAAACCTTATTTCGAGATGGAGACCGGTCAGATGTTCGCTTCCGGCTTGAAAGTGTTGGTGAAGGTGTCTGTTGAGTTCCACGAGTTGTATGGATTGAGTCTTACGGTGCTTGATATAGATCCGGCTTATACGTTAGGTGATATGGTGCGTAAGCGTATGGAGATTATCCGCCAATTGCAGGAGGAAGGGGTCTTTACACTGAATAAGGAATTGCCTTTTCCGCTACTTCCTAGGAGAATCGCTATCATTACTTCTCCGACGGCTGCCGGCTACGAGGATTTTATGAATCAGTTGACACGGAATAAAGGAGGTTATCCGTTCTATACCAAATTATTCCCCGCCTTGATGCAGGGAGAACGGACGGAGGCTTCTGTAATAGCGGCTTTAGACCGGATTTATCAACATCAAGATCTTTTTGATGTGGTCGTGATTATCCGTGGGGGTGGGGCTACCTCGGACTTGAATAGCTTCGATTCTTATCTGTTGGCGGCGAATTGCGCTCAATTCCCTTTACCGATTATCACGGGTATCGGGCACGAACGGGATGATACGGTTGTAGATTTGGTGGCGCATACCCGGATGAAGACACCGACCGCTGTCGCCGAGTTCCTTATTTCCCGAATGGATAGCGTTGGTGAGGAGTTGGAGAGTTTGCGTCAAGACGTGAGTTTATTGGCTATGGATATTCTATCCCGACAGAAAAACTATTTACAATTGGTAGCGACCCGTTTCCCTTCTATCGTGACAAGCCGGATCGAGCGGAATCGTTCGGGACTGCAAACGATAGCGAGCCGTTTACCTGCGATGGCATCGGGTTTGTTATCACGCCGCCAGTCGGTGCTTGAGAATACGGAACTTCGCTTGCGAAACGGTATTACCTCTAAACTCTCCGAGGATGTGCGTTTTATCCAGCTTACGGAACAGTTTATCAAGATGGCTTCTCCTGATTATATCTTAAAGCGAGGCTATAGCTTAGCCTTGAAAGATGGCAAGATTATCAAACATGCCTCTGATTTGCGAGCCGGCGAAGAACTGACGACTCGCTTCATCGATGGTGAAATAAAAAGTATTATCAAACCATAGAGGGTGGTTTTATAACCGTCCGATAAATACATAATTAATATGGCGAAGAAAGAAGAAACATATAACGAGGCGATCGAGAAACTTCGTAAGATCGTGGCTGAGATCGAGAATGGAGACTTGGATGTCGATATCCTGTCCGAGAAGGTAAAAGAAGCTACCCGTCTGATCAAGCTCTGCAAGGAGAAGCTGTATAAAGTGGATGAGGAAGTTAAAAAAGTTTTGGAGGAATTGGATTGATGGATAAGTACGTCTTGATCGTTGCCGGGGGTAAAGGGCTTCGTATGGGTGGAGATCTGCCGAAGCAGTTTATTCCTATGCGGGGGAAACCTCTTTTGATGCATACGTTAGAGGCTTTTCATCGTTGGGATGCTTCCGCACGTATAATCCTTGTGCTTCCGGAGGATCATCAGCCGTATTGGAATATGCTTTGCAAGGAAATCGGCTGCAAGGTCCCGCATGCGATCGTGAAAGGGGGAGATACTCGCTTCTTCTCGGTTAAGAATGGATTGGATTGGCTTTTGGCGGAGAGGCGTCGGAAGGGGGAGGAGGATAGCGGTCTGAGTTTGGTCGCTGTGCACGATGGCGTTCGTCCTTTCGTCTCTCCGGAGGTTGTTGAGGCCTGCTTTGATAAAGCGGCTGTCACGGGAGCCGTTATCCCGGTTGTTCCGATGATTGATTCCCTGCGTGAGACAGATGGAAAAGGGAGCCATCCGGTGGACCGTTCCCGCTATATGGCTGTACAAACCCCGCAAGTCTTCCATCTGGAATTATTGACAAAAGCCTATGAGCAACCTTATTCGTCTTTATTTACGGACGACGCTTCCGTGGTGGAGGCGATGGGGCATGCGATTGATACGGTTCCCGGTGATCGTGAGAATATCAAGATTACCACGCCCTTTGATTTGTTAATAGCGGAAGCGATGTTTGCCCGGTAAACCCTAAAAACTCATAGATGTTATGCTGGACCTTGATAAGCGATCGATTACGTACTTGCCGGGAGTAGGACCCAAGAAGGCGGATATCCTGCAAAAGGAAGCGGGGATATCGTCGTATGAGGACTTGCTCTTTTATTTTCCTTATAAATATATAGATCGCAGCCGGTTTTATAAAGTAGCTGAGATCAGTGGGAATATGCCTTATATCCAGTTGAAAGGCCAGATTCTCTATTTCGATACGCTAGGCGAGGGACGGAGTAAACGGCTGGTCGGTAAGTTCTCGGATGGTACGGGCACGATCGATTTGATCTGGTTCAAGGGTTTGAATTATGTGACAGATAAGTATCGTCCCAATACCGAGTATATAGTTTTCGGAAAGCCTACGGAGTTCGGGCATACCTATAACATACCGCATCCGGATATCGACTCAATGGAGCAAGCTGATCAAGTGGCGAATGGCTTGACTCCTTTCTATAATACCTCGGAGAAAATGAAGAAATCTTTCTTGAATTCCCGGGCGATCCAGAACCTGCAATATACGTTGTTAAGCTGGCTGAACTGGGAACTTCCAGAGACGCTTTCCCCCGACGTATTGAAACGGATCCATATGATGTCTATGACAGAGGCAATGCGGAATATCCATTTCCCGGAATCTGCCGCTAAGTTGCGTGACGCCCAGTTACGTTTGAAGTTTGACGAGCTTTTCTTCATACAATTAAATATATTACGTACCGCTAGCGTTCGGAAACTGAAGCTAAAAGGGATCGTTTTCCCTACGGTCGGCCATTATTTCAATACGTTCTATAAAGAGTATCTTCCTTTTGAGTTGACGAACGCCCAGAAACGGGTAGTCCGTGAGATCCGGATCGATATGGGTAGCGGGCGGCAGATGAATCGCCTGCTGCAAGGTGATGTGGGGAGTGGCAAGACTTTGGTAGGCTTATTGTCTATGCTATTGGCGATAGATAATCATTGCCAAGCTTGTATGATGGCTCCTACCGAGATATTGGCAACCCAGCATTATGCGACGATCATGGGATTCCTGAAAGATATGGACGTTAAGGTCGCTCTTTTGACCGGATCTACCAAGAAGAAAGAGCGGGATAAGATATTACCGGCTATTGCCAGCGGTGAGATCCAGATCGTGATCGGGACGCATGCGTTGATTGAGGAGACAGTGGTTTTCTCTTCGTTGGGATTAGCGATTATCGATGAGCAGCACCGTTTTGGTGTGGAGCAACGCTCACGCCTTTGGACGAAGAATGCGATCGTGCCGCATGTGTTGGTGATGACGGCTACCCCGATTCCCCGTACTTTGGCGATGACTTTGTATGGGGATCTGGATGTATCGGTGATCGATGAGTTACCTCCGGGACGTAAACCGATACAGACGCTTCATCGCTATGATAATAAAAAGGCGCAATTGTATGAGTTCCTTCGGAAAGAGATACAAAAGGGGCGTCAGGTTTATGTGGTATATCCCTTGATTGAAGGAAATGAGAAACTGGATTATAAAGACTTGGAGGCCGGTTTTGAGACGTTCAAGGAGGTCTTCCCAGAATATAAGGTATGTATGGTACATGGCCGTATGAAAGCGGCGGATAAGGATACCGAGATGCAGAAGTTTATCTCCGGCGAGGCGCAAATCTTGATGGCTACTACGGTTATAGAGGTTGGCGTGAACGTGCCGAACGCATCCGTCATGGTGATCGAGAGTGCTGAACGTTTCGGTCTCTCTCAACTTCATCAGCTTCGTGGCCGGGTAGGACGTGGTGCTGAACAATCTTATTGTATCTTGGTCTCTTCCTATAAACTAAGTAATGACACTCGTAAGCGACTGGAGATTATGGTGAACAGTACGAATGGTTTTGAGATCGCTGAGGCGGATCTCCGTCTCCGGGGACATGGAGATCTGGAAGGTACCCGGCAAAGTGGCGAGGGGATAGACCTTAAAATAGCGGACTTGGCGGCCGATGGACAAATACTTCAATATGCGCGGGATATCGCTCAAGGAGTTCTTGACGAAGACCCCGAATTATTGTCCGAACAGCACCGGATATTGAGCGAAAGGCTCAAAACTCTGTTCACAAGGAAGATAAATTGGGGAATGATTAGCTAATATGTTGTGAAACATATTGTTCTGTAAGCCTTTGATATTTAACTTGTTTGTTCGCTTGTTTTGCTTTTATTCAAAGTCATTGCAGAAATTTTTCGTTAATCAATTTTGTCGGCTTATTCAAATTTCCGAACTTTGACAAGTTGACAATCAGGCAGAGATGCCGGGTATTGCCGTTTTATCCTGAATTATAAGAATGAAAGTTATCAAAAAATGAGTATAAAGACATTTCTATTCATTTGTTGTGCCGCTGTGATGGTATCGACTGCAAATGCGGAGAATCCGGTGAAACCGGAAACTCCGGAGACTCCCAATCATCCAACCCACAAACTTATGGACAAGCGTGTATCTGAGTTAATGGCCGACCGTGTTGGCTTTAAGAAAGATATGGCTTTGAAGGAGCTTGCGGAGATTAATGAGAAAGCGGAGTTGGAGGCGAGAGAGAACTTGATGTTCCCTGCCGATGAATTATATGGCGAATGGACAAATGAATGGGTGAATCCTTTCCGGGGTAAAAAGGTAGATATGCCGGATTCTTGCGTGATTGATTGTTCTACTTTTGTCTTGCCTATGGACTCTATGACAAGGGTCACTTCAAAGTATGGTCCTCGCCGTAGACGGATGCATAAGGGGATAGACTTGAAAGTGCAAATTGGAGATACGATCCGTGCGGCGTTTGACGGCAAGGTGCGTATCAAGAATTTCGAGCGTAGGGGATATGGCTATTATCTTGTGATTCGCCATCCGAATGGTTTAGAGACTGTATATGGTCATTTATCTAAATTCTTAGTAGGTGTGAACGATATCGTACGGGCTGGAGATCCGATCGCTTTAGGGGGAAATACAGGACGCTCTACGGGATCTCATTTGCATTTTGAGACTCGTTTTCTTGGACAGGCTATTAACCCGGCTGATATTATTGACTTCGAGAACTCAATACCTCATCAGGATCAATATGTGTTTCGTAACGTCAAGATTAACGGACGTAAGAGCAATATCTATACATCTTCCAATAGTCAGATGGTGTACCATCGTGTAAAATCCGGTGATACCTTAGGTAAAATCGCACGTATATATGGTACGACAGTGAATGAGCTTTGTCGTTTAAATGGATTGAAATCTACTTCTATGTTACGTATCGGCCAGTCCATTCGTTGTAGTGCCGGTGTGGAAACCGCAGCTAAAGCGACTCCAAAAGCTCAAACTCAAAAGAAATCGACTGCTTCCGTATCTTCTAAGAAAATCACGGTACAGGCAAGTTCTTCCGCTACCGCTTCTTTAGGAGAAGACACGAATACAATGAATGATGTGGAGGCTACTTCGGTTTATCATCGTATTAAATCCGGTGATACGCTTGGCGCTATCGCTAAAAGATACGGTACTTCTGTTAGTAAACTCTGCGAATTGAACGGTATCACAAAGACTACCGTGTTGCGTTTAGGACGCTCATTACGCTGTTCATAACGATATATAAGATGTAAGGAAACGAAAAGGAGCCGCTTATAAAGTGGCTCCTTTTTGTTGTAACCTCTTTTCATTTATCTTATTAGCTTTTGTTGTCTTGAATTTTCGAGAACATCTACGTCTTTTTTCCTATATTCGCGGGTATAATCTAGGATAGTATGCCAAATACAAAGGAACAATTCGAGCAAGTGATCTCCCTGTGCCGGGAGTTGTTCGAGAAGAAGTTGAAAGATTACGGGCCGTCGTGGAGGATCATGCGCCCCCAGTCGGTTACCGATCAGATATTTATCAAGGCGAACCGTATCCGTAGCTTGGAGATCAAGGGGATGAGCATGGTGGACGAGGGAATCCGTCCGGAGTTTATCGCTATCGTTAATTATGGTGTGATCGGCTTGATCCAATTGGCGTTGGGATTCGCGGATACGACCGATATCACGATAGAGAAAGCCTTGGAATTATACGATAAATACATTGCGGAGACGAAGGAACTGATGTACGCCAAGAATCATGATTATGATGAGGCGTGGCGCAGCATGCGTATCAGCTCGTACACGGATCTTATTTTGATGAAGATTTATCGGACTAAGCAAATCGAGAGTCATGGAGGCAAGACGCTCGTTTCTGAGGGAGTGGACGCCAACTACATGGATATGATTAATTATGCCCTCTTCGGTTTGATCAAGCTGGAGTTTGGTGAGGAGTGAGCTACATGGAATATAAGGAAACCGTAAAGAAAGTGATCGCAGAGGTCTGCCGCCTGTTACTGGGAGTAGTCTTTATCTTCTCCGGGACGGTGAAGGCTGTCGATCCCATGGGAGGAGCCATTAAGATTGGCGACTATCTGACTTCCTTTGGGCTGGATAAGCTGCAACCTTTTACGGTATTGATCTCCTTCAACTTGTCCGCTCTGGAATTCATGCTGGGTGTCTGTATGCTATTAGGGGTGTACCGGCGGTATACGACCTTCTTGACCTTGCTGATGATGTCTTTCATGACGCCGCTGACGCTGTATCTGGCGATCTTCAATCCCGTATCGGATTGCGGTTGCTTCGGGGACGCCTTGGTGATCAGTAATTGGCAGACCTTCTATAAGAATGTCGTACTTTTGGCCGCCGCTATTTACGTGTTCATCCATAATCAGCGGCTTTTACAAGGCTATACCTACCATGTCTACTGGTTCGTGGCCTTGTGGGCATATGTCTTCGCTATCGGTTTCGCTTACCGGAATTATAATCATTTGCCGATCTTGGATTTCCGTCCCTATAAGTTGGGTGCGAATATCCCTGCCTTGATGTCGATACCGGAAGGTGCGCCCGAGGATGAATATGCGTATTCTTTTATTTACGAGAAGGATGGCGTACAGAAAGAATTTTCTTTGGAGAACGCCCCGGCCGATGATAGCACGTGGACTTTCGTGGATTCAAAGACCAAGCTGATCAAACAAGGATACGTTCCCCCCGTTACCACATTTCATATCTATAATGAGAATGACGCAGACGTGACTGATGAGTTGCTGAACGACCCGAAAGGTCTTTTCCTTTTGATCGCTCCCCGTCTGGAGAATGCGGATGATGAGCGTATCGACGAGATTAATAACGTATACGATTACGCCTTGGAGAACGGCTTGGGCTTCTATTGCGTGACGGGTTCTTCCGCTGATGCTATCGCTACATGGAGCGATAATACCGGTGCCGAGTATCCGTTTCTTATGGCCGATGATGTCCTTTTGAAAACGATCATCCGCTCCAATCCGGGATTGGTCTTGCTGAAGAAAGGTACGATCTTGATGAAGTGGCATTACAACGATATCCCACAGGAAGAAGACCTGAAAACGATCGTAAACGGCTATCTGGAAGGAAATACCGACTGGAAAGCGAAAGAAGATGCCCGGCTAATAACCAACCTATTAAGTTTTACCGTACCTTTGTTGCTGGTTTGGGGATACGATGCCTTGCGCAATCGCCGTCGCCGGAAAGGAAAAGAATCTGAATAGAGATTTATTTGTATTACATATTTAAATTATTAAGTTATGAGAAAGAATATTGTTGCAGGAAACTGGAAAATGAACACTACTCTTGCTGAAGGTCTTGCTTTGGCTAAAGGTTTGGACGAGGCTTTGAAGGGTAAGACTCCGAATTGCGATGTGATCATCGGTACTCCGTTCACTCACTTGGCAAGCGTTGCTGCCGCTATCGATACAAACAAGATCGGTGTTGCAGCTGAGAACTGCGCTGACAAGGAAAAAGGTGCTTATACAGGTGAGGTTTCTGCCGCTATGGTAGCTTCTACTGGCGCGAAATATGTGATCTTAGGCCACTCTGAGAGACGTGCTTATTATCATGAGACTCCGGAGATCTTGAAGACGAAGGTTGAGTTGGCTTTGGCTAACGGTTTGACTCCGATCTTCTGCATCGGTGAGGTTTTGGAGGAGAGAGAAGCCGGTAAGCACTTCGAGGTAGTAGACGCTCAGATCGCTGGTTCTTTGTTCGATCTTTCCGCTGAGGATTTCAGCAAGATCGTCTTGGCTTACGAGCCGGTATGGGCTATCGGTACAGGTAAGACTGCTTCCGCTGAGCAAGCTGAGGAGATCCATGCTCACATCCGCGCTACTTTGGCCGCTAAATATGGCAATGAGGTAGCTGATAACTGCACGATCCTTTACGGTGGTAGCTGTAACGCCGGTAACGCTAAGGAATTGTTCGCTAAACCGAACGTAGACGGTGGTTTGATCGGTGGCGCTTCTTTGGCCGTTGACAAATTCATGCCGATTATCGAGGCTTTTTAATTAATTCATAATAAGAAGGTATCTTTCCCCTCAATGAATGGGGAAAGATACTCTTTTTAATATTCTATCTATGAAAAGAATTCCTTGTATCTTATTGCTATTTGCCTTTATGATGGCCGGTACTTCATCTTTATTCGCTCAGACGGCGTTGGAAGGTGAGCGTTCGACCATATTCGATGCGTTGCAGAGATCCGGTTTGGGAAAAGGCGAGGTCGTTATCAATCAATCCGCCGCTATCCGCGAGATGGTGGGTGAGCGTATGCGTGGAGCGAACGTGGAGACGACAGATAGCCTTACCTTCTTGAAGGTACAAGGGTATCGTACGCAGGTATTTTCCGGTAATAACCAACGGGTCTCGAAAGACGAGGCTTTTCGTAAGGAGAAGGAAATCAGGGAGCTTTTTCCAGAGATCCCGACGTATGTCACTTACAACGCCCCGTTCTGGAAGTTGCGTGTGGGAGATTTCCGCTCGCATGAGGAGGCCTATCATATGATGCGCCTGTTGATGGGTGCTTTCCCGAAATACGGGAAGGAAATGTATATCGTACGAGAAGAGATAAAAATTCCCCTAAATTAAAGAGAATGTCAGAAGTAAACGAAGAGACGCTACGTGCCCGGGAAGCTTTGGCCGGCCATTATAAGGAAGTATTGGGTTTGCTGGGTGAGGATGCCGGGCGTGAGGGTCTGCTTAAAACGCCGGAACGTGTGGCGAAAGCCATGCAGTTTTTAACCAAGGGATATCATGAGGACCCGGAGGCGGTGCTCCGTTCCGCCATGTTTCAGGAAGAGGATTACAAACAGATGGTTATCGTGAAAGATATCGATTTCTTCTCCCTTTGTGAGCATCATATGTTGCCTTTCTTCGGCAAGGCCCACGTGGCTTATATCCCCAAGAAATATATTACGGGCTTAAGCAAGATCCCTAGGGTAGTGGATATCTTCGCCCGCCGTCTCCAGATACAGGAGCGTATGACGATGCAGATCAAGGATTGCATCCAGAGGACCTTGGACCCGTTGGGCGTGATGGTCGTGATCGAGGCGCAACATATGTGCATGCAGATGCGTGGCGTGGAGAAACAAAATTCCTTGACGACTACCTCTGATTTCACCGGCTTTTTCCAACAAGCTAAGACGCGCGAGGAGTTTATGAATCTGATCAAGCATAACCGCTGATCATCTCCCGTCATAGCTTACTCCAGTTTAGCCGTATAACTGATCCGCAGTGATACGGCTTTTATTATATCCCTACGTTTCCATCCGTTGAGTTACTGTTGTGATAAATATATAGGCGGGATGCAACTTTAATGGAGACCTATTCATCAATTAGATATAAGGACATTAAAAATATCAAGTTATGAAGACCAACAATTACCTATTCCTGTCGCTCTGTCTCTGCATACCTTTGTTTGCGTTGACTGGGTGTGACAATGATTCTTCTGAAGAACCTTTCGGAACCGATACTGAGCGATATGATATACCTTTGGATACTAAATCGCTAGAGGTAAACGCTAGAGGGCAGAAGTTCGCTTTTAATTTTTATAAGGAAATGGCTGGCAAGGAGGAGTCGAATTTTTGTATCTCTCCTTTAAGCGCCTCCTTTTGTTTGGGTATGGTATTGAATGGGGCGAATGGTAATACGTATACAGAGCTACAAGAAGCCTTAGGTTATGAGGGCTTAACCAACGAGGAGATAAACGCTTATGCCCAAATGATGCAGACGGAGCTTCCCAAGTTGGATGGTCGTACTGTTTTCATGAATGCGAATAGTATGTGGATCAAGGATGATTTCCAAATGCTGGAACCATTTGTAAAGACCAATCAGACATATTATAATGCCGAGGTTTATAACGAGCCGTTCAATATGGAGACGGTGGACAAGATCAACCATTGGTGCGCCAATAAAACGAATGATTTGATCCCTAAGATGCTGGAGACAATCAGTCCCAATACATTGGCATGCCTGATCAACGCCATTTATTTCAAGGGAGTGTGGAAAATGGAGTTCGATAAGGGAGATACAAAGGACAAGC
Organism: Parabacteroides sp. AF21-43; assembly: GCF_003635435.1. Classification (NCBI taxonomy): domain Bacteria; kingdom Pseudomonadati; phylum Bacteroidota; class Bacteroidia; order Bacteroidales; family Tannerellaceae; genus Parabacteroides; species Parabacteroides sp. AF21-43. The sequence continues at coordinate 74,002 of NZ_QTMG01000014.1, read as the reverse complement.
CGTTCCATCTAAAGGACGGATCAGAGATCAAAGTTCCTACCATGAAACAACAAGCGACAAATTATTATTATTATGGTGATGAGCAGGTATCTGTCGTGGAACTACCTTATGGAAACGGAGCGTTTAGTCTGGTTCTTTTTATGCCGTCCGATAAGAAGAAAACCTCGCTAGATGAGTTGATTGCAGACTTGGATGCGGATCGTTGGAACCAGTGGATGAGTAACCTGAGCTCTTATTCGTTCGACCTCTATTTGCCTCGCTTTACGATGGAATCAAGTATGGATTTAACAGATGTGATGAGGACATTGGGAGTCAAGGATGCCTTTAAGTCGGAGGCAGACTTCACGAATATATCAACCGAACAGCCTTTATTTATAGGCTTGATAAAACAAAATACCTTTATTAAGGTCGATGAGTCCGGCACGGAAGCCGCCGCTGTTACGATAGTAGATATGGATACAAGTGCGCTTCCTCCCGCTACCACTTTAAAGGAACTTCGTTTTGATCATCCCTTCGGCTATGTCTTAAAGGAGAATAGTACGGGTGCCATTTTATTCGCAGGCCGAGTGGATCATCCCAAGTCTTAAAATAAATCAGCGTGTGTACCGGTATCGGTCATGATCAAGACCAGTTCGGTATCGTTTTGTTGCCATATTAAGAGCCAGTCGCTTTTAATATGGCATTCCTATAAGCCCTCAAATTTACCGCTTAGTTTATGGGGGTGATATTGCATTGGGAGGGAACCGGTTTCTTGAAGAATGCCGATAACTTCCCATAGGAGTTCTGGATTGCAATTCCTTTTCAAGCATTTCTTGAAACTCTTATCAAATTGCTTGGTAGTCTGTACGTCGTACATGGTTTATTGATTTAGCAAATGCTTTTTTAGATCTTCCATATCTTTGGCCTTATAAACCCTTCCTGCCTTGATATCCTCCAGTCCCTTCTCTATACCGGACTTCTTCCTGCCGATATTCCAACCGAATTTCTTGGCCAGTTCTTTGAGCAAGGCCATGTCTACCTCCGGTAAGGTAATTTCTACTTTCTTGACTGTCACTTCCATATCTTGGGTTGTTTATAGATTGTATGTGACAAAAATACGTTTTTTTATTGAATTGATAATCATCTTTGAGAGATTTCGAGAAAGACGATCGAAGGATATGACAATCTGTTAGGATTGACAATTTGTAATCGGAAGTCCCGGAGAATCGATTTTTCCGGGCTAAGGTACGTCTTGTGTTTGAATTTGAAAAAATAAATCAGCAATCGGTTCATTGATAGAGCAATGCTGAAAAATGGCCTTTTGTTCTAGCGAAAATAATTCATCGTAATTCATATCCGATGGAGCAAAAGGAGGGAAAAACGGTGTTACGATAGGGCTATAAGGAGGTAAGAATGCCCATTCACGACTACTTACAACCCTATTTGCGACTGCTTATAATGCCCAATGGCACTACTGGCGTTGCTTAACGCGACCGTATGTGTAGGCTTTTGTCGCCTAATGTGTATCGAAAACGGTCTTTTTCATTGGAAAAGCACTGTTTATTGTTATCTCCCCTCCTTTATCTTGTGATTCCTGTGGAAATGAGATGTTATGGAAAAGCTCTAATACTACTCAAAAAGACAGAAAAGCCTCTTCGTGGATGACTTTATGGAAATGAGAATTTTGCTTGATCAACAGCTGGAAAAAGCGTTTAGAAGTGAATAACTAATCACTTCTAAAGCCGTTAGTTATTCACTGGGTATACTCGTTAGTTATTCACTCGACAAGCCGCAAGTTATTCACTTCAGAAGGCAAAAGTAGGAGATTTTACCTTTCATCCCCCGGATACTTCCGTTGGTCACAATAATTTGATTGGATATTCCTGCTGATGTAATTTTGATATAAAAACGACATGAGCAGGAATCTTTTTATAATAGTTCTATTGATAATTACCCCTTTTTGTGGTTGGGGACAGGTCGATACGATAGCGGACCAGAAGTTACAGGAAGTGGTGATCATGGCTAAGCTCCCTACGGTAGAGATGAAACCGGGGAAGATGACTTATAGGCTGGATGCCTCTATCACCCAAAGCCAAGGGAATGTCTACGACGTGTTGACCAGTTTGCCGGGAGTCGTGATACAAAATGATGGCACTATTTTCTTGAATGGTCAAAACGGGGCGAATATCTTGATGGATGGTAAGCCTACCTATTTATCGGGGCAAGATCTTGTCAATCTCTTAAAATCGACTCCTGCCTCCATTACGGATAAAATCGATTTGATTACGCATCCCTCGGCACGTTACGACGCTAGCGGAAACTCCGGTATTATCGATATACGTACGAAGAAGATATTGCGAAGAGGAATGAACCTTTCGGTAAACGGTAGTTATGACCAAGGTAAATATGGAGAGGGTTTCGCTTCTACTACCCTGAATCTGCGAACGAATAAGTTCAACTTCTATCTCTCTTATTCCTATTCCCGGAAGAATGATTACGATGATCTGTATGTGGAGAGAAACTATCTGGAAGGTTGGCGGCCGGAAGGGGAGACCGGGCAGATGACGCAATCTTCCTATCGAACTTGGAAGAATACATCAAACTATTATCGTTTCGGGATCGATTATCAAATGTCGGATAAGACTACGATCGGGTTTTCGACGGATGGTAATCTGGCGGGTAACAAGGTTGAGGGAGATATGAACTCATCCATTCCTAAGCGATCTCCGCAAACCGGAGGTTCGCTTCGCACCTTGAACGATCAGAATCGTTCGCAGGATAATTTTACGGCTGTTTTAAGTTTAACACATACCTTTAACTCTGATGGTGGGGTCTTGGATGCCTCTATGGATTACTTGCGTTATCGATACGAGGAAGACCAATATTTGAATAGCCAAGATACCTTGTTTGGGGATATGGATGGAGGAATCCATTTATACTCCGGACAAGCGAATCTGGTGTGGCCTTTCTCGAAATCCTTCACGTTCCATGCAGGCGCCAAGACCTCTTTTGTCTCTATTGATAATAACGCTGATTATAATCGGTTACAAGGTGATTCTTGGCAACCGGACCATGACTTGAGTTGTGATTTTCAGTATGACGAGAATATAAACGCGGGCTATGTACAGCTTGACGCCAAATTCTCTTCTATAAGTCTGGAGGCAGGTCTTCGTCTGGAAAATACCCGCATAGAGGGCGAACAATCGGGTAACGCTTATCAAAGAGACTCCTCGTTTACCAATCATTATACGCACTTGTTCCCAACGCTTTCTGTTCAGTATGCCTTGAGGAATGGGAATAGTCTGTCGCTAACTTATGGCAAACGGATTGTCCGTCCGAATTACCGGGACCTGAATCCGTTTGTATATATCCACGATGAGTATACGTATGATAAAGGTAACACCTTATTACGCCCGGAATTATCCGATAATCTGGAACTGGCCTATATACATGGCGATTTATTCCGGGTGGGGCTTGCTTTCAATTATACGAAGGATGTAATTATCAAGAGCTATTTGGATCAAGGGAACTATGTCGTTTATGTCTCACCGGAAAATCTCTCTTCCCGCGTCAGCGTAGGTCCCCGGCTCAGTACCTCCCAATTACCGTTAACCTCATTTTGGAACGTGAACGTCAGCGCATCCTTGATCTATAACCGGTATCGTTTACCGGAGAATTATCAAGTAAAGGTGAATAAGAGATGGACGCCGAATATCGGGATCTCGAATCAGTTTAGCTTTGCCCGGACTTGGAGCGCTGAACTTATCGGTTTCTATAATGGGAAAATGGCGGCGGGACAAGCTACGATCTATCCGTTATGGCAAATAAATGCCGGTATCCAGAAGAAGATATGGAAAGGCCGGGGAACGATCCAGTTATTCGCACGGGATATTTTCCATTCGAATGTATCGAGAATGAGCGTGATGACTCCCACCCAGCACGCTTTTATAAAAGAGCGGATGAACCGGACGGTAGTCGGTATTTCATTGACCTATCGTATAAATCGTGGTTTGGAGGTGAAAGAATCTCGCCGGAAGCATAGCGTAGATGAAAGTAAAAGAATAAATTTGTGAAACCTCTAGACAAATGGTTTATGAAAAAGATATATAAGTGGATATATGCCTTGATTTTTGCGGTCTCTTTGTATTCTTGTATCCGCTGGGTAACGGATTATACGAAAGAAGGACACTACTGGACACAGTCCTTGGGGAATAGTATCCTAGAGATCGTGATCCTTGCATTTGTCTCTTATTTGTTTTTTATTTATTTCAGACGCCAGATCGAGAAGAGCCGAAGAGCGAAAGAACCGAATAGGTGGAAATTTGTTTGGAGATCGTATGGAATGCCTTTCTTATTGATTATATTGGGAGTGAATGCTACGTTGGCAATTACCCGTATATTTACCGGTGATACTTTCCATATGGACGATATAATAATTGCGAACGTGATAGGGAGCTTGTTTGCGTTTATGGTCTATAATGTTCAGCGAGCTCAAGTATTGGATAAAGATTACGCCGAGCAGCGTATCCAACTGGAAAAGATCAAGAATGATCAATTACAGACGGAATTGAAGTTCTTGAAATCCCAATATCATCCTCACTTCTTGTTTAATGCGCTCAATACCGTTTATTTCCAGATTGATGAAAGTAACAAGGCGCCTCGTCGCACGTTAGAGATGATATCCGAACTCTTGCGTTACCAACTGTATGGCGGTAATCAGAAGGTCAGTATCCTACAAGAAATTGATTATTTGAAAACTTATATAGCTTTACGTAAGCTTCGTATGAGTGAACGCCTGCGGTTGCGTGTAGAGTTTCCGCCCGAATTGAATGAACTGAATATTTATCCGTTACTCTTCCTCCCGTTGGTAGAGAACGCTTTTAAATACGTAGGTGGCGATTATCAATTGGATATTATCATGAAATGGGAAAATAACCGGATCAGTTTGTTTATACGAAACTCCATCCCCGAGCTTTCAGCGGAGGACGAAGCGTTGCGTAAATCGGTGGATGAACGGCAACGTAAAGGCATCGGTCTGGTAAATTTACGCCGCCGATTATCTTTATTGTATCCCAATAAGCACCGTTTGGAAACCCGGAAAGAAGAGACTGAGTTCGTAGCGGAATTAATGATTGAAATAGAAGAAATATGACAATAACCTGCGTGATAACAGATGATGAGCCGATGGCCCGTAAAGGATTGCAATCGTATGTGGAGCGAGTGGATTTTCTCTCCTTGACCGGTGTATGTGAGGACGCTATCCAATTAAATACCCTGTTGAAAACTCAGCAGCCGGATTTACTTTTGTTAGATATCGAGATGCCTTATCTTTCCGGTTTGGATTTATTGGCGACCTTAAACCAGCCTCCCAAAGTGATCGTTACTTCCGCTTATGAGCAATATGCCTTGAAAGGGTATGAGCTGGATGTCGTGGATTATTTGCTGAAGCCTATTTCCTTTGAGCGTTTCTTAAAAGGCGTGAATAAGGTGCACGACCTGTTGGCTCGGGAGAATACGCCGGATGCGGATGCCTCGTTTTTCGTGAAAAGCGAGAAGCAAATGCGTAAGATTTACCTAAGAGATATCTTATTTGTAGAGGCGTTGGAAAATTATGTTAGTATCTATACTACTTCCGGTAGAGTATTGACCCATTCAACCTTGAAGCGGATCGGGGAATCCCTACCCGATGATCAATTTCTCCAAACGCATAAATCGTATATAATTAATGCGGATCGTGTCGATCTGGTAGAAGGGAATAGATTACGTATCGAATCCTATCAAATCCCGATCGCCCGTAATCTCAGAGATATTGTATTTAAGCGTATCCTTAAGAATACGTTGTAATTATATGACTGTAGCTAGGTCATAGAGACGCGGCACATGCCGCGTCTCTACAACTGGGGTATTTTGTTATTTGAATAACATTGGGGCGAATTTTGTGAGGTAGATGCGCCAGTTTTTCCAGATATGGCCGCCGTCGCTCTCGTAGTATTCGTATTTGTAGCCGCTATCGTCTAGTTTCTTGCGATAGTCTATGTTGTTCTTGTATAAGAAGTCGGTTTTACCGATAGCGATCCAGTATAATTTCGGGTGCTTGCCGAATTGTACTTTCAGCTTCTCATCCATATTCTGGTAGATGGGAGATTCGGAGCCTTCGCGGGGGAGGATAGCGGCAGAGAATAATCCCACGTAATCGAACATATCCGGATATTGCTTAGATATATGCAAAGAATGGAAACCACCCATGGAAAGTCCGGCTATCGCACGGCTGGATTTCTTTTTTTCCACACGGTAATTGCTCTCGATAAACTTAATGACATCCGGGAAGCTGCTTTCCATGCTACCCTCCATGGTTTTAGGTAGTTGCATATTCGGCTTAACTAAACCTAGGCTGGATTCTCCCGGAGCGGCCTCTTGATCCGCATTTCCGTTTGTCATAACCACGATCATCGGTTTTGCCTTACCTTGGGCGATCAAATTGTCTAAGATCTGGGCCGTACGTCCTAAGGCGATCCAAGCTTCCTCGTCGCCACCCATGCCATGTAAGAGGTAGAATACCGGATATTTTTTGCCACTTGTCTCATAGCCAGCCGGCGTATAAACGGTAATACGGCGGGTCTTTCCCAATGTCGGGCTCTCATACCAACGGCGAGCGACCGTTCCGTGAGGAACATCATTAACGCTGTATAAATCGCCCTGTCCACCCTTGATGATAAAGATATTCGTAACGGATGCCACGTCACGGTTCAGATAGACATTATTAGGATCTGTAGTCTTTAATCCATCGACAATAAAGGAATAGCTATATAATTCGGAGGGAAGAGGTTCCGGTGTGGTATATTCCCAAACGCCTTCTTTACCTTCCTTTAAATCAACGGTACCGGGTACATCCACTAAACCGAACTGAGTCTCCATCTTCTGTGTGGGAAGGAAATCTCCTGTTACCTGCACCTTGATTGCTTTGGGTGCCCTGAACCGGAAGGTTACGGTGTTATCCGGATGAATCTCCGGAGAGATGATGTTCTGACTACCCCAAAGGGCTTGTTGGGCGAACGTGATCACGCTGATCAGCATGAATACGGCCAAGATTGATAATCTTTTCATAATGATAAATTTATTAATGGTATTACTGAGGTCTAAAGATTTTTACAAATGTAATGAATAATCTGTTACATGAGCAATAAATAGGCTCGATAATGTGTGTCTTTCGTGACGGGGCATAATGAGAGGTAGCCTTCTTGAATCCTTCCATTCGCAAAGCGAAGTGGATAAGTCTCAGACATGAGGCGGTGTTTCTCGAGAGCTTCTCCGGCTTCCTTCTCGTAAGAAACCCGGTAATCGCCAACAGCCCTAGGCGCTACATAATGCTGGAATAGACGTAAAGCGACCATTCCCATCGTGTACCGCATATTGATCTCAATGCAGGGATGAATAGCGAAAGATCCATCCTTTTGTCTATAGACCAGCATATCCACACCTATACAGCCCGCGTAAGTAGATCCGTACACTTCTTGTAATACAGAGCGTACCGCCTCTTGGATGCGGGAATAGGTTTCTTCGCCCGTGAATCGGGTGATGCGAGAGAGCATGGTGGATTGTTCCTCTAGGATGTTGCCTGTATAGGAGCCTCGCTCCTCGGTATTGAAAACGGATAATCCCTCGTAACGGACAGTACCTTGCCCGTCGGAATAAAATTCCATGGCGAAATCCTGTACTTTGTCTAATCCGCTTTCGATACTGATCATTCCTTGTTTGTTGAATACGCCCTCTATCCAGTTTTTCGTTTTTGTATCCGGTTTTCGTTTCTCTACCCATAGCAATCCCCGTCCGGAAGAGGAATAGGGTGTTTTTAATACGAAGGGAGCGTTGCATAAGATCATGTATCTCTCCACCTCCCGGATTTTCGTGCAGAAACGAGGCGCTACCGGAATAGGGAGATCGGGTAGGAGGGCCTGTATCTTTTCCAGACATTCCGCCGCCGTTTGCCTACCGGTAAGGCGAAAATAATCCTCTTTCCAAGTCGGGACGGATAGCCGGACTTTTGCCTTGTCCCTCAACTGCTCGAATAAATGAAGACTATGCGGGGAAAGTCCCCACGGGGCTGCGTCCATAGGAGAGAGGTAGGGAGCGTTTTTCATCAGCATCGCTTTTGTTACAGGTATAGGAGCCGGGTGTAGGTCTTTGGGTAAATGGGCGAAAAACGGAGGGGTTGCCTTACTATCTTCCAGATAGACAAAATCATCCTCTTCCGCATACCAAACCGGCAGCAGCGCCAAGTCTTTTTGCATTTTACGGACATTTGTCGGTGCCGTGTAGTTCTGTGTTCCTAAAAGTACGGCCGTCTCGTGGCCGGGATTGAAATAATGTATCCGTGACATAAAAGCGTAAAAACAACAAAGCCGTCTTTTTAAAGGACGGCTTTGCTCGGGTTTATGAGATTGTTATTCCAGATTCTCGTCGATGGCATCGATCTTCTTGACTGTTAAAGCCATATCCTCTTTCAGTTTTTCGATCTTGCGTTCCATTTCTTTCAGTAAACCGCCGCCGCCCTTGGAGGAAATGCTTAGGAAGCCGATGTTGTTCTCGTAAGTCTGAAGCTCGTTCTTCATGCGCTCGTACATACGCATCAACTTATCACGCTCGCTGAACAAACGGCCTTTACCTCTTTCGCCGCTGGTCATCTCGTTTAGGTTGTTGCGGAACGACTGCATCTTGCGATCGTTCTGGTCTACCTTCAAGCGATCGAATTGCTGGTCAACCGCCTCGTGATATTCCTTGTAGATCTTATCTTTCTCCTTGAACGGTACGAAACCGATCGTGTTCCATTCCGCCATATAAGACTTCAAGGTCGTGATAGCCTCATCATGTCCAAGGCTCTCGTCCATGCCCTTAATCTTAGCGATCAACTCTTTCTTAGCGGCCAAGTTGGTCTGCTCTATGCTCTTTTGGGAAACAACGTTCTTATTCTTTTGCTCGAAGAAATAATCACAAGCCGAGATAAAACGTTTCCAGACAGCGTCGGAATGCTTACGGGCTACCGGTCCGATCGTCTTCCATTCTTTCTGCAAAGCGATCATCTTATCCGTCGTATCCTTCCAGTCCGTACTATCCTTCAAAGCCTCGGCTTTCTCGCATAACGCACGTTTAGCGTCGAGGTTTTTCTCCATATCGCTCTTGATCGCCTTGTAGAACTCGCTCTTCTTCTCGAAGTAGACATCGCAAGCGGCACGGAAACGTTCGAATATCTTTACGTTATATTTTTTCGGAGCGAAACCAATCGTCTTCCATTTCTCTTGCAAGCCGATTACCTCCTTATTCTTTTCTTCCCAATCCTTAAACGATTTCAACGCGCTGAAATCAATCGCCTCGATTTGTTCGCAAATCACGGTCTTCGCATCCAGATTCTCCTGCTCTTTCGCTTTCAGTTTCTCGAAGTGCTCTTGGTGACGCTTATTGATCACGGTTGAGGCAGCTTTGAAGCGAGCCCATAAGTCCTCACGTAATTCTTTCGCTACCGGCCCGATCTCACGCCATTGCTGGTGCAGCTTCTGAAGCTGGTGGAAAGCGGAGATAACATCCGGCTCGTTACCTAGTTTCTCTACGGTTTCGCACAAGGCGGTCTTCAATTCCAGATTCTTCTTGAAGTCGTAATCACGGAACTGATTGTTTATCTTGATAATATCATAGAATTTCTCGGTGTAGATCTGATAGTTCTTCCAAAGCTCGTTCACGTGCTCTTGGGGAACGGCCTTCACCTCTTTCCATCTTTGTTGGATGTCCTTGAAAGAGTTGTATAATTTATTGAAATCATCTTGGCTTTCGCAAAGCTCTTTCAACTGGTCGATCAACTGCAATTTCAAAGCGTAGTTAGCGGCCTTTACACGCTCTTCCTCGGCGAGGATAGCGGCTCTTTTCTCTTTATAAGAGGTGAGCAAATCCTTGATCTTGTTCTCGGTTTCGTCAGCGGGGGCTGTAAAATCCTTTTCTTCGCCACCATCAGCGATGAATACTTTCTTAAGCTCTTCCACCTCGTTACGACGGATCTTGTAGTAAGCCTGTTTCAAAGCCTCTACTTCTCCACGGGAAGTCTCTACGGAAGTCTCAACAAGTTCGGTTAACTTAGCGAGAATTTCTTCTTTGGTTAATTTACCTGCGGCAATAGCAGCGTCCGCCTCCGCTGTGTCGTTGGCTTCAACGTCTGCGGTAGCATCGATTTCCGGCGTCTCAACCGGTTTTTTAGTTTCTTCCAATTTCCCGGCTTCTTCCGGCAAATTAGTCTCAAGAGTGTCCTTCATATACAATCGCTTTTAAGAAAAGGATAAATACATTCCTATATCAAGTCACAAATTAAACTAAATATTTTTGGATTACAGCATTTCGGGGAAATTATTTATCTAAAAAGTCATTTTGGATACTAATAGATGTTAAGACCGGGCTATTTCTCTTGATTCCGCTTGTAGAGACGGGGCATGCCCCGTCTCTACAACGTCTACTTATACTATTTAATCTCATTTATCCCAAGAAGGAAATCAATACGCCGGCAGCTACCGCCGAGCCGATCACTCCCGAGATATTACTAGCCATGCAATATTGCAAGACATGGTTCTTCGGATCATATTGCAACGCGATCTCATTCGCCACACGAGAGGCCATGGGTACAGCACTTAAACCCGTGGCTCCGATAAGCGGATTGATTTTCTTCTTAGTGAACAAATTGAAAATCTTAACGAAGAAGATACCTCCGGCGATAGACAAGGCGAATGCCAAGAAACCGCCGATTACGATGCCGATCGTTGTCAGGTTCAAAAACGCCTCTGATGTCATGGTAGCTCCGACAGATAATCCAAGGAAGATCGTTGCAGCGTTCATGATGCTGTTGGAAGCCGCATCGAACAGGCGGAACGTATTGGTTCCGATCTCTTTTACAAGATTACCGAACATCAACATACCGATCAAAGGAACGGAGCTGGGAACAAACAAGGCGACTACGGTAGTTACCACGATCGGGAATATGATCTTCAATACACGCAAGTTCTTGATCTCCGTGTCGGAAGGAAATTTCTTCTCTTGCTCTTTCATGTTGATCCGTAACTCATCCTTCGTACACAATAGTTTAACTACCAAAGGAATGATAACTGGAACTAAAGCCATGTAAGAATAAGCCGCGATAGCGATCGGGCCTAATAAATGAGGCGCCAACTTAATGGTCGTGAAGATAGCCGTCGGGCCATCGGCACCTCCGATGATTCCAAGAGATCCGGCTTCTTTCGGTGTGAATCCCATTAAGATCGCTACCAAAAGTACCGTGAAGATTCCCAATTGAGCCGCGGCACCGAAAATGGATAGGCGAAGGTTGCGGAGCATCGGGCCGAAGTCGGTCAACGCACCGACACCCATGAAGATAATCGGCGGCAAGAAGCCCGTCTTGATCAACATATAATAGATGAAGTTCATCAAGCCAAGTTCGTGGGCGATATCATGCAACGGCATTTCCCAGATGTTTCTCATCACGCCGTGTACATTAATCAACCCATTCTCATCCGCTTGAATCACTCCCATATCGCCTCCGGGGAAATTGGCGAGCAATACGCCGAACGCGATAGGCACGAGCAATAGCGGCTCGTATTGTTTCTTGATACCGAGGTAGAGCAATACGAACGCTATGGCATACATGATCAAGAACTGCGGTTCAGCAATGATATTGCTGAACGCAGTCATCTCATATAAGTTTTGAAATATCTCGTTCATTATTGAATCGTCATTAATACATCATCCTCAGATACGGCATCACCGGAAGACAGGCAGATCGCCGTGATCGTTCCACCGAACTCGGCACGTACGGCATTGTATGTTTTCATGGCCTCCACGTAGCAAAGGACATCACCTTCTTTCACTACGTCGCCCACCTTCACCGGTGTATCGGAAGCGTTCTTTACAAGGAAGAATTTACCTTCCAGCGGAGAAAGCACCTCTTTTCCAGCGCCTGCGGGAGCATTTGTTGTCTCCGGGGCTGTCGGGGCGGGAGCCGCTGTCGGTTTAACTTCCGGAGTCGCGCTGTTGGTATCACCAAAAGCGACGGTCACACGGTAAGCTTGCCCGTTTACATCTACGGTCATGACTTGCGGAGTAGTCGGCATCGTTAATGCAGCGGCAGGTGCCGGAGCCGATGCGGCCGGAGTGGCGGGTACCGTCGGTTTACCGGCGTTCGCTTTCTCTGCCTTACGTTTTGCCACGTCTGCCTTAAACTCGACCTTGGCCTTTCCGGAGCGATATGCCTCGTATTGAGCGGGGTGCATGGCGTATTCGAAGAGTTCTTCCTCATCCTCGCCAACTTCCCATTGCTTCTCGTTCATCAACTTTCGATACTTATCCAATGCGTCCGGATAATTGTCTTGAGGATTGCCCTCGAAGAACTGGCGGCCTTCGGCCTTCGCCTTCTCGACGATCTCGGGAGCCAACGGGCCCGGAAGACGTCCGGCCTTTCCGAGGATCATATCCCAAATATCGTCGGCGATCATGCTCCAGCGGGCTTTCCCCTTCTCCATCTGCATGACGTTCATCAAAGCTAGGTTCTTCACGTATTGGCTGAATGGAGTTACCAATGGAGGATAACCGACACGTGGCCATACGTAAGCTACCTCGTCGAACAACTTGATCAACAACTGGTCTTGAGACATCAGCGGTTTGTTGTTCTTTATATTGCTCTTGTTGATCGTCTCTAGGTTCTTCTCAAGGTCTGCCATCAAGCTACCCATCATACCGCCCGGAAGTCCCGGTCCGATTAGCAAGGAATTCATCAACCGGTTCTTCGGGCTGATATACAATCCCAAGAAATCATCCATGAATTCTTGAACCAAGGCACGAACCTTCATATAAGCCTCCATATTGATCTCGGGCACCTTATAACCGGCGTCCTTCAACATCGCCTGTACGGTCAGCAAGTCCGCATGTCCTGTACCCCAAGAAAGCGGCTCCATACCTACGTCGATATAGTCGCAACCCGCGTTACAAACCTCCATGATGGAAGCTACGTTAAAGCCGGGACCGGCATGGCTATGATATTGGATCGGGATCTCCGGATATTTTTCCTTGATATTGGCTACGATACGGCCTAATGTGTACGGACGTCCGATACCGGCCATATCCTTGATACAAATCTCATCCGCTCCGAGCTCGATCAACTCGAATGCCATCTTGGTATAATACTCAACCGTATGTACCGGAGAATGCGTGATACACAAGGAGCATTGTGAGATCATACCGGCCTCTTTCGCGTATTTAATAGATGGGGCGATATTCCGTACGTCGTTCAAACCGCAGAACGTGCGGGCGATATCCGTTCCTTGTGCTTTCTTTACCTTATAAAATAGCTGACGTACATCGTCAGGTACCGGGCTCATGCGAAGGCCGTTCAACGCACGGTCCAACATATGCGTCTGGATACCTGCCGCATGGAAAGGTTTTGTCCATTCACGGACCGCTTTATTAGGATTCTCGCCGAATAATAAGTTGACTTGTTCAAATCCTCCGCCATTCGTTTCCACCCGGGCGAAACAGCCCATCTCGATAATTGCCGGAGCGACTCTGGTTAGTTGGTCTACGGTCGGGACATACTTTCCGGCAGATTGCCACATGTCTCTGAAGACCAAACTGAATTTGATTTCTCTTTTCATGATATTAATATGTATTATTTATACTTTCTCAATTTTGATAACTTTCCCCTGTCCACGGGTAACGGCGCTGATTGCCGATACGATGGCGGCTGTCTCCTGTCCGGAAAGACTGCCGATTGCGGTGGTTTGCGTTGGAGTGGCCGTTTGTACCCGAACGGCTGCCGCTACTGGTTTCTTCGCTATGATCTCTTCCGGTGCGTATTTATTCACCAAGACGATAAGTCCTTTTCCCAGATTGATAACGATCAAAAGGATAGCAAATACGGTGGTCATTCCAACTACCATTAACAAAAGTCCTGTCTCTATATTCTCCATATTCTATATTTGTGGCTAGCTTAAAAGGTTTCTACAAAGGATTGAGCAACTTTCAGCCAAATTAAAAACAATCGCAAAATTATAAAATACTGGAAAACGATCTGTTACATTTTAATTAAAAAAATGAAAATAAATAAGCGAAACGGCCTTTTCGGTGAATGATTGTCAGCTTGAAAAAACATGTACGTGTTTTCCAAAAAACATGTACGACTTTTTCCAAAAACACGTACGTGTTTTTTCCGGCGCTTGTACGGCTGAAAATTCAAATATATTACCGTAACTTTGCGGTGGAATTCTAATAATGTAGAACTATAATAATTAAGGAATAAGACCATGGGAAATTTCTTTACATCTTTATTCTCTTCTTCCAAACCGGCCGAGGCGACGGAGGATAAGGCGAAGAACGAGCAGAAGAACTTTGATATCTTGAAATACGACGGCGTACGTGCCCAGAAGATGGGAAAACTTGCTTATGCGATCAAATGCTTTACGGAGGCACTGAATATACAGGAGGATTTTGAGACGATGAGCTATCTCGTTTCCGCTTATACGATGGCGAACGATCTAGGGAAAGCCGAGGACGTGTTGAACCGGATGGTTGAGATGGAGCCGGATCATATCGCTACCCGCTTGACTCGCGTTAACTTATTGTTTATGTTGGATAAGGACGCGGAGGTCATAACCGATTGTTTGCACGTGATCGAGCTAGAGCCTTCTAATCATGTCGCTTATTTCATGATGGCAAAAGCGAAGAAAGCGACGAATGACGTATTTGGCGCTATCGCCGACCTGACGAGATCGATCTCCTTGAAGGAGGATTTCGCCGATTCTTATTTATTGCGTGCGGAGATTCTTTTAGGACTGGGACAAGCTAAAGAGGCGCTGCCCGATGTGGAGAAAGCGATCGAGATCGTGCCGGAGGAGGAAAGTTCTTATTTATTGAGAGGACGTATTCATATGGCTTTAGGGGATATCGAGGCCGCGAATTCTGGTTTCCAGCAGGTCCTAGATCTAAATCCGTTTAATGAGGACGCTTGTATCTTATCTGGTCAGTTACTGATCGAGCAAAAGAAATATGACGAGGCGATCGCTTTCTTCGACGAGGCGATCGAGACGAATCCGTCTTTTGCCAAGGCTTATAGTGAGCGTGGGCGAGCCAAGAATCTGAAAGGTGATAAGACCGGTGCGTTCGAGGACTTGAAGAAATCTTTGGAACTGAATCCAGAAGGCGAAGAGGCCCAGAAGATGAACGGACAACATTCGAATTTCGATAATATGTATAAAGGGGGAATCTTTTGATTCCCCCTTTTTAAGTCTGCGCTAACAGTCCGCTATCTCTTCGGGAGAGAGTCCTGTGCAATTCGCTATGATCTCGATGGGAAGCCCTTGCTTTTTCAAGTTGGCGGCAATTTGACGTTTCTCTAGGTTCTGTCCTTCTGCGATACCTTCTGCTCTACCTTCCGCTTTACCCTCTGCGATACCTTCCGCTCGTCCATCCGCATGCCCTTCTATCCATCCGGTCTCGATGACGCTCTTTTGATATCGAAGGGCTTCCATGTGGGCGTAGTATTGGCCCTTCTCGGAAGGGCTGAGTTTATCGATCCGTAACTTCTCCCGTGCTTCCGGCAATCCTTTGGCGGTGGCATGTTCATCTATTTCTCCTGTTTTTAGGAAATAGATCCATTCGTCGAGGGGTGTTTTCGCCAGTTCGTCAAACTCGTTGACACGTAATACGTAATATTCAGGAAAAATATCGCCAGCTTCTTGTTTGACGAATTGTTCCCGTTGGCGGGTGGATAGTTTCAATATATCGTCAAAATGAATACCTTTGAATTGGGTCTTCCCGTGATATACGTAATCTTTTCCCTGCCCAAGATCGAAATAGATAATGTTTACGGAGTAGATTTTCTTGATAGTACCGTATTTCTCTCCCTCATGAATATACTCGGTGACTGCCTTGGATGTGCCATATAGCATACGGTGAAAATAATCTAGCTCCCGGTTGTTTTGTACCTCGATGATTACCAGCTCGCCTTTACTGTTTTCTGCCAATACGTCTATGCGGTTGAACTTGTCCTCGCTATCCTCTTTGTTACCTTCGCTTTCTAGGATGCGGACAATAATCACGTTTTCCCCGAGAAGGGTGGATAAAAGACCTTCGAGGACTACAAAATTGGACTTTTGGCGAAGTAAACGTTTGATCGCCCAATCGAAACGTACTAACGATGATTTATTTTTCATAGTTATCTTGTTTATTTGTTTATACTTCCACAAAGATAATGAATTAAACGATTATCTTTGTTCCTATTCATAAAAAAGCAACCATGACCTATAATGTTTCTCTGGCAGCATGGGTATCTCTATCGAAATGATAGGATTCTCTATCGTTTATTTCAACAAACCTTAAATTGCTAGTTTTACCCCTTAAAGTTGAAAGTTCCGCCTATTCCATTCATTAATGTATCCATTTAATTTTGTCAGTGTAAAAAGCCTAACTTACAAATTTCCGGTATCTAGTACAGATAGGACTAATACCTTTCCTTCCATTCCAAATACTTGTCAGATTGCATATTCTATCCAATTTTATTATTTTGGTAGACATTATTTTCAGATCAGCTCAATTTGCCATTCAATAATGGAGAGGGTTGATCTTTCCTTATTTAGCCTATTTTCCTACGTAACTCACCGCCCTTAGTCCTATCTGAACTCAATCCATCTTAATGTCTTTTATCAAGAATAAGGAAGTCGAACGAATAAATATAAGAATATGGAAATAAAGACGATAATCTCAAGTATCTGCTTGTTACTGCTGGCGGTCTCGTGCTCAATGGATGATGATGCGCTGAGGGATATAGAGAAAGGACATTCGGGGAGTGCTGTGATAGAGGAGGGAGAGGTTGCCCTTTCTATGAAAGTTTCTCTTTTTTCTTTGGAGACAAAATCCTTGTCTGGTGTAGGGACATTGCCTGCTTCCATGGACGAGGCAAAGATTAATAATTGTACATTGATTTTTTTTGAGGGTGGGCAAGTCAATTCGATAATGGAAGGGCTGTTTGTAAATAGCGAGAATTATATCGTTAAAAAGAAAAACGGCACGGAAGATGACTGGGCAAAAGTAATCGTGAAAGTGAAAAAGCCTAGCCCTTACTCCGTAATGTTAATCGCTAATAGCTCTAAATCGTTTGCGGGTTGTCAATCGGAAAGTGATATAAACGATATAATACAGGATAATAAGGATGCTTTAGTTAAAGTAGGGAAAATGAATATCAATTTTGATTCCAACTTTGCCGGTTATGCGACAATTAGGGAAGCATTGGAAAAACCTTTAGAAGTTGGTCCAGTCCCTCTTTCTCAGCTAACCGCTCGTATAGAACTTGCGGAATTTAATGTTTCTGGTTTTCAAGGAGCATCTGTTCAAGAGAAGATTACTGTTACAGGAGTGGATCTGTTGAACTTGAATCCTGAGAGTTATACGACAAATGAGCAAACTCATAAAAATGCGACTTATAACTCAGAGAGTAAGACGTGTAATGTGGAGGTATATAATGGAGCATCAGAGTTTCCGTCAACTTATTCTTTTGTGGAGAATAAAAATGTATTGTCTTTTTACTCGTTCCGGAATCTGGCGGCGGCAGAAAGTGATCAAGTGAAAATGCAAGTCCGGTTTAAGGTCGGAAATAGCGAGGAAAGAACGACAAGGCAGTTTGTGATCAATAAGGAGGGGAATATTTTGCATGGTGTGAAATCCGGATATGTTTATCGCTTGGTTGTCAATATGACTATTATTGGAGATAAGGTCGAGACAGAACTACTTTGCTATACAAGAGATTGGTTGAATAATACCATATCCATTCCTATGGAAGATAATTAAGGTGTAAACGGGTAAAATAAAAATACAAGATTATGAAAATAAGGAATATATTATCAGTGCTGTTTGTCGGACTGCTTTTCACGAGCTGTAACTCGGAAGAAGAAGTCCAGCGAGGAAATGAGGACGGGCGGGATATCTCATTCTCTATGACTCTTACTTTGGGAGAAGTGACAGCGATGACGAAAGCTGGAGGGGATATCGCTGAAGGGTATACATATTCGACAGAGGATGAGGTAAAAGTGAATAATGTTGTGGTCGCTATATTTAATGAGGCGAATGGAACTGTGGGTGAGTGCTTGGAGTACAAGTCTGTAGCGTTTGACGGGGGAATTCCCAATTCTACCGTAACGATTGATGGAAAAACATTGATTGCTTATAAAATTGATAATATACAAGCAAAGACAGGTAAGGTTCGTATCGTAGCGATTGCGAATTCAACGCATTATGAGGACTTGGCTAGATTGGGAACGACTACTTATGAGAACCTGAAAGGTTTGTCGGAAACCGTTTCAGGTGGAACTTTTGATGCTTCAAATTTGGTAAAGGTCGGGGAGTTGGCTGCGTATGACCTAAATACGGCTGTGACAAGTATATCTGTTCCGATGACACAATTAGCGGCACGCATCGATATGAAGTTTACGGTAGATGAAGAGCCGGAGACTGTGTCTACAACAGATGATACAAAAGTAACCAACCAGTGGTTCTATACTGTAACTGAACTTACGGTCAAGAATATCAATCAGAAATCAGATTTAATATTGCTTGGTCGAGATAATCAATATGATGATGCTTTCTCTACGGCAAAGGATATTACATTGCAAAATGGCGTTGCGTTACCTTTTTATACCTATGAGAAGTTGAACACGACGTTAACCCCATTGTCTATATATGTAACGGGTGATTTACAAAAGATACAGGTCACGACTACCTTTAATGAGGATATGACTATTCAAAATGTAACGAAGGGAAGTATTATAGAGGAAGAGAAAGATCATTCTTATAAATATGAGGATTTTAATCCTACGACAGCGCTTGAAGGATGTACGACAAATGGTATCATACATGGTAATAGATATGAGCTTACAGGTAAAATATCCATGAAGACACAACGAATCAACTTTACGGTATCTACAACTCCGTGGGAAGGCGTGGAAAAGTTTGTCGTGGATGTGGTTATTGCGGATTTGAAGTATTTGTTCGTGAGGGAGACTAAGGTGGTGATGGCGAATATCACTGAGTATAAGATAGAGTTTGTCTCAAGTTCAGATGTAACAGTAGAGATGCCTACTAATGCTACTTATGAAGAATATTATTTGGTAAAAGGAAAGATCACGAAGAGAACAGGTACATATTATCCTAATAGCTATTATAGTAAATGGACAGACGAAAATAGGCACAAAAAAGATCAATATCCAGAAATTGTAGCAGTAGGGAAACAAGGCTATATAACTATTAAAAGCTCTTTACCCGTGAATTATTTTCCGAAAGAGTTTGTTTTTGGGATTTATAATAATGACGGATTGAAAGTGCCTGAAATTATAGTAGATCAATATCCCGCACAATATTTAGAGGGGAAAGTCTCTGAAACAGCTGGTCCAGCAGATGTTCCTGACGGAGATAGAAACCCTAATATTTTTACAATAACTGTCAAAGCTGCAGGGAATCTGATAATTGGAGATCCTAGTACTATAAAAAATGGAGTCCGGGTGACTAAAGACGACGCTTTCTCTGCGGAATTAGTATCTCCAAAATTTGTAGTAGCCTCAAGATTTGGTGCTGTAGGTACAGGTACTTATACATATTCCAAAGCGGTAGAACGTTGTAAAAAATATTGGGAGAGGTTAGAGGATGGTACCTATTATGAGGCTGGCACATGGAGGGTTCCTACTTTAGCTGAGTTAGAGTTTATGAATACAGTACAAGACGCTTCTCCTGCGGTAAACTATTTGTTTAATACAAACGGTACTTATTGGTGTGCAATGCCGTATTGGTATTATGACTTTGGGGCAAATAAACGTAATCAGTTTACTAATAATGCCTCTAGTCAAAAAGCTGACGGTATTCGTTGTGTAAGAGATTTATATTAAAGATGTTTATTAATGATTTAAATAGAGATTTTTATGATAAAGAAATTATATAGCCTGTTTTCCATTTTTCTGTTGCTCGCTTCATGTGCGACAGAGGAAATAGAACAAATAGAAATTCAACCGACAGATGGATCAATGGTCTCTCTTTCGTTCTCTGTAGATGCTCCGAATGCTCTTGAGATTACGAAAGCGACCGGGGATGTGGAGAAAGGTGTTGAGTCCTTATATCTATATACATTTAATGAGGATGGAGAGTTTATCTCTCCAGTTGTAGAAGCTGTTGTTTCAGGCAATGGATATACGGCTTCTATCTCAAAAGAGACCCGTACCATCCATTTTGTCGCCAATGATGGAACGTTAACCCCTTCCCTAGAAAGCGGAATGGCCTCGTTAGTGACAGATAAGCAAATCTTTTGGGGAAAGAGAACTTTTAGTGATATTCCTGCGAAAAATATAAGCAATAGTCTGGAAGCTGCTGGTAACAACAATGTTGAACTACTACGAAACTGGGCTAAAATAACGCTGAATCTCTCTTCGGAGGCAGCTGTGAAATTAAAAAATGTTTCTTATCTTATTTATAATGAATCGCAGTTGGCATCTATTGGGTATAAAGATGAGGGAAAGTTGAATATTCCAAATCAAGATTTTTATGCGCCCCACAATGAGCCAGATGCTAGTAAATATGCGAAGCCGGGTGAATCTGTGTATACTTTTGAACATTATAATCAAGATAAGAAAGCGACTTTTGTTATTATTAAGGCGCAATTTGATGGTAGCGAGACCTATACATATTATAAGATTGATCTTGCCGTAAAGGATGAGAATGATAAGGTAACTCGTGTTTATGATGTCGTTCGTAATTATGCCTTTAATATAACGGTCAAGAGCGTTTCCAGAAAAGGAGCTACGTGGGCTGAGGTTATAGATGAAAATGTGATAGCGGATAATAATATCACGGCCTCGGCTATTATGGAAAAGTATCCGAATATAACTTATGATGGCGAGGCCTTGAATGTTACAAAGACGACATTCGTTTTTACGGGGTCTTCTAACACATTGTCGATGACTGCGACATATGCGGGAACGGGGCAATTGAGCGTGGTTCCAGATGAGGGTATGTCGGATGTCGTAGAAGGTAACTTAAGTTATCCTTCTAGTATTCCTTCCGGCAATCAGACGATAACGATTACAGCTGATATAAAGTCGGCTCCCGGCTCCGGCGAGAAAATAGCGTATTTCTACGTGGTAGGAGGTAATTTGCAGCGTAAGATTAAATTGGTCTTACGTCCCCCTTATAACTTTGTCAATCCGAGATTTGAAAATGTAAAAGCTGGTGCCGGAACAAATGTGATTAATGGAGGCCTGAAACAAGATGTTTATCTGAAATTCTCGATACCGGAAGATATTGATGAATCATTATTCCCTATTGAGTATAAGATATATACTAAAAAACTATATGCGGTAGAACCCGGTGTTCGTTTGGAAACAACAGGAGCGAAGGATTGGTGTTATGTATATACGGATCAAGTCTTTAGCAAAGATGAGAAGGTTATCCATTTTAAGACGAATACGGCTAATGAAGGAGAAGGTATGGGGGATAATGACAAAGTGTTTTTAAAGGCAGATCTGTTTAATGCGTTTAGTGCTTTAACTTATTCACGAAAAGCTCCAACAACCATATCTCCTACTATTGCTGGAAATGTTACAGGGGGAAGCAGTTCTTGGAATGGATATACTGTTCGCTATAAAATAAATAATATAGGTTCGGAGAATTCTTTTAAATGTGGAAGTGGGGGGGCTTACTCTATTGCGTTGAAGAATGTTTTGTCTACAGATGTTGTTTATTTTTATTATTCAGGAAATAGCTATTGGTCTTGTCAGAAGTCCGTAAGCCACTTGATAGAGGATGGTAATATAGTGATGAGTAGATAATTAAGTACAATCAGGGTTCCCATCCATCATGTGAATGACGGATGCGGGGAGCGTGCAGCACACAATGGATTGAATTTGTTTTACACGTAGGCTGCACCTCCTCCCCGGCCCTTTACCTCAATATTGCATTCGTGCTTTATCGATGCCATTCATTCCGTAAGGAGATGGGCGGCATCGCTTTCTTCATTTGCCGATGACGTTAACTTACTTGCCCCATGCAGTTAACTTGCTTTGGTCTGATATCAAAGGTTCTTGCGTAAAAAATTGCGCAACCCTTTGTTTATTAAAAAAAAGGCTCTATCTTTGCAGCCCGAATAAGTATGCGAATAATAATAAATAATATAGAAAGATGAAAAGAACATTCCAACCTTCCAACAGAAAAAGAAAGAACAAGCATGGCTTCCGTTCAAGAATGGCTACCGCTAATGGCCGTAGAGTATTAGCTTCTCGTCGTGCTAAAGGCAGAGCTAAATTAACGGTATCTGACGAATACAACGGATAATTAGTCACGTTCTAAAGATTTATAAAGAAAGTAGAGGTTTTTTCCTAAAAAGCCTTTACTTTCTTTGTTTTTGTAGTATTGCTCTGGTGGATATTGGTCTATATGCCGTTTTTTTTCTACTTTTGAACCGCCTACAAATACATACGTGAAATGAGTAACTTTTTTGTAAAACTGATAAAGAATCCGTTTGTCATCAATCTCTTGTTGGTGATAGTCGTGTCGTGCGGCGTTGTTTATGGCGTGCTGGCGTGGCTGGATTCTTATACCCGCCATAATCAAGCGGTGGTCGTTCCGGACGTGAAAGGAATGAAGCTAGAGGACGCCGCCGAGTTTTTCGGGAATAATAAGCTACGCTATAACGTGATCGATTCCGTATTCTCGAAAGATGTGGCTCCGGGCTCCATCGTGGAGTTGGTTCCCGGTGTCGGATCGAAGGTGAAAGAGGGGCGGATCGTCTTTGTTACGATTAACGCGTTGACCTCCCAGATGGCCGTGATACCGGAGGTGGAAGACTTATCTTTCCGTCAGGCGTATGCCTTGCTGCGGGCCCGTGGCTTCTCGTCGGTCGAGATAGAGTATGTGCCGGGCGATTATAAAGATTTGGCGATGGGGGTGGAGTTAAACGGGCGTACCTTGCTCAAAGGGGAACATGTACCGCTGACCGCTCATCTGGTATTGAAAGTAAGCAGTGGCGATCCGAATATGCTTCCCGACTCATTGGCTTTGGATAGTATTCCGGTAGAACCATTGGATAGTGATATAGAAAACTGGTTTTAAGGGAATGGACGAGTTTTTGGACGATATGGATGATGAACAGGTAGACGACCTGTTGATGCCGGAAGAAGACGAAACATCGTCGAGCCAGATGTATGAGCATTTCCGCTTCGTAGCGGACAAGGGGCAATCCCTGCTCCGGGTGGATAAGTTCTTGGTAGACCGTATGATGGGCGCTACCCGTAACCGCATCCAATTGGCGGCTGAGGTGGGTTGTATCTTGGTGAACGATAAGCCGGTGAAAAGTAATTACCGGGTGAAACCTTTGGATGTGGTTTCTATCGTGATGGATCGCCCACGCCGGGAACTGGAGATTATCCCCGAAGATATCCCTTTGAATATAGTATATGAGGACGATGATTTGCTGGTGGTGAATAAGCCGGCAGGCTTGGTCGTACATCCCGGTCACGGTAATTATACCGGTACGTTGGTGAATGCCTTGGCTTATTATTTGAAGGATGATCCCTATTATGATCCTTCCGATCCTCGTTTAGGCTTGGTACACCGTATCGATAAGGATACATCGGGCTTATTGGTGGTGGCTAAACGCCCGGAGGCCAAGAGTAACCTAAGCCTGCAGTTCTTCAACAAGACAACCAAACGTAAATACCGTGCCTTGGTATGGGGCATCGTTCAAGAGGATGAGGGGCGTATCGAGGGAAATATCGGCCGTGACCCTCGTGACCGTATGCAAATGACCGTCTTCCCGGAAGGCGATCAAGGCAAGACTGCCGTCACCCATTACACCGTATTGGAACGCTTGGGCTACGTGAGCTTGGTGGAGTGCCGTCTGGAGACGGGGCGCACGCACCAGATCCGTGTACATATGAAATATATCGGTCATACGCTTTTCAACGATGAGCGGTATGGCGGACATGATATCTTGAAAGGAACAACTTTTACTAAATATAAACAGTTCGTGCAAAACTGTTTCGCTATTTGTCCACGTCAGGCCTTGCATGCTAAGACGTTGGGGTTCGTTCATCCTACTACGGGAGAGGAGATGTTTTTCGATTCCGAGATTCCTTCCGATATGCAGCAGCTGATCGACAGATGGCGTGTATACGCGAACACTAAAGAATTATAAAAATGAAAAAGAACATCGCTATCGTAGCAGGGGGAGATTCCTCCGAGATCGTTATTTCATTAAAAAGTGCGGACGGAATCTACTCTTTTATTGATAAAGACAAATATAATTTATATATTGCCATCGTTAAGAGGGATGAGTGGGCGGTTATACTTCCTAGCGGGGAACATACACCAATTGATAAGAATGATTTTAGCTTCAAGGAGAATGGCGTGACGAGGCATTTTGACTTCGCTTATATAACGATACACGGTACTCCGGGCGAGGACGGACGTTTACAAGGATATTTCGATATGATCGGTATGCCTTACTCGTCTTGCGGGATGCTGGTGAGCGCTTTGACATTCAATAAATACGTATGCAATCATTACTTGAAAGACTTTGGTGTAAAAATTGCCGCATCCATTCATTTATTCAAGGGAGAGACTATTACGGACGAAGAAGTCGTGACTCGTTTGGGTTTGCCTATTTTCGTGAAACCAAACGATGGGGGTAGTAGTTTTGGCGTGACGAAGGTGAAAGAGGTCTCTGCTATCCAGCCCGCTATCGCTAAGGCGTTTGGGGAAGGACGTGAGGTGATTCTCGAGAGCTTTATCGATGGAACGGAAGTGACATGCGGTTGCTATAAGGTGGAGGGTAAAGAGGTTGTCTTTCCTTTGACCGAGGTGGTTACGGATAACGAATTCTTCGATTTCGACGCAAAGTATAACGGGCAGGTGGACGAGATCACTCCGGCCCGTATCTCCGCCGAGTTGACGGAGTTGATACAGCGCAAGACATCAAGGATCTACGATATATTGGGCGCCAAAGGACTGATTCGTGTGGATTATATTATTCCGGCAGACGGGGAGCCTGTCTTACTGGAAATAAACACGACACCGGGAATGACGGCTACCAGCTTTATCCCACAGCAAGTACGTGCGGCGGGATTGGATATAAAGGATGTCATGACAGACATTATTGAAGACGAACTCAAAAACAGAAAAACAAAATGAATAGATATGGATACAGAAACAGTTTCCCCTAATTTCGACGACATCCGTCCGCTGAACAACAGTGAGGTGAAGGACGCGATTGAAAAATTGGTCGCCAATGAGGATTTCGAGCGGGCTTTACGTTACATAAAGCCGAATTTGAATTGGGAGGAATTCTCAGTTGCCATGCGTGCTTGCAAGACGAAGGAGGAGTTTAAATCTACTCTGGCCTATGACGCTGTAATGACGGTGGCGAAAAATACTACTTTCTCGCTTACTATCTCAGGGCGTAGCCGTCTGCCGAAAGATAAGGCGGCCTGTACGTTTATCTCGAACCATAGGGATATCGTATTGGATGCCTCCTTCTTGAATGTCATGTTATATGATGTGGGGTATGGTATGACGCAGGTCGCTATCGGCGACAATCTTTTAATCCGTCCGTGGATCGAGACATTGGTACGCTTGAACAATAGTTTTATTGTGAAGCGTGGTGTTTCTGTTCGTCAGATGTTGGAGGTCAGCAAGACGCTTTCCGCCTATATCCATCATGCGATCAAGAATGTGAACGAGTCTGTATGGATCGCCCAGCGTGAGGGACGTGCTAAGGATTCGGACGATCGTACGCAGGGTAGCGTATTGAAGATGTTGAGTATCGGCGGCGATAAGGATAATCTGTTGTTGAATTTGATGGACTTGAATATCGTACCGGTCGCTATCTCCTACGAGTTTGATCCTTGCGATTTCTTGAAGGCGAAAGAATTCCAGATGAAGCGGGATGATCCGGATTACGTGAAATGTCAGCGGGATGATTTGTTGAGCATGGAAACGGGTATCCTGAATAATAAGGGTCGTGTCCACTTCACGATCACTTCCCCGATCAATGATTCCTTGGCTAAACTGGACAAGGATATGGAGAAGAATGAGCTGGTAAGCGCTATCGCGTCCGTTATCGACCGGGAGATCTATAAGAACTATCGTTTCTATCCGTGCAATTACGTGGCGTATGACTTACTGAACGGCACTCGTCGTTTCCAAGAACATTATGGTCCGAAGGATAAGAAGCAATTCGAGGAATACTTGCAAGGACAATTGGATAAGATCGTCCTTCCGAACAAGGATGAGGCGTTCTTACGTAAGAAGATCTTAGAGATGTACTCCAATCCGCTGAAAAATTATCTGACAACTTTATAAGCGGCCTTTATCGGCTATGCGTAGCGGTTCGTACTTGATCCGCCCTTGATCCCCTCTTTCCGGCAAGCATGCCACCTTCGGGTGGCAGCCGCCGGAAAGGAGGGATTATCTTTTTTGCAGGAATTCGTCCAAGGATTCCTCTTTCTGCAATCCAAGTTTCTTGCGGATACGGCTGCGTCCGGAGTTGACGCTGGGACGGGAGATGCCCAAGGCCAACGAGATCTCGTCCGTGCTCTGCTTCAGGTAGATCAGCATGCAGAGCAGTTCGTCGGATTTGGTCAGTTCCGGGAAGTCCTTACGCAAGCCGGGCAGGAAGCGAGGGTACAGGGCAGCGAAGGATTGGCGGAACCGCAACTCGTCCTCGCCGCTCAGCAAGGAGGGGTTGAGCTTCTGGCGTACGCTGTCGATCACCTCGTTATGGGCGGCTTGCTCCAGCTCGGCGCTCAGTCGCTCATTGCGGCGGTTCAGTTCTTGTTGGGTAGCGAGGAGATTATCCAGTCGTTGACGCTGGATCTCCCGCTCACGTTGGTGAAGCCGGCGACGTTGGAGTGCGTAGACAATGATCCCGGTCAGCAGGCAAATGGCTAGGATCAGGATGACGCGCGTATAAACGAGCGAACGTTCCTTCAAGGCCACTTCGGCGGATAAGGCCCGATTCTCCTGCTCCTTCCGTCCGGTCTCGTAGCGTACGTTGGCACCAATGGCGTACCGCTGTTTCTCCGCCAGTTGCAACGAGTCGTGTATCTCCTTGTATTCCGGGTAGATCTCGGCCATCTTGTCTCCCTTCTTTTGTTGGGCGTAAAGGTTGAGCAAATGCCGTCCGGTCCAATCCATCATATCGTTCGCCTCGTATTTCTTGTAGAGAGCGTAGGCCTCTTCCATCAGGGGGAAGCCTTTTTCCGGCTTTCCGTCGCGTACGAGGCAGGCCCCCAGCATGAATTTGAAAAGATCTTGATACCCCGCGGAGATCGCTTCTTCCTCTTCTATCAATTCCTTGTACCCTTCGAGGGCGGCAGGGATAGAGTCGGGCACATATTCGTAGTAATAATTGTAAAGTATGTTTTTGGCGGCGAGGACATAGGCGTTCTCTTTCAGCTCCTCCCCTCTCTTTAAGGCCTGCCGTGCGTAATATAAGGTAGAGTCGTGCTGTTCCAGCTCCCAGAATATCCCGGCTTTCATCCGGTAGAGGTCGCTGATGGTAAAACTATCCAACTGGAGGGAGTAGTCGATGGAGCGTGAGATGGCCTCCATAGCCTTGTCGTACAATCCGAGGTCGCTATAGGTGGAGGAGAGGTCGGCGAAGGTGTAGACGAAACCCCGGTTGAGCTTCTCGGGGTGGGCTACGCACCAGTCCATGGCTTCCTGTATGACTTCCACCTCTTTTTCCCGCATTCCCTTGCGGCGGTAATAATGGCCGAGGGTAGAGAGCAGGTCGGCCGGATCGTCGGCGGCATCGGGGTGGAGGCGATAGACGGCGAGGGCCCTTTCTTGCACACGGATCGCATCCGAAGGGTCGCGGCGGAATTTATAGAGCGTGTTGGCTACCGCTTGGGCGATACGGATCTCTAGCCACGGGTCGTCGGAAGGGGGAAGAGCGGCGAGGCTGTCGGCGAGGCGCAAGGCCTCCTCCCGGTTGTCGCGGTCGTTGAGCTGCCGGAGTATCTCCTTGGTATCGGGCGGAAGCTGCCGGGAGAGGGAGCCGTCCGCGGGAGGCGTGTCGTGCCGGCAAGCGAGGGTGGCTAGCGAGAGGAGGGTGGCTAGCAGGAAATGCGTGATGTCTCTCATCTGCGTAGGATTTTATGGTTTATCGCGAATATACGCCGTTTTTCATGGAAAATAGCGTGTCCCGGGGTATAAATCGATTGAATCATCTATTGGTTTTTTATCCGTCCGAAGGCCCGGCGGCGTACCTTTGACTTGTCCGTACCACCGGTGCCCCGAGCGGCGTGTCAATTAAATTGATGATCGCATTTCGTGCGGATAAGGGCGTTGTTGAGGACTTGTTGAGCGGATTGCTCAAAAAAGAATTCGTCGTATAAGGATAGGAATGGTTTCCTTTGAGAAACAAAAACGAAGTAGTAATGGAAGGGTCATACTTACGGATTTTGATGATGTGCGGGCTGCTGGCGCTCCTCCTCTGCGGGGGCTGCTGGGTGTTCGCATGGAAGCATCTGCGCCGGCGGATCGACGAGCGGTTCGACGTACTGTCGGAACACTTGGAGCGTCACGCCGCCGAGTGCCCGATACGGAAGGAGCACCTGCTGGCCTCGTGCCTTCCCGCCGATCCGGAGCGAAAAGGGAACGGATCGTTCCACCGATCGTTCCGGGCATCGTATCCGGGTTTCCTGCCGACGCTTAGGGAGCGGGTGCCGGGGATCACGCCGGCGGAGGAAACGCTTTGCATGCTGATCAAGATGAACCTGAGCAACCGGGAGATCGCCGACAAGATGTCTATCTCCATCGGAAGCTTGCACACCACCCGCTACCGGCTGAAACAGAAGATGCCGCCGGAGGCCGCCAAGGGCATGGACGAATGGGTACGGGCGATCGAATAGGGTCATGGGGAGGCGAACTCCCTACATTATAATATAGAGTATACACCTTTATCTAAGAAGAATCAGTATGAGAAGAGAATCTTTATTTTTCGGTATTTTGACGCTGGTGGTGTCGGCCTTCCTCACGGGATGTTCCGACGACGACACGGAAGTGTACGTCCCCCAGCGTGTGGCGGAGTTCAACCTCTCCGACGAGTCGGACGGCAACCGGCTGTTCATCATCCATCCGTGGGAGGGCGAGATCGCCATCCCGGTGCACAATGATCGTATCCGCGACTTCGAGTTCAGCGGCAAGTATTTCGATTGGGAGATGAGGCAGGGGGCCGAGAGCCGCTTCCTCGTGCTCAACCTCAAGAAGGAGGTGGAGCGTAAGCCTTTCCTCGAGAAGATCGCCCTGCGGGGGATCGCCAGCAAGTCGGGGGAGGCGGCGACGGACACGCTCTTCCTCGTGTCGCAACCCAAGCTGGAAAGCTCAGCTTCGGATAACGCCCCGAGCTATATGCACAACGTGGGCAAGACGGTGAACACGGCGGGCGATATCTTCGCCGCCCCTAGCGAGCCTTTCCTAGATTTCGACCTGATGTACGGCACGGAGGCTTTCGTGAAGACCCCCCACGCCGAGTCGTGGGGACGGGAACGCTCCGGCGTGGACTACGAGGAGATGGTGGACAACATGTGGCAGGAGCTCGGCATCTCGGTGAGCAGCCTCGGCTTCACGAACCAAGGCGCTCCTACGCCTACGAGGTCGAAACTCTTCTCCGGCTCCTTCGACCAGCGGTTCCAGCATAACCAGACCTCGTCCAACCGCTTCGAGTATCACGTGGACGTGCATGTCAAGCCGATGGTGGAGCTGCATATGGCCACCGCCATCTATACCTCCGCCAGCAATCCCGACGTCTTCCTGCCGTTCCTCACCACGACCGCCTCGCGCTTGCTGAACGAAACCAATAGCGACCTCTACAAGCGATACGGCAACACGCAGAAGGGCATCTACGATCTATACGACACCTACGGCACCCACGTGCTGGTGGGCGGTGTCTTCGGCGGGAGCTATACCTATATCTACAGCCGGAAGGAGAACCTCTATTACGACGAGACGGTGTTCGCCGCCGAGGCGGAGCTTTCCGCCAAGTCGTCGTCGCCGGCGGGAGAGAACGAGAACTGGCTCCAGACCTACTACCGCGTGATGGGTACCCACGGCGGCAAGATCGGCGCCGGGGGCGGCTATACGAAGTCGGAGCTGAACGAGCATATGTCCGAGGAGAGCATCATGATCATCACCGGCGGCAACGCCTCCGTGGACTTCGAGAGCTGGGACAAGTCCATCGCCGACGAGAACAGCAACCTCCACCTCGTAAGCTACGGCCCGAGGGGCGATACCACCCGTTGCTTCCTGGTCCCCCTGTATTACCTGACGAAGAACTACGCGCGGCAAGATGCGCTGAAGAAATATCTGGACTCCTACGTGGAGGCGCGTTCGAAGCTGGCCAAGAAACCGCAGCTGATCCTGGCCGACTTCATGATGCGTACCGGGAAGGACAATCACGGGGATCCCGCCGGACAACGTGTCTTCACCGGGCCGGACGGCAAGGAACGCATCTACAGTCCGTTGGTGCTGAATACCAAGGGACCGAACGACTCGCGGATCGGCAAGATGCTCGATACCTCGGCCCACGAGTACCTCGACGTGGGGGATAACGCCGACCAGCTCTGGTGGGTAGCCCTCGACTTCAAGGACGAGTGCCGCCCCATCTACCACATGCGCTTCATGAAGGAGGACGACGCCCGCAAGCACGGCTTCGAACCGTGGGGGCAGGATGCCGAATCGGGAATGATGTGGGACGCGATCGATAACCATTACGTTTGCTTGAAGTTCTCGCCCGACGACAGCCATAAGGAACCGGTCACCGGCGTGGGCATCGCCCGCAAGGGGAAGAGCGATGACCTATACTACGTGATCGCCACCTCGCCCGGTACCGACATGACGCTTCCTTACTCCATCGACGAGCAATTCCCGGCCTATTGGGGAAGCAAGGAGTATAAATTGAAGAGCGAGAACCCGCCGTACCGCTTCGGGGTGGACCAAGAGAACGACTTGAACGAGGGAGACAGTTGGTTCGGCCGCAACAAAGCCACCAACCATGAGCAATGGATCTTCCCGGTCTACACCACCAAGCCGTTGGACTGGCCGATCCGGTTTACGAAAGCGACGGACTAGCGAAATACCTCGGAAACGATCCCTACGACCGTAGCCATCCCTCTCGAGGCCTCCGGAACGATCCCCACGACCGTAACGGCACCTCCCGAAGCCTCTGGAGTGATCCCTATGGTCGTAGTGGCCTCTCCCGAGGCGTCCGGAGCGATCCTTACGACCATAGCGGTCCTTTCCGATGTCTCGGGAGAGATTTCGACACCCGTAGGCATTGTTTGATAGAAAAATATATGATTATCAAAGGGATTATCCTGCATTTGTAGGAAACCTTACGTCTGCGGACAAGAGGAAAGTATTAACGAAAAAACAACAAACAGTATGAGTTTAGCGAAACAAATCGGATCGGTATCGAAGACCGCGTTGACCAACGCCGGCCACATGAACATGAACAACGAGATCTACGCCCGTATCTTGGATACGACCGTGGCCGCCCTCCATCTGGAGGCCCTCGCCCCGGGTTACAAGGAATGCATCGACCGGGAGGCGGAGTGCGTGAACCGCGTCACCAAGAGCGCCTCCACCGCCCAGCTGGAGGCGAAAGACAAGGAGCGTGACAAGACCCTCCAGTTCATCTACTCCATGAACGGCTCCTATAAGGTATGCCCCGACGAGACCCTGCGTACCCCCGCCCTGCTGGTAGACAGCGTGCTGCGGGCCTACGACAAGATCTACGCCAAGGCCTACGCCGAGGAGACCGCCCTGATCGACGGCCTGCTGCTCGACCTCGCCAAGGCTGACGTATCGGAAGCCCTCAAGACCCTCCACCTCGACACCTACGTGGCCCAGTTGAAAACCTTGAACGATGCCTACAAGGCTCTCGACATCACCCGCACCGACGAGTACTCCGCCCGTGTGAAGACCGATACCACCAAGGCCCGCAAGGCGACCGACGAGACCCTCGACCTCATCATCCAGCGTGTCAACGCCTACGCCGTACTTGAGCCTACCGAGGCCATCAACGCCTTCATCGACACCGTGAACCAGATCTTCCGCAAGTATAAGAACCTCATCGCCGCCAAGGGAGGTCCCACCAGCCCCTCCAAGCCCGACGACAAGCCTTATCCCACGCCCGACCCTACGCCCGAACCCGAGAACCCCGGCGGCGATAGCGAGAGCCCGGACGAGATCTGAGCCTAGCAAATTGTCAAACACTTAAAATCGAATCCATATGAACGAATTTTATCTTTCTAGAAAGATATCCGCGCGGCTCTCCCTCCGGGCCGCCATGCGGATGTTCTGTATCCTGACGCTGGCCCTATGGGGGCCGGCAATGGCAGGAGCGCAAGCGCAGCCACAGCCGCTTGACGTGGCTAGTACTAGTATTACTGATAAACTAACCCTCACCTATAAACCGAAAACCGCCGGCTCGACCGATTACGCTTGGTTTTACAAGATCGGGACTAATGGCACCGACACCGAGTTCTCCGGTACGCTGACGGGCACGAACGCAAACTGGCAGCAGGGCGCGATCAATATCAAAAGCGAGAAAGCGATAGCCGACGCGAATAATCTTGACAGCTACCCGATCCTAAAATTGGATGGGCTAAACCTGACCTCCACTACTGCCGACGGCTCATTATTTTATCTGGAGGGCAGTAAACCGTTCTGTATCCAAGCGACAGGCAACTCTGCCAGTAACCTGAAAGCGAAAAAGGATGTGATTAATAACTACCAAGGATGCATCCTGCTTCTGGATGGTGGCACCGCCGGATTGAATATCGCCGCGGAAGGAACTGGATCATATGGAATATATCTGTACTCTACTAGTTCTGCTATAAATACCACCATCAAAGGCAAGATAACTGTCACGGCGGAAGCTGTTGCTGTGTTTCTAGACAATTGGGGTGCTTTCTCGGCTACCGAAGACGCGAAAGTAACGGTTTCTTCGGAAGATAAAGATGGAGACGCAATTTATGGAAGCTCTAGAGTGAAATCCCCCTTCCTCCAATGGCAGTTCGCCACCGCCCCAACGAGTGGCCAGACGCTCGAGGTGAAAGACGCCAGCGGCCAATCGTTCGATCCCGCTATCCAATTCACCACCGACGGTAAAAAGAAGGGTTTCGCCATCAACGTCACAAAGAACACCGGCTACACCCTTTGGCTGGGCAACGAACAACTGATGGATTCGAAAGGAACAACCGTCTTTACGGCAACGGAAGATAAATTAGTCTCCTTCTCAGGCATGACGACTCTCCCCGCCGACTGGCCCGAGTACGCCAAATTAGCCAATGTCGGCCCGACTGGCACCGATGTCGCCGTCTCCGGCACTACCTACACCGTCAAGACCGCCTGCGGCCTCGCGTGGATCGCTTGGGTGACGAATAACGGGAAGACAATCGCCGATGCCGATAAAACCTATACCGATTCCTATCCCGCCTCCGAGGGCTTCAAAGACTGTACGGTTACGCTTGCGGACGATATCTCGCTGGCGAAACCTGCCCAAGGCGTGGCGAGCGGCTTCGAGGCTAATTGGATACCGATAGGGACTTATAAAGGCTTCGATGCACGTTACTACTTTCAAGGCACCTTCGATGGTGGCGGCCATACGATTACCGGAATGACGATCTCCTCGGCCTCGTTTTACTATATCGGCCTTTTCGGTTATCTGTATGGAGCGACCGTGCGGAATCTGACGATGGCAGGATCTGACAATATTAATTTGACAACTATTGCTAATGCTCAAGACACCGCTTACTATCTTGGCTGCGTGGCAGGTTATGTAAAGAATGGAAAAATCATCAATTGCCATAATCAATGCAAGGTTAGTTTTTCTGTGACCGGCAATTCTGGGTCTCTCGGTGGAATTGCCGGTTACTCTGAAGGTTCGGTGATTAGCGCTTGTTCAAACAGGGGAGCTGTCACTATGACCGGAAAGATGGGTCGTGGTGGTGGAATCGTAGCGACTAATAATGGCTCTTCTATCGTTTCCTGCTTCAATACGGAGGATATCCGTGTTACTGCTACCGGTTCTGGTTCTAGCGATGCCGCGTATGCGGGCGGTATCGGAGCCTATAGTAGCGGTAATTGTAGCATATCGCACTGCTATTCGACAGGGTGGATAATCGCTAAATCTTCCGCTGCTAATGCTTATTCTGGCGGCATTGCCGGACTATCTGAGAAAACGACGATTGAATCTTGTTTTGCCACAGGCGCTGTTTCTGCAGGATCAAACAGCGACAGCCGGATAGCTGCCGCAGGTGGTATTGTGGGGCAAGCTTTTGCTGGAAACATTAATATAACGATAAAGAATTGCCTCGCCTTAACTACCGCCGGCGTGAAAGCCTTAGGAAATACGTCGGATAAACAGGCCGGTCGGATTGTCGGATCTGATCCACCTACTAATAAAGTTACCCTTCTCGACAACTACGCCAGTACCATGATCCAACTGACGATAGGAGATAATACGCTAGCCGTCCCTACCGATAACATAGGTAGCGATAAGGCAAACGGTGCCGACACTTACCTCGATGATGTCGCCGCCGAGATCGCCGCTTGGGCAGGCCCCGAAAATACACAAGCCTTCACCGCCATCGGTACCGCCGAGAACGGCCTGCTCCCGCAACTGAAAGCTATTGCCGGCTATGGCGCTGACGGTCTGCCTACAGCTTACGCGAGTACTATTATCCCCGGCCAGTCCGGCTTGTCGTCTGCCTCCTATCTGAGGTCCTTGTTGTCACTGCCCTTGTCTTCTAGCGATACGATGACCTTCATGCTCTTCTACTCCAACAACAAATGGAGTTATAAAAAGGGAGCCGGAACGGAGACCCGTTTCAACGGCAAAATATCGTCACCCCCAGGCCCTTCCGCCAACAAGCTCATCGTCGCCACCGCTACCGGCAACCCGACGCTGACGTTGAATTACGTAACGATACGCCCGACCGACGGTGCTGCCTTGACCGTCAACGAAGGTTGCGATCTGACAATTGCGCAGACCGGTTCGATCCTCGGCTCGTCCGGTGCCTCTACCTTGATCAATAAAGGCACCTTGAGGCTGTCGGGCAGCAGCTTCCGCATTGAAAACAGCAGCTCGTCCGATATGCATTACTGCCTCGATAACTCTGGCACCTTCAGCGTGCTTGATCCGGTAAATGGCTATACCACTTTCCATTGTGCCCACACCGCTATCCATAACACCGGTACCCTTACCAATGCTTGGATGGAATGTCTGTTCACGGATGAGGCGGGAGATGCTGGCGCTACGATAAGGTTTCTGCCTCGCTCATCCCAGCCCATCGAAGTAAAACGCTACAACAAGACCTTAGCCACTACCGTTACGGCGGGCGAGGAGTATAAGCTCTGGGAGATGAAAGCTAGTACGTTTATCCCGCAGAAAGGCCTCGATAGCGAAGGCACGGCAATCGATCGCTTCCCTGCTCCCGAGGCGGATGGTAGGGTAACGACCTTTACGGAGGTGAGTGATTGGAAAGAGGTCGAGATCTCCGGCAATCAGAATCTCTCCGAGGCCGGCCTGTCACAGAGTGTCATCGTTAAATCCGATGGCGTGCTTACCGTCGATAGCGAGAATGCGTCCGTCTTTGAGTTGACATTGGAGGAGGGTGCGCAGGTCGTGACAACGAATGCGCTGAAGGTGTCCAAGACTTTCAAAACCAACCGTTCGCTGAATAACAAATGGACGACCTTCGGTAGCCCTATCGAATTGACAGCCTCTGCGGAATATGGTAGTGGGCTAATCCTTTATGCCGCCACCGGCTACACCGCTAAGGAGGCCGTTGCCCAAGGTTGGGAAGAGGTCTCTGTCCTTTACGGGAAAAGGGTCGATCTCACCGCCGGTAGCCCCTATCTGTTGGCCGCCGACGCAGCCTTGACTCGGGTAACCTTTAGCCAAACAGCCTCCGACGCGCCGATCGAGATACCGGCTACGGCTACGGTCGCTTCCGGCGATGCCCTCGAGAACGGCGTGTTCCTCTTCCGGACGAACCCGAATCTCGCCAACCTTACGCTCCGTGGTATCTACGTGCTCAATGCCGAGGGTACCCGCTTCGACCTTCAGGAGGCGGATTATGTGCTGAAGCCTTTCGAGGCATACATCACCGCCAATGCCGTCACCCGCTCGCTGGTTCGTAGCGTGGGTGTGTGCGATGGCTCCGTGGTGACCGCCAACGAGATCGCTACCGCTACCGCCGCTGTCCGTATCTGGGCCGCCGACGGTGCGCTGCATGTCTATTCCGGGGAGGCCGCCGCGCTTACCGTGGTACGCTCCGACGGACGTACCGTCTACGCCGCCTCTATCGTCCCCGGCGATACCCGCTTGGCTTTGCCTTCCGGTATTTACATGGTTCGAATCAATAACATCACTTATAAAATAGCGCTTTGATATGAAACAATATACTAGTTTATGGCTCGTATGCCTGCTGGCGGTCTTCTCGATGACCGCCCGGGCGCAGGAAGGGATCGAGACGAAGGCCCGTCCCGACTACCCCGCTCTTCCTTTCATGTTGACTTTCGAGGCTCCCGCGGAAGGATCTGCCTCCTTATCGATCTCGGCGGACGGTGAGACCCTCACATCCCCTACGACCTTGCATTCCGGCACCGAGGTGACGATTACCGTCACCCCCGCCGACGGCTACCGAATGGCTTCCGGTTACCCGAAGGTTTACCGCACGGGTACGCCCTCCGAAACGGTACCGGCTACGTTTAAGCCCGATGCCAGTAGCGGTATCGCCTACCTCTACACCTTCACCATGCCGGACTTCCCGGTCACGGTAGAGGTGGAGTACGAGAAGATCCAGTCCACCGTCACCTTCGCCAACCCGGCGAACGGTACGCTTACCTTGAGTACCGCCGATGCTCCGGGTAGTTCGATTGTTTCCGGCGGCGAGGTCGCCTCCGGTACGAAGGTGACGATTGCCGCCACCCCCAACAAAGGCTACCAAATGGTGTTCGGCTCCTTGAAGGTATCCGGGAAGGTCGGGGATAAAACCAATACTGTTCCGTTGCAGAAAGAGAAAGATGGTACGACCTACTTCTTGATGCCGGCCTATACGGTGGAGGCTGAGGTGAAATTTGAGCCTATCCTCGTGGCTCTGTCCTCGGAAGCCCGTTTGAGTTCCCTATCGTATAAGGAAGGAAGTGGGGAGGTTACCCCGCTTCCCGGTTTTCTTGCCTCTACGATGAAATATGAGGTGCTGCTCCCAAATTCCACCCAGAAATCGGCTACCCTCACCTTATCCGGCCAGCTGGTCGATGCGAAGGCTGAGCTGCTCGTGAATGGATCGCCTGTTTCCGTAGAACCGACAGGATCGTTCACG
Organism: Parabacteroides sp. AF21-43; assembly: GCF_003635435.1. Lineage (NCBI taxonomy): Bacteria > Pseudomonadati > Bacteroidota > Bacteroidia > Bacteroidales > Tannerellaceae > Parabacteroides > Parabacteroides sp. AF21-43. Next base: position 36,581 of record NZ_QTMG01000014.1, on the reverse strand, counting down.
GCTACCGTATCGCTCGAGAGTGGATCGGCCAAGGCTACCTTGGTCGTTACCGCCGAGGATGGACAGACCAAGCGTACGTATGAGGTAAACTTCACGGTACTTCCCGAGTCGGAATATTACGTCAAGATCCTGCAGCCGGAAGGCGGTACGATCTCCGTTTCTTATACAAAAGAGGGTAAGGAAGTGAGCGTGAAATCCGGTGATGCCGTACCCGTTGGTACTGAGTTGAGCTTGGCACATACGGCCTTGCCAAAGTACGAATTCGTGAGTTACAAAGTGAATGATGACCCGCTAGCATCTGGGAATATTACCGTCTCCGGTACCGACGACTTGACGATAACCGCTACCTTTAAGCTGCAATCTCCCGTAATCCCGGAAGAGATCGGTACGCCAGCCGTTCCCAAGGAAAAGGAAGGGCAGGAGGGAACGAATGTTCCAACGGATGATAACCCGATCGTGATCATCCCCGATGCCGTATCCCTGCCATCGGATACGGAACTCTCCAGCCTCCGCTTGGTGAAGGAAGATATAGAAGACCCAGCGAAAAAGGCTGAGATTGAAGAGAAAGCGGAAGCTGCCGCCCAAGATGCGGGTATCGCTCCTGATGCCCCGAAGATCGTGATGGAAGTGACCTTGGTTAAGGTGACGACCACGATTTCCGCTACCGACGCATCCACCACTACCGCCGTAACTCCCGTGCAGCCCTCCGATATCGTGACGGTACGTATCCCGTATCCGGAAGGCGTAAATAAAACCCAACATGATATCGTGATTATCCACCTCCGCTCGGACGGCGTGGTAGACGTGTATTCCGAGGGTAATAACAATTTGACATTAGAGGATGATTATATGGAGATCTCCGTTGCCAGCTTCAGCCCGTTCGTGGTAAGCTATACGCCCAAATCTGGGCCGGTGGATCCCGATTATCCTGACACACCCGACACCCCGGATACCCCGGATGTCCCGACATCGAATGCCTCGGTAGAGGGAGGCATAGCGGTTTGGACCTCTGCCAACGCCCTCCATATCCGTGCGGATCGTCCGGCTGAGGCATGGGTTGTCGGCCTGTCGGGTGCTAGTCGTGCCCGGTTCGCGGTCGTTCCCGGCGAGACAAGACACGCTCTTCCCGCGGGAGTCTATCTTGTCCGGATAGCCGACCAGACCTATAAGGTACGGATACGGAACTAAGCGTTGTTTGTTTGACGTGAGAGGGATGCCCTTGTTTCTCCTTGGGGAGAGCGGGGCATCCCTTCTTTTTTGTGGATATGTTTCTTAACATACATATCCGTAATCAATTGGTTAGCCGCAAATGTTTATCTTTGAGCTATCCCGATGTAAACGCTTACAATATGACAGTCATTTAAACTCAATTATAGTATGAAACCGGAAGATTACATTACCAGAGAGGAGAAGTATGGTGCCCACAACTATCATCCCCTGCCGGTCGTTCTCAGAAGAGGCGAAGGCGTGTTCGTGTGGGACGTGGAAGGAAAACGTTATTTTGATTTCTTGTCTGGCTATTCTGCCTTGAGCCAAGGACATTGCCATCCTAAGATCGTGAAGGCCCTGATGGAGCAGGCGGAGAAGCTTACGCTCGTATCCCGTGCCTTTCATGCGGATATACTGGGTGAGTACATGGAATTTACCTGTAAGTTCTTCGGATATGATAAGCTCTTGCCGATGAATACGGGGGCCGAAGCGGTAGAGACGGCCTTGAAGCTTTGCCGCCGTTGGGGATACCGTCGGAAAGGGGTCGCCCCGGAGCGTGCGAAGATCGTGGTTTGTAGCGAGAATTTCCACGGACGTACGATCACGATTATCTCCATGAGCACCGATCCTAGTTCCTACGCCGATTTCGGCCCTTATACGCCCGGATTTATAAAGATACCCTATAATAATGTGGATGCGTTGGCCGAGGCCCTGAAAGATCCTGATGTAGTAGGCTTCTTGGTGGAACCGATCCAAGGTGAGGCTGGGGTAGTGGTGCCCGACGATGGTTATCTGCGGGCTTGCTATGATCTTTGTCATCAAAAGAATGTGTTGTTTATCGCGGACGAGATACAGACGGGTATCGGCCGTACCGGTAAGTTATTGGCTTGCGATTACGAGGGGATTCGTCCGGATATCTTGATCTTGGGAAAGGCGTTGTCCGGTGGGGTCAGTCCGGTCTCGGCGGTATTGGCGGACGATGAGATCATGCTTACGATCGCTCCGGGAGAGCACGGTTCTACGTATGGTGGAAATCCGTTGGCGGCGAAAGTCGCTATCGCAGCCTTGGAGGTGGTACGTGACGAGCATTTGTCGGAGAATGCGTTTAAGATGGGTGAATTGTTCCGTAGCGAGATCGAGAAGATCGATAATCCGATGATTAAGAAAGTACGGGGTAAGGGCTTGCTGAACGCTGTCGTGACGGAACCTAAAGATGGGAAGACGGCATGGGACATCTGTTTGGCGTTGAAGGAAAACGGTTTGATAGCCAAGCCTACCCACGATCATATCATCCGCTTCACGCCTCCTTTGGTGATTACGGAGGAGCAAATGATGGAAGCGATTGGCATTATACGAGATACGTTCGCTAAATTCTAGTGTATGAAGATAAATGTAATAGGTGTTCCCTTGAATCTGGGATGTGACCGGGCTGGCGTAGAGCGTGCCCCGAACCACCTTCGGGAACGGGGATTGATGGGGGTGATCCGGAAGAACGGGCATAAAGCCTTTGACTTGGGTAATTTGTATGTACCCCCTGTTAGCGAGGCGGATAAGTTCGTACGGGGTAACAGCATGAAATATCTGGATGCGATCGTGGAGGTGAATACAAATCTGGCGGAGTTGGTTTATGATACATTGCGTGGAGGAGCGTTCCCCTTGGTGATTGGCGGGGATCATTCGCTGGGTTTAGGTAGCGCCTCGGGCGTGGGTAAATGTTATGATGATTTCGGCATTATCTGGCTGGACGCTCATGGGGATATCAATACCAGCGAGACTTCTCCCAGTGGTAATATCCACGGGATGCCTTTGAGTGCGTTGATGGGGATGGGAAGCGAGGAACTGGTGAATATCTACGCTCCCGGGAATAAGGTGAATCCGCAGAACGTATTCTTGGTCGGGACCCGCAGTCTGGATGAGGGCGAGTGGGATTTGATCGAGCGGGAGAAGCTGAGTGTCTATACGATGGAGACGATCCATCTGAAAGGCATCGGCTTCGTAGCTGAGGATATCAAGCGGAAATTGAAGGAACGGAAGATCCGCAACGTGCATTTCAGCATAGACGTGGATAGCATAGACCCCCGTTTCGCTCCGGGCACGGGAACCCGTGTGTGTGAGGGACTGATGCCGGATGAGTTTAATAACTTCGTGGATCATATGTTGTCTACGAATCTGGTTAAGTCGATGGATTTGGTAGAGCTGAATCCGGAACTGGACGTGAACGAGCAGACCACAAACCTTTGTCTGCAGATCATTGATTATATTACCGCCCGTCTATAAGGAATCTAAATTCCATGGTTTATGATAAGAGTGTGAAAAGGAAGTCCCCTTGTTCCGGTTAAGACCGGATACGAGGGGACTTGAAAATACGATATGTCTATTGGTTTATTTCATTCTTCGGATATTGGCGTAATTGAAGCTATCGCTCAAGAAATCGTCCTCGCTGAATTTATAGCCTTGCGGTCCCCAGTTGCCCATAGCGAGCATGGCGATCATCTTCATCGGGTTGAAACCGCTCATATCGCCGCCGGCGGCCGCTAGAGGAACGGACTCCATCAGCTTGCGCATGGAATGTGGATAATTCTCGTTGATCACCATGTTGCGGTATAAGGCAAGGATTCCATCTCCTTGCTCCTTACGGTTCCAAGTCAGTATATATGTACCGTCGTTGGCTTCCGCCTTGGCTTGGAGATCGGGCAGTTTGGCGGAGTTGGCGTCCGCTATGATAAAGGTTACGAAACCTTCCTTGTCCACTTTAGGCATTTCCTCGTCATAAATAGAGGCATACGAGTAGGTCTCGGCTGACCCAAGGCATATGGACCAGTATCGTACATCGGCGGTGGCGTATTCGCTTACGCTTTTAGGAGCCGTAGGAGGGATGAAACGGAAAGTAGCTACCTCCCCTTCGTTCAGTTTGATGCGGGCGAATAGGTATTCTGCCGGGCTGTTCGGGTACATTAGGCTCAGCGGGGCACGCATGAACGGGAGTTGCGGCAGGTCGGCGGAGAAATCCATCGGCGGCAAGTTCAACGATTCGTGGATGTTGCAGACCTCACGCTTCAGGAAATCTACTTCCTCACCTGTAGTCACGTCGAAAGCTTGGATAGCAGGCATGTCCACGCCGCCATACTCATCGCCGCTATATTGTTTCGCCAAGTAAAGACGCATGAAAATGGAGACCATATTGACATCCTCCGGGAACTCACATACGTTCTTCATCGAGGCACGTGCGCTGGCGGGGGTGTTAGCGGGAATGATGTAAATCGTATAGCCATTTGCTCCGTAGTCATCTGTTTCCTTTACATAAGGGTTGATGGAGCTGTCGTCGGGTTGGATATTTACGTCTTCAATGCTGGATACGTCTATTTGGGTCTCGTCGTTATAAACCGTGAAGTTGAAGAAGCGTGACTTCGGGAACTTTCCAGTCAAACGAAGGCCGATGTTTGGATTATCTTTGTAAGAATAGGTGTATTCCCAATAATCGGCATAGATATCAGGAAAGGCCAGTAGGGTTTGATTGTCGCCTCGAAGCGTCTTGCCCCATTGTTCCTTGGGTTCCGGGTTGTTGATTTGAGGGGTATTCTCATCATCGTCGTCGCAAGCGGTGAACATACCCACAGTAAGGGCTACCAACATTAAGTAAAAAATCTTCTTCATGATTCTGTTCGTTAATTAATCTGTTTGTTATTAAAATGAGAGCGCAAAAGTATCTCATTTCCAATTAGGGTTGACCTATTGAAAATGAAATACCTTGGATAAGACCACAGAATCCTAGGAATGGAACAGCTAGAAGGGGTATCCGATAGCGAAATGGTAACCCATGCCGTCCTTGAATTTCGGGATATTGTAATAGCCTTTCTTTCCGGTATCGTAAGGGAGATGCAGACCGATACCCACGTCGAAACGGATGACGATAAAGGTGAGGTCGTAACGCAGGCCGAAGCCGGTTCCCAAGGCTAGATCCTTGAGGAAGCTACCCCATTTCAGTTGTCCGCCGGGACGATCCGGATCGTTTCGGATCAGCCAGATGTTACCGCTGTCGAGGAAAGTGGCCCCATGCAGGTCGCCAAGGATCGGGAAGCGGTATTCGAGGTTGGCCTCGAATTTAAGATCACCCGTACGGTCGATGTAAGCGTATTTATTGTTGTCGCTGTTCTGGTAGTAGCGTCCGGGACCGATGCTGCGGATCGTAAAGGCACGGATGCTATTCGCTCCGCCGATGTAGAATTGCTCGTTATAAGGGGAGGTACGGGCGTTGCCGTAGCTATAAATAGCGCCGGCCATTAATCGGCCTACGAGATATTGCTTATGCCCGAGGGCGTAATTATAACGTATCTCGGCGGTTCCCTTGATGAATTGGGCGAAGGGGTTGCCGAGTAATTCCTTATCCTCTTTATTGAATTTCTTCCCGGCTAACGCATAAATCCCATCCAAGACAAGGCCCGCTTGGGTAACGGATGCCTGCCACCAAAGATGGTTCCGGCGACTGGTAATCGGGGAATCATCATAGGTATAGGTATAGTTCATGGCCGGGATGAATTGATTTTGCAAACTCTTCTTTAGGGCCTTGTTCACGTTGGTAATGCTGTCGAACTCATGCGTGGTATGCTGGAGCAAGTTGAACGTCAGCTTGAAAGGGGTGATGGAATGATGAGACGTGGCGGTAGGCTGGAACTCATACGAGGCGTCACCACCGAATGCCAGCAACTTGAAGAAACGGGCCCGGTTCATCTGGTCCGCATAGAGGCGGAAGGTGGTGCTGGCCGGGAAATTCATGTCCCGTTTGCTGAATGTAGGGAACAATACCCGTGGGAAAGTCAGCGTGGTAGTCAAGCCTAACTCATAACTGTTGATCTTGGAGTTGCTACCATCCAGCTTGTTTCCGGTCTGCCATTCGTAAGAGCCGCGGAGTTTCACGCCGAAGGTCTCGCCCCCTCCGAAGACATTCCGTTTGGTCACGCTGAAAATGGCGCCCGGACCCACTTGGTCGTTGCTCTTGGCGGTAACGTTCAACTCGAGCTCGCCGTCCAATGGAAGATCGTAGACCGTATTGATCCGCAGATCCAGCGTATCTTGGCGGCGCATGGTATCACGGGGGGAATATTGCAACTCGGCATAACGGAAGATACCCAAGCGGGACAGGGCCGTTTGCGTCCGTTCCTGCGCCCGTTGGTTATAAAGTTCCCCCGGCTTGAAATATAAACGGTTGTAAATGACCGAGGGGCGAACCCTTAGCTTACCCTCATAATGGATCGTAAGGTCCTTATAGCGGATCGAGTCCGTGGGAGTCTCATTCTGATAGCCGTTTAGCCAGACGGATATATTCCCGAGTTTCCAAGGGCGGAGGGCCGAGGGGGGCAGGCTTTCCTTCGGGGCCACCCGTAAGGCCACTTTCCCGGGGTTCAACAAGGTATCCGCTTGATAGGTGATGAAATCGGGACGGAAATAGTAATATCCGTTGTTACGGAGCAAGGACGAGATGCGTTCCCGCTCGGCTTGCAATTGGACGACATTGAAATTCTCTCCTTTGTGGAGGATACGATCGCCGATCGTGGCATCGATCAATGAGTCGGCACGGTGACGGATATGGACGTATTGGATGCTGTCCAGCGTATACGGATCGTTCATGGTGACACTGTATTCCAGCTTCGCCTTCCGGGGATTCTTGGGATCGGGTATGACCTCGAAAGAAGTCTCTCCGTTGAAATAACCGTATTCGTTCAATAGGTTCCGGGCTACCTTGACGCGGACATCCGGGTTCACGGTGGTGATCAGCACCGGTTTCGACGCTAGTTTGTTGAAGATCCACTTGCCGACCTTCCCTTTCTTGTTCACGAAAGCGTTGTAGACCCACAGGCCGAAAGGAAAAGGCATCCGGATCGAGGAGCTTCCCAGCAAGGCGTTGTTGGGAGGATAGGCTAGGGCGGCCTCGACCTCTTCCAAGGCGGCTTCGCCGGGTTTGGTCTTATCCTCGTTCTTCACCTCTATTTTCTTGATACCGGTATATAGGACCGCTCCCTCGGGAAGGTTCTTCGTGGTGGAGCAAGAGGAGAGAAGAAGTACGGATAGGAGGATGCTCCCGGTGGCGATGTGCCATCCCCCGCTCGGGTTAGACGCTCTCCCTCGCCCGAGGGAGTCGTCCCGCCTAAAATATATTAAAATGCTTTTCATTCCTTTTCATCATTTATGGGTTTCACTTTCGTTTTCTTGAAGTTGAATAACTCCCTGAGGTGCATCATTTTCTTGCGGAGCACGATACCGGCTCCGGTCTCCGTGATCTCGCCTTCCAGCAGGCTCTCGTAGTTCTTGTCGTGGAAGAGCTTGACGTAGCGGGAACCGCTGCTGTCCAGCCGGTATTCGACGGATACGTTGTCGATGAACGGCTGCGCCTGCCCGTTGTTAATGTTCTCGCCGGTAGAGATACGGCCGCCTAGAACCACACGGATACGGTCATTATAGAATCGCTTGGCGAAGCGGAAGGAGTAGTCGGTACGGGTACCGCCTCCGGCGTCGCCATTATCGTCGTATGTCTCCATGCCGAAACTGATATCCACGGACTTCAAGGCGCTTCCGGCGATGTTGTTGATCTCGCTTTGCAAGAAGCTGGTCAAGGCGTCTCCCATATTCATGTTCACCTTGCCGCCACCACCGCCACCGCCGAGGTACATACCGGTCACGAGCATGCTGACAGCCAGCTTCGCCCGTTCCTCCGGACCTTTCGAGGTTAGTTCCTCTTGCATCGCCATGTCTTCCGGGGCGGTGAGGGTAAATTGCAACCCTAGGTTCTCCAGTTGTTGGGTCAGTTCGATGCCTACGTCGAAATTTACCAAGCGGGGCGATGATTGCCCGGTTAGGGTGACGGACGTACGGACTCGCTCGGTAGCCGTAAGGTTCAAGGTCGGGTCCATGGGGTTGCCCGTCCATTGCACGTAGCTACCCTCCTGTACGTTGAACTCCTTCAGCGGGATGACCGGGATGGAGTACTTGATGGTTCCGCCCGTCAGCGTGTAGCGTCCGTTCAAGAACATATCGCCTTGCGGGGTATACTGGAAGGAAAGGTCGCCGCCACCCTCCAAATTGATATGGTTGGACTGGTCGGGACTTAAATCCACGTTCGCTTGTACGGCGGGATCGATGTGGATCGTCATCAACATGTCCATGCCTCCCATCGGCAACGGGGGCTTACGAGGCATGCGCCGACGTAAAGTATCCGTGAAAGAGGTGAAGGTTACCATGTCCGACATACGGTCTTGCACGGTCAACGGGGAGTCTTTCAGCACGTAGGTGATATTCGTCCCGCCCAATAACTGCAAGTCCCCTCGCATGGTCAAGGCATCCAACGGCCCGCGTACGGTAGAATTCAGGTTGACGAACAGCTTTCCGTAGACAAGGCTTTCCTCGTTTTTCTTAACGTTCAGCAGTTGCAAGTTATTCGCCGTTAGTTTAAGATTGGCGGTCATGCGGGATAAATCGTTGAAATCCACTTCTCCGTTGATGATAAACGGATTCTTGTTGTATGCGTAAATACCATATTGGTTGAACAAGATTCGGTTGTTCTTTATCTCTATCTTCTTATCGTCGAAACGGAAGGTAGAACCTGCGGCGCCTACATAAACGGAGGCGGTATCGAGAATCAGATATCCCTCGGCCATGGGTTTATCGCTTTGTCCGCTGATAGCGAGCGTACCATCGAGGTCTCCGCCCATTTTCGCCATATCATCCGGGATGAACGGGTTGGCGATATCCAAGGGGAAGTGCATGAACTCTATATTACCGCTGATATGGTCGGTCTCGCCCATCTGGTATAAGGCGGTAATGGCACTCACCTCTTTCCGGTCCCGGAAAAGGTGCATATCCACTTGATGGTTCCCCTGCTCTAAAGGTAGATAGACTGCGTTGAACATGAGTTCGCCGACCCGCTCGTTCTCATAATACAGATCATCAATGTTCATATCCGCCACGACCATGAAGGCCGAGCCGGAAGGAGCGTACTGGAAATCGGCGTTCAATATACCTTTCATCGGCGGGATATAACTGAATGCGTTGGAGATAACCCCAAGGTCGATCTGGTTCAACTCGGCGTGGACTTCCTCCATCTCGTCACTTTCCGCTTGGGAGTGTATCCAGAGGGCGGCGTTATTATCTCCGCTGAGTCGTAGGTTCGCCTCGATATCCTTCATGCTGCGTACCACGACGTAATTATCCGGATTCAGCTTGAAAGGGCGGAACGCTATGATCGGGTCATCGGGGAAGAGATGGAACTTGACCCCGTTCTGTATCTTATCGGCCCGGATTCCGAGCAACAAGCCGGTCTCGCCTTTCCCGTCCTTGAAATAGAGGCGGGCGTCGCCGAAGCCATAACGTATTTGCCCGTCCAGCCCGGCGCTGAAAGGTTGTTGCTGCCTGTATTTATTCTTGATCACTTGGGCGCTATAGAGTAGTCCGAGCGAATCTTGGTGCATCTCCGCCCGGATGGTATCGATCTGCATCGTATCCCGTGCCAGATCGTAAATGGAGGCATCCATGCGTATACCCGTTTCCGGTGAGGTATAGGCGTTCATGGCGATGCTCTTGAAATCTACGTAATAGGTTTGGAGATAGTTGTAGATCGGATTGTCCTGTCCTGCCCGTACCTCGAGGTACATATCGGGGAGGAGCGGGCGAAGGATCTCCAGATTGACAGTCGAGTCCCGTTCCAATTGGAGGGTGATATCGTTCGATACCTTAGTCAACTTATCCGTGATGTGGTGTATGCAATCATTACCCGTGAGGATGATCCCTAAATCCCCGGCGTGGAAAGACACACGGGTGGTATCGATATCCGTCCGGGCATGCAAGGTCAGCGTTTTCGGCTTGAAACTTTGTTTTGGGGTGACGACCTCCCAGTTTCCTAACGTAACGTCGATCGTGTTATCTTCATCCAGATTACTTTCTGCCTCGGCGAAGAGCTGGAAAGAGGTGGCGAAGGGATTTGCCATTAAGTGCATACCCTGTAAATCCATGTTCTCTACATCCGCTATCAACATCGCTTTCACCTCGTGCTTGTGGAGGGTCGCGTTTAAGGAGACATCCATTTTCGCCAACGGGTATTTGCTAAGCAAGTCCACTTTCAGTAAGTTCTTTTCCAGAGAGCCATCGATGGATACGTCTGATACCGATGAGGCGCCATAGCGTATATCCGATATCTTACCGTCCAGTTTGGCCCATGTACGTTCAGAGAAAGGATCTGTGCCCCGGCCTTCTGCTTTAACAGAGGCGGTCAGCCAAAATAGAGAGTCTTTAGGCATGAAATGAGTAGGTTCCAGACTGTCTATCCGTAAATTAGCCTCATAAGCCAGTTTTACCGGATTATAGCGGGCGGTCAGACCTACTTTGCCTTTATCTTGGGTAAGAACAAGCTCGGTGCGGTATTCTTGATTTGCGACTGTAGCTTCCCCCTTCAACTGAATTCCTGCCGGAATGGCAAATTGATCCCGTTGGGAGGCGGGAAGCATCGCCAGCAAAAAATCCAGATTACCGGATCGAGCCTTTAACTGAATCTCACCGGTTCGCCGGATGCTATCCGTCACGGACTCCATACTACCCGTGACGTTCATCTGAAACGCTCCCGGCAGCATGATATCGCCTTGTATGATACGTATACTGGAGAGGTTGCCTTCTACGCCAGCCGTAATAGCGAGAGGCTTGTCCGGGTAGGCTTTCTTGAAATCCTCCGGAAGAGAACCTGCCGCTATCAATAAATCCTCTTTCCCCAACGAGGCGTTTAACAGGGCTTTCATGCTACCTTGCGGATGATCCTCGAGGGAGCTCCAAGGGATAGTCGCTGTCAATCTCACTTCGGAATTTGGTGTCTGGAGAAGTAGGTCCGGTACGTCTATCTGTTCATGGTCACTCCGGACATTTCCTGCTAATGCCGAAACCTTAAGGCCGGAACGTTCTTCCACGAAGAATTCCTTGATGTGGGCGTTTATTTCTTTTCCTTGATATAAGATGGAATCGATAGAGGTGTTCAGGTTCGTTAAACTGATATGGGAGAAATCGAGTCCTTGCTCGGGTGCCGCGTAATTCCCGTCATAAGCGAATGTAGAATTCGTTATGTCAAAGTTTCTCGCCTTATATTGTTCCGCTCCAAGATCTACGAGGCCGTTATTTAGCCCGGCTTTATTTACGAAAGCCGTAAGGCGTAAGGAATCCGAGGGCATTTGTAGGGCGAAGGCTACCCGGTCCAAACTAATTTTATCCAGCTTGAGTACCCAGTTCAGAGGTGTGGAAGTCGTGTCTTCTTTCGAGGTTGAATCATTTAATAGAAGGGTAATGGCGGTATCGGATAAATCTACGGTATTAAATGTAGCTTTCTCCTCGGACAGGTCTATACGATCGGCGTGCAGGTAAAGCTTTCCCAAGAATCCTTTGATTTCCATACCTTCAATCATAGTCCCGGTGTTAACCTTTACGTTCCGGAGGTCGATCGCCTCTACCAATACTTGCTTCCGCAAAAGAGGAAGGGCACGAACCCGTACCGTCAAGCTCTGTAAACTCAACAAGGTATCGGCGGGAGGATTTACGACCTCGACACCCTTAACCGTAAGGTCTAACGGGAAAGATAGCCTAATCTGCTCGATCCCGATTTGCATACCAGTCGCTTTTCCTGCGTATTCGGTCGCTTTCCGTACCGCGAAGTTTTGGAAAGGAGGTATATATAGTAATATAGAGAGTAACAATACCAATGCGATCGGTATTAGGCATATCACTCCTATCCGTTTAATCCATACTCTCATATTGATACGTTTCTCTTTTTCTTATTTGTTTATTTGCCTGTTTTTATGACGATCGCTCCGTTTGCGCCTCTTACCCCGTATTCACCGGCGTCTTTCAATACTTTTAATTCCGAGACATCTTCGACGGGAATCGTGTTTAGAACAGATAGGTCCATCGGTATACCGTCTACCACTACTAGCGGGTCACTAGGACTGTTTAGGGAAACGCTCGCACGGATGCGTACGGAACCATCGGCGAATGTTATGCCACTCATCCTTCGTAGCAGGCAATAGAGATCCCGGCATCCGGTTTTCTGTATCTCTTCTTTATTCATAACGCTTGAGCTTACTATTTTGTTTCGTTCCCTTTCCATAATTTCTTTTAGGGCCTCATCCGGTTCAAAACTACGCTTTGCGTTGAATGTGCTATTCTCTAAAGTAATGGTTATATAATTGTATCCGTTGACTGGGACTTTGACTATATTTCTTGTTTTCTTAATAGTGACGAACAAGGTATCATTCAGGTTAGCCCCCGGGATGGTGAATACGCCATGTTTGTTCGTTTTCACGGTGATCGGATTCTGACTGCCTAGCGTGACCGGATAGCGTTTGATTATTTTATCGCTGATGTCACGCAATACACCGACTAAAGTATCATTCTGTGCCAAAAGTATTTGACTGCTGAATGATAAGATGATGATTGAAAGATAATGTATTGTTTTCATAGCTCAATCTTTTTAGCTGAACATAACACAAAGATAATATAATATTTCTTAAAGGCAGAGTTTTAGGGTAAATTCGTAATAGGTATTATTTTTACGTTTCTATGTGGTCTCATTTGTCGCTAAAATGAGATTACTATAAATGGAAATCATTACATTTGCCAAAATAAAATGAACGGTATGGAATTAGATTTAGCCTATTTGTGTAAGGAGGTTCGAGAAATAGCTCGTGCTTCTGCGACATTCTTAAAAGAAGAACGCCGAAAGTTTGACTGGAACTTAGTGGAGGAAAAAAGTGCTCATAACTATGTATCTTATGTGGATAAAGAATCGGAACGACAGATCATAGAGGCTTTGTCTACTTTGCTACCCGAGGCTGGTTTTATCTCGGAGGAAGGCTCTGGAAGTTTGACCGATGAGGAATATTGTTGGGTAATTGATCCATTGGACGGTACTTCAAACTATATTCATGATATCGCACCTTATTGCGTGAGTATCGCTTTAAGAAATCGGAAGGAGTTATTGTTAGGAGTAGTCTATGAGGTGTGTAGGGACGAGTGTTTTTATGCAGTGAAAGGTGGTAAGGCTTACTTGGATGGGAATGAGATACATGTATCGGATGTCTCAGTACTGGATAACGCTTTCATTGCGTTGGGTTTCCCTTATAACTCTGATGCTTATCGTCCGGTAGCCGCTCATTTGGTTGATAGGTTGTATGGTTTTGCGGGAGGTACCCGTTTGATGGGATCTGCCGCCGCTGAACTGTGTTATGTGGCAGCAGGACGTTTTGATGCCCGTATAGAGGCCTTTTTAGGCCCTTGGGACGTAGCTGCTGGTGCCTTGATTTTATTGCAGGCCGGAGGAAAAATATCGGATTTCAATGGAGGAGAGAACTGGGCTTCGGGTGAACAGGTAGTTGCCAGCAATGGCAAGGTTCACTCTCTTGTGTTGTCTTTGTTGCCCTAATACTAGAGTAATCCTGCGTATTCTAGTGCTTCTGTGTGTATTTAAAAGGTAAAAGAGTTTAAACTTACTTCTTATTTGCGGGGTGTTTGATCCGTTTTGATTTTCAAAACAGATGGAGGAATGCAAATACCCGTAAATCCTCGTGTGTGTCTAATTCAGTAAAAATCAAGACTTTTAGGATTAGAGATTTTACTTACATTTGTGGAAAATAAAAATGTTACAGAGTATGAAAAACAATCTATACGTCTTTTTTCTGTTCTTTATTACTGGACTAATGTCATGTAGCCATCACTCAGGTCTATATGAACATGCGGAAAAGATAATGTCCCAACATCCCGATAGCGTTTTAACATTGCTATCAACAATACAAGATGTAAATGATCTTTCAGAAAAGGATCGTGCTATGTACTACCTACTTTTGACAGAAGCTCAAAATAAAACTTATGTCAAACCTACTTCAGATTCGTTAATTACAATAGCAGTTGAATTTTTTGATAAAACGGAAGATTGGGGAAGAAAAGCAAAAGCTTGGTATTATAGAGGGAGAATAAACCAAGACCTAGGTGATGCTCTTCATGCGCAGGATTATTATTTGAAAGCGTTGCAGGATGAAAATCAGATTAATGATTATATACTTATTGGACGAATTTATAGTAGCATAGGAATGTTATATACATATCAAAATGTGTATGAAAAGGCTCTTCCTTACCAAAGGAAGGCTTTAGATCGCTTTGCTTTAATGCAAGATTCAGTTGGAATATCATATGTTTTGAGAGATATAGGGCGAACTTTTACTGCTTTAGAAAAGAAAGATAGTGCAATAGCATATTATGAGCAAGCTCTTCTTGTTTGTAGTAGTCGTAATAAACCTCTGGTTTATGGTGAATTAGCCAGTTTGTATATAGATAAGGGAGAGTATCTAAAAAGTTACAAATATATACAGAAGGTTTTGAGCTCTCCTTCCAAAAAAGTGTTGTTGGATCCCACATATCTTACTTTAGGAAAACTTTTCCATAAAACAAATCAGATAGATTCTGCCTATTTTTATTTACGACTTTGTACTAATAGCCCTATTATTAAAACACGTGCGGGTGCTTTTTATTATTTGGCTCAATTAGAATTAGAAAAGAAACATTGGAAGAATTACGCTATCAATCAGATACAATATGAAGAACTGAGAGATTCTATTAATCTGATTAAGCAGACTGAGTCAATTCGTAAAATGGAGAGTCTATATGATTATCATCAAGCTGAATCAAAATTTTTGAAAGCGAAGATTTTGCTTGATAAAATGGAGATAAGATATTTATACGTGTGTTTGTTTGGTGGAGTTTGTCTGATTTGTGTTGTAATAGGGGTAATATGTGTATATTTCTCTATGAAAAGAAAAAGGATGAAGCTGTGTGAGCAACGAGAAAAGCTATTTGTGCTAAAGAAGAAGCGAGAGGAAGATCAAATACGTCTTGAACATAATGAAAAGATGATCCAGTGTTTAGAAAAGCAACTGGAAGAGTCTTCCATGGCCTATACTGAAAAAGAGAAAGAACTTATGGCTTTGCAAAAATTAAAATTGGAAGCCGAAAATCAAACTTTAAAATGCGTTAAAACGGAAAAGCAACTTCTAATTGAGAAATTTTGTATGTCAGATATTTATTATAGATTTCACCTTAAAGAAGAATGGAGGCCTAAAGAAGAGGACTGGAAGCAGTTGTTTAAGGGTATAGATGATGCATATGACAATTTTACCCATCGCTTAATGAGTGTCGCTCCTAAATTAACGATGACGGAATTGCGGGTAAGCTGTTTAATTAAAGCAAATGTTCCTCCTGTTACCATTGCTATGTTGATTGTAACAACACCAACTAATGTTTCAATGATAAGGAAACGATTATATGATAAAATTCACTCAGAGAAAGGCTCTTCTGAAAAATTTGATAAGTTTATACGTGACTTTTAATAGGATTGTGCATAATTTGTGCAGTTAGTAATATCCAGTTTTTTTACTAATCATGCTATGTTTGTTGCACAATTAATACACATTTATTATGAGAAATGCATGTAAATTTGCTGTTTTAGCAGTTATGTTGTTTTTAGTTCAGTTTTCTTTTGCGGATACTATTCCTACAGAAGGACAATGGAATGAGGAGGATTATTATCGTTCTGTTCACACAAACCGTCCTCCAGTAGCATCAATCGAAGGAGACATCCTTTCCTTGAGCTTTGAAGACGCTTTATCAAACTTGACCGTATGTGTCATGAATGATGAAGGAGTGAAAGTCTATGAAGATGTTGTTTCTTCAGAGGCAGGTGGAACTTATTCTTTCTCTTTAGCGGGAGAAGCAAATGGCCAGTATCAGGTTGTGTTGTTACATCGGTTGGGACACTTGACCGGTAGCTTTACCTTGGAATAAAAAATTAAGAGGTTTTGTAAGAAGAAAGAGCTGTTAAGCTTCTCGGTAAAATGGGAAGTACAGCTCTTTTTTATTTGGACAACTGTACCAAATACGAATCTTTACTTGAAAACGTATCTATGTATATGTTTTACCGCTAAACGTATCATTAATCAGCCGGGAGTCATTCTGTTTATTGTATATTTCTTGAAAATAGGCTCCATTGTAGCCTGCTTTACTATCCATAGAAATAGCGATTAGTATTAATAGAAATTCAAAATACTATGGATACTAATCGGAGCTTGGATAGATACGATTTTATTGTATGTTGATTATTAGGTGTATAGGTAATAGTTTGGAAATATTAGACTTATTGTGCTTTTTAAGAGATCAAATTTGGTGTGGTTGGGCTATTTTTATTTCCAAATGGTGTTATTTCATGACTATATTATAACTTGAAAAATTCATAGTTATGAAATTCACAACTCATAACTATGTTTTGAAAAAAACATAACTATGAAATTTTATAGGATTTAGCTGTTAAAATCAATATGGATTTCCCCCTTGTCTAAGAAATGACAGAACAATACTATTATATATGCCGTTTATTCTGTATTTTTGCCAGAAAAATTAGCAGACATGGCTGAAAGCAAAGTTGAACACCTATTGGATAGCATTCATTTTCCGGAAGACCTGAGACATTTGTCACAGGATAAGTTGGAGCAGGTATGTGCCGATTTGCGTCAATATATTATCGATGTTTTGTCTGAGAATCCCGGTCACCTAGGTGCAAGCCTTGGTACGGTAGAGCTGACAGTCGCCCTTCATTATGTATTCAATACCCCCTATGACCGTATTGTCTGGGATGTCGGGCATCAAGCTTACGGACATAAAATACTTACAGGAAGGAAAGATATTTTCCATACGCTCCGTAAGTTTAAAGGAATTAGCGGATTCCCTAATCCTGCGGAAAGTGAGTATGACGCTTTTATCGCCGGACACGCCTCAAATTCAATCTCTGCGGCGATGGGTATGTCGGTAGCCTCGGCCTTGAAGAAGGAACTGGATCGCCATGTGATCGCCGTGATCGGGGATGGCGCTATGACCGGAGGACTCGCCTTCGAGGGGTTGAATAATGCGTCTGCCAACCCTAATAATTTGTTGATTATCCTGAATGATAACGATATGGCGATAGATCATAGCGTAGGTGGTCTTAGCCAGTATTTAGTGGATATAACGACGAGTCAAGCCTATAATAAAATGAGATACGATGTGTATCGAGGCTTAAAGAAGATCAAGCTCATCAATAACGATCGCCGGGAAAACATCTTACGTTTTAACAATAGCCTTAAAGCATTGCTTACCCAGCAACATAATTTATTTGAAGGCTTCAGCATCCGTTACTTCGGTCCGGTGGATGGGCATGATGTAAATTATCTGGTGAAGGTATTGAATGATATAAAAGATATGCAAGGCCCTAAGCTGTTGCATATCAAAACGAAAAAAGGAAAAGGCTTTAAACCTGCGGAAGAGTCCGCTACGGAATGGCATGCTCCCGGAAAGTTCAATAAGGAAACTGGCCAGCGTATTATCGTTCGTAAATTAGATGAACCTCAATTATATCAAGACGTATTCGGTCATACATTGGTAGAGCTTGCGGAGAAAGATGAGCGTATTGTAGGCGTAACTCCGGCTATGCCTTCCGGTTGCTCGATGACTTATATGATGAAAGCCTTCCCGGATCGTGCGTTTGATGTGGGAATTGCGGAAGGACATTCCGTAACTTTCTCTGCCGGATTAGCTAAGGAGGGAATGATACCTTTCTGCAACGTGTATTCTTCGTTTATGCAGCGTGCGTATGATATGGTTATCCATGATGTAGCTTTGCAAAAACTACATATGGTGATCTGTCTGGATCGTGCGGGATTAGTGGGAGAGGATGGAGCTACACATCATGGCGTGTTTGATTTAGCATATCTTCGTCCGATACCGAATTTGGTAATCGCTTCCCCATTGAATGAGTTGGATTTACGGAATTTGATGTATACAGGCTATGCCGCTTTTAATGGCCCGTTCGTAATCCGTTACCCTAGAGGTAAGGGGGAGATGAAAGATTGGCGTAACGAGATGCAAGTATTGCCTATAGGAAAAGGGAAAAAGTTGCGTGACGGGGATGATATCGCCGTACTTTCTATCGGACCGATTGGAAACGAGGTGATCAAAGCCATCGAGATGGTGAAAGAAGAGGGGGTATCGATAGCCCATTACGATATGATCTACTTGAAACCGTTGGATGAGGAGCTGTTGCATGAGATCGGGCGGAAATATAACCGTATTATTACGGTAGAGAATGGAGTGATAAAAGGTGGTTTTGGTAGCGCTGTCCTTGAGTTTATGGCAGACAATGGTTATACGCCTCATGTAAAGCGTATCGGAGTGCCGGATGCGTTTATCGAGCATGGTTCTATACCGGAACTGTATCAATTATGTGGTATGGATGCCGAGAGCATTGCGAAACAGTTGAAAAAGGAGAATTGATTATTGTCAATTAATAAAATATGAAAATTGTCATAGCCGGTGCGGGAGAAGTAGGTACACATTTAGCGAAAATGTTATCTCAAGAGAATCAGGACATCATTTTGATGGATCCGAATGAGGAACGGCTGAATTTCTCAAAATCTAGCATGGAGATTCTCCCTATGGTCGGGAATCCGACCTCGCTTAGAGATTTGGAGGAAGCGGGGATCAAGAAAGCGGACTTGTTCGTAAGTGTTACTCCCGAGGAGACTACCAATGTGACGGCTTGTATGTTGGCTCATAATCTAGGAGCGCATCGTACGTTGGCCCGAATCAATAATTACGAATATTTATTACCCAAAAATAAAGAGCTGTTCGAGAAATTAGGAATCAACTCGATGATTTATCCTGAGATGTTGGCGGCTAAGGAGATCGTGACAGCTGTACGCCGTCCGTGGACACGCCAATATTGGGAGCTGTTTGGTGGAGCCTTAATTCTGATAGGTGTTAAAGTTCGGGATAATTCCCGTTTGGTGAACCGGGTATTGGCCGAATTGCTAAATGAGCAGAAGCTATATCATATCGTCGCTATTAAGCGAAAGAACGAGACGATAATCCCCCGTGGTACGGACCGGATAGAGTCTGGTGACATCGTGTTCTTTACGACGACCCGATCTCATATAGAGGATGTGCGCTTACTGGCCGGGAAGAAAGATCCGGAAGTAAAGAAGGTTATTATTATGGGAGGAAGCCGTATCGCTATCCGTGCTTGCCAATATTTACCTAATAACATCCGGGTAAAAGTAATTGAGGCTAATAAAGAGAAAAGTCATCGAATCGCTGAGGTAGTGCCTAGTAATGTCTTGATTATAAACGGAGACGGCCGTGATACTGATTTGTTGATGCAAGAAGGCATCAAGGATGCGCAGACTTTTATAGCTTTGACGGAAAATTCCAGCACGAATATATTGGCATGTCTGGCCGCTAAGCGTTTAGGTGTGTTTAAGACAATCGCTAAGATTGAGAATATCGATTATATCCAATTGGCGGAAAGTATGGACATCGGTTCGGTTATCAACAAAAAGCTGATAGCGGCCAGCCATATCTATCAATTTCTTTTGGATGCGGATGTCTCTAACGTGAAATGTTTGACCTTTGCGAATGCGGATGTGGCGGAGTTAGTGGCTCGCCCGGATTCAAAGATTACCAAGAAACAAGTCAAGGATCTCCGTCTGCCGAAAGATATGACTCTCGGTGGGTTGATTCGTGACGGTGAACCTATGATGATCAAGGGTGATACTCAGATACAGGCATACGATCATGTTGTCGTATTCTGCTTGGATACGGCTATGCGTAAGCTGGAGGACTACTTTAACTAGTTGATAGTTATGTTGAACGTACGTTTTATAGTGAAGATGCTAGGGGTGATGTTCATCCTTGAGACTTTTTTTATGCTGGCCGCTACCGTCGTAGCCTTCCTTTATCGGGGGAGTGATGTATATCCGCTTCTTATTTCAAGCGGAATCTTATTCGGGACCGGTTTTTTGTTCTACTCTATGGGCTTTAAGGCGAATGAACACTCGGCCGGTCGGCGGGAAGGAATGTTGATCGTGACATTGACTTGGATTTTATTCTCTTTATTTGGAATGTTACCATTCTATATTGGAGGATATATAGATAATGTGACCGATGCCTTTTTCGAGACCATGTCTGGATTTACGACTACCGGCTCTACTATTTTAACGAATATAGAGGCGTTGCCTAAAGGTATCTTATTCTGGCGGAGTCTTACACAGTGGCAGGGAGGTATCGGTATGGTCGTATTCACCGTGGCTTTGATGCCTATTTTCGGAGGTGGTGCCTCGCAGATGTTTGATGCCGAAACGCCCGGTATAACCCATGAACGTTTTCGTCCTCGTATTACGCAAGTCGCTAAACGCCTGTGGGGGGTGTATGTTTTTCTGACACTTTTTTTAGTCGGCCTTTTATGGGCTGGTCCGATGAATTTGTATGATGCGGTAAATCATGCGTTCACGGCTATATCTACTGGTGGATATTCAACCAAAAACGCAAGTATCGCTTATTGGAATTCCTCTTATATAGAGTATGTAATAACTATTTTCATGTTTATCGGAGCTACCAATATGACATTGGTTTATTTCTGTTTTAATGGAAATGTGAAGAAATTGATTAAAGATGAGGAGTTCCGCTGGTTTTTCTTTTTTGTTTTAAGCGCTATTATCGTTGTCATGGTGTGGATCTTGTACCTTGGATTCGCCTCGGATGTAGAGAATGCGTTCCGTAAGGCGGCTTTCCAAGTGGTGACCTTGGTTTCTACCTGTGGATTCGCTACGGATGACTATATTCCTTGGGGACCGTTTTTCTGGTTTATCGCATTGATCTTGATGTTTATTTGTGGATGCGCCGGATCTACTTGCGGTGGCTTGAAGATGGGACGCTTCGTTATTTTAACGAAGAATCTCTCCAATGAATTTAAGAAACAGACACATCCCCATGCGGTGATTCCAGTACGAATGAACGGACATGTCGTATCTGGTGATATCGTACACCGTGTGTTAGCTTTTGTGTTCGCTTATATTACGTTAATCGTGGTGAGCTGTTTGGCTTTATCTTTGGATGGGATGGGATTTTCGGAGGCGATTGGTGCCGCTGTTTCTGCTATAAGTAACGTAGGGCCCGGCTTGGGAACGCTTGGTCCGGTAAGTAATTTTGCGGATGTCCCCACGGTGTCGAAATGGTTTCTGTCTTTTTTGATGTTAACAGGACGTCTGGAGATATTTACGGTATTAACGATATTAGTCCCCGGTTTTTGGAAACAGTAAAATTATTGAAAATGAAAAGTATACAGGTCATTGCTAGTCTGCTGTGTGGTATTCTGTATTGTGGGATTTCTTTAAATGCCCAGAATGTATTGAAAGCAACGGGTTGGATGCCAGAGCACACATTTACTTCCGGAATAGAAGGTCCGGCTGTAGATAGCGAAGGAAATTTATATGCCGTAAATTATAAGAAAGAAGGGACGATCGGTATTGTACGCCCAGATGGTAGCCATGGCTGTTTTCTCACTTTGCCGGAAGGATCTACCGGGAATAGTATCCGCTTCGGGAAAGACGGAAATATGTACGTGGCGGATTATACAGGGCATAATATCTTAAAAGTGGATATGAAATCTAAGAAGATCAGCGTATTCGCTCATGAGCCAAAGATGAATCAACCAAACGATATCGTATTCGCGTCAAATGGAAATATCTATGCGAGTGACCCGGATTGGCCGAATCAAAAAGGCCAACTTTGGTTGATTACCCCGGATGCGAAAGTCTCCTTATTGGAGACGAATATGGGAACGACTAATGGCATCGCTGTGAGTGAGGATGGTAAACGCTTGTACGTTAATGAATCTGCCCAATTAAAAGTCTGGGTATATGATATATGCCCGGATGGTACTTTAAGGAATAAACGTCTATTTCATACTTTTGAGGGGTACGGTATGGATGGTATGAAGTGTGACGAGAAAGGAAATCTTTATATTTGCCGTTATGATAAGGGCACTATAGCTTTGTTAAATCCGCAAGGAGATTTAGTTGAAGAGATTCAATTGACAGGAAAACAGCCGTCTAACTTAACATTTGGAAGACCTGATCATCGTCAATGTTATGTGACATTGCAGGATCGGGGTTGTTTTGAAACCTTTAAGGCTCCTTATCCGGGAAAAGAATGGTAACCCGATATACGTTTTTGATTAATTTTGCGTTATAATAGGTACGGAATATTAAAAAGATATATAGATGATAGAATATATAAAGGGTGAAATCGTGGAACTTACACCTACACGTATGATTTTGGAGTGTGGTGGTATAGGCTACGAGCTGAATATATCCTTGAATACATATAGTGCGTTTGGGAACAAGACTACCGGAAAAATATATATATATGAGGTAATCCGGGAAGATGCTCATTTACTATTTGGCTTTGCCGAGAAAATCGAAAGGGAGTTGTTCCTTTTGCTTACTTCCGTTTCTGGAGTGGGACCGAATACCGCACGCATGATCCTTTCTTCTCTACCGCCATCCGAATTGGTTCAAGTGATCGGTTCGAAGAATGAGGCCGCATTGACTGCCGTGAAAGGGATTGGTTTGAAGACGGCCCAGCGTATCTTGGTAGATTTGAAAAATAAGGTGAAACCTATGGAGAGTATGGCCGGAAACTTGCCGGAGGCATCAGTCTCTAATGGAGCGGTAACCGAGGAGGCCGTAGCCGCATTGGTTATGTTGGGTTTCCAGAAAGCGGCTTCGCAAAAAGCGGTATCCGCTATTTTGAAAGGCTCGCCCACTTTAGCTGTGGAACAAGTAATTAAAACTGCGCTTAGAATGCTTTGATAATTGACAATTGAGGATTAACGATTAACAATTGACAATTAAATGAGAAAATGAGAAAACGAATACTGAAATATTCCATATGGATCGTTGTATTATTGTTTGGTGTCGGCTTGTATTCGCTGAATGCTGATTACCTTGCGTATACATCATCTTTGCCGGAATTGGAGTTGCTGGAAGCTCCGGAGGATACGATTCCTCCCCGTTATCCGGTAGCTAAAACTACACCGGAGGAATATCAAGATATCGTGAAACAATCACCTGCCGATTTGCGTGATCCGGAGAATGTCAAGACTACGATTGAGTATGATTTAAAGACGAATACGTATATTGTCCGTACGAAATTAGGCGATATGGAGATTGGTACGCCGATGAGTTTAACCCCAGCGGAATACCAAGATTATTCTATGCAACAATCACTTCGTTCCTATTTCCGCCAAAAGAACGAGGAAGAATTCCAAAAAGCTACGAATAAACAGTTTAACTTAACCGATATGCAGTTTAATATCGGTGCGGCGGAACGTATTTTCGGCCCCGGTGGAGTACGTGTAAGAACACAAGGTTCGGCCGAGATCACGATGGGATTGAAGACGAATAAGAATAATGATCCTTCTCTTCCGGAGCGTTCCCGTAAACGTACTTTCTTCAATTTTGACGAGAGTGTGCAGTTGAATGTACAAGCCTCGGTGGGTAGCAAGGTGAATTTCGGAATGAATTACAATACCGAGACCTCTTTTGATTTCGATTCCAAAAAATTGAAGTTGGCGTATACAGGCGAGGAGGATGAGATTATCAAGTCGTTAGAAGCCGGTAACGTGAGCATGAATACCAGCAATTCCTTGATTAATGGAGGTGCGGCTTTATTTGGTATGAAAGCGGATTTACAATTTGGTAAGTTGCGAGTGAACGCCTTGTTTGCCCAGCAGGAATCTGAATCCAAGACGGTTAGCTCAAAAGGGGGCGTGCAGACGAAGCCCTTTGAGATCAAGGTGGATGAATACGACGAGAACCGTCACTTCTTCTTGGGCCATTATTTCTATGATAACTACGATAAGTTTATGGAGTCTTTGCCTACCGTCACCTCCGGTATCGAGATCTCTAAGATAGAAGTGTGGGTAACCAATAAACGCGGTAATTATGACCAGTCCCGTAATATCGTAGCTTTCACCGATTTGGGAGAAAATGAATCTCGTAATATCGGTAATACTGCGTTGGTGATGCCTTCCGGAACGGACAGACGTCCGAATAATTCCGCAAACAATTTATATACGACTTTAACCACTCAATTTACGGATGCCCGTAAGATTAATATGGTGAATGATGCTTTGAAAGGTGCCATGGAGGGAGGACGGGATTTTGAAAAAATCGAGAGTGCCCGTTTGCTAGAGTCATCTGAGTATACATTAAACAAGAAATTGGGTTATATTTCTTTGAGGACTCAGTTACAGGCTGATGAGGTATTGGGTGTCGCTTTTAGTTTTATCTATAATGGCAAGACCTATCAAGTCGGTGAGTTCTCTACGGATAATAAAGAGAATACGAGCGACTGTATTTATGTGAAGTTGCTAAAGGGTATCACGATGTCGCCGGATATGATGTTCTGGGACTTGATGATGAAGAACGTATACTCATTGGGTGCTTATTCGGTGCAGAAAGAGAAGTTTAAGTTGAACGTTACCTACCAGAGCGATTCTACCGGTACGTATGTAAACTATCTTCCGGAAGGTAATTGTGCGAATCAAATCTTGATTCGGGTATTAGGGCTGGATCGCTTGGATACCTATGACAATCCGAATCCGGATGGTTTCTTCGATTTTATTGACGGTTATACGATACAGGCGGAGACCGGTAAGATTATATTCCCTTGTGTACAACCTTTCGGCTCGAAATTACGGGAAAAGGTAGGTAATGCCTATGCCAGTAAATATGTATTCCAAGAGTTGTATGACTCGACATTAACCGTTGCCCGCCAGATCGCCGAGAAAAATAAATTTCTTTTAAGTGGTGAGTATAAAGCCTCGTCGGGTTCGGAGATCGACTTGGGAGCTACTAACGTGGCCCGTGGATCCGTACGTGTCACGGCAGGAGGAGCTACACTGACCGAGAATGTGGATTATACGGTAGATTACAGTTTAGGACGTGTGACGATCTTGAATGAGAGCATCATATCGAGTGGGACACCCGTTAGCGTATCTCTGGAGAACCAGTCTACTTTTAATATGCAGCGAAAGACGATGATCGGGTTAGACTTGAATTACCAGTTCAATAAGGACTTCATGGTCGGTGCCACGGTTATGCATATGTCGGAAATGCCTCTTACGGTAAAAACCACTTTGGGAGATGAGTCTATAAAGAATACTTTATGGGGCTTGAATACCTCTTATAAAGCCGAGAGCCAGTGGTTGACAAATGTATTTGATAAGTTACCCTTGTTGACATTGACCAAACCTAGCCAAATCTCATTCAATGCGGAATTCGCTCATTTAATAGCGGGACATTATGAGAATCAATATACGGGTGGTTACTCTTATTTGGATGACTTCGAGTCTACACAAAGTGGTATGGATCTTTTGAACCCGTATGCTTGGAACTTGGCGAGTACCCCCTATGAAGATTCGAATCCTAAATTTCCGGAAGCGGAGAAGGTGAACGATATCGCTTATGGTAAAAACAGAGCTTTGTTGGCTTGGTATACGGTAGACGGAATCTTCACACGGAAGAGTTCCTCTTCCCGCCCTCGACATCTTACGAATGATGATTTATCGAATCATTACACCCGTGGAGTCAGTTATAAAGAGATCTTCCCGAATAAAGAGTTGGGAACCAATGATAATACGACTTTGCCTGTATTAAACCTCGCTTTTTACCCGAATGAGCGTGGTCCGTATAACCTGGATGCGGAAAATGTAAACTCGGACGGTACGTTGGGTAATCCGGAAAAACGTTGGGGTGGTGTAATGCGCAAGATCGAGCCTAGCGATTTGGAATCTGCCAATTATGAATATATCGAATTCTGGCTTTTAGACCCGTATCTTGAGGACGAGACAGCCGAGGGTGGTGACCTATACTTTAACTTGGGTGAGATTTCCGAGGATATCTTGAAAGATGAGCGGAAATTCTTTGAGAATGGTATGCCCGTGGACGGTGATATGTCGAAAGTTGATACGACTGTTTGGGGTAAGGTGCCTCGCACGCAAAGTACGGGATATGCGTTTGATGCCCAAAATCGTGAGCTGCAAGATGTCGGTTTGAACGGTCTTTCTACGGAGGAAGAGCAAATTTTCCCTACGTATGCGGATTATTTGAATAAATTGAGGGCGAAACTATCCGGCGAGACAATCTCTAAGATGATGGATGATCCGTTTTCTCCTTTTAACGATCCTGCCGGGGATAATTATCACTATTTCCGTGGGGATGATTACGATGCTAAGGAGTTGGATATCCTATCTCGCTATAAACGATATAACGGTACAGAGGGAAACTCACAAGAATCCGATCAAAGATATGCTACAGCCGGAAAGAGTACACCAGATGTGGAAGATATCAATGGCGATAATACGTTGAATGAGACAGAGAAATATTTTGAGTACAAGATCTCTCTCCGTCCAAAAGATTTGCAGGTCGGTGTAAACAACATCGTTGATGAGCGTACTCCGGAAGTAACCTTAATGAATGGTGATAAGGAGAAAGTAAAATGGTATCTATTTAAGATTCCTATTAAAGATTATGAGAAGAGGGTTGGAGCGATCCGGGATTTCAAGACAGTCCGTTTCATGCGTATGTATATGACAGGATTCCGTAAGTCTACGGTTCTGCGTTTCGGTACCTTGGAATTGGTTCGTGGTGATTGGCGTACTTATACGCAGGATTTGTCAAATCCTCTTATTCCGCCAAAGTCTGATGGACAGATCGTCGTATCTTCTGTAAATATAGAGGAGAACGGGCAGCGTCAGCCGGTCAACTATGTGTTGCCTCCGGGTATCAGCCGTATGTTCGATTCCAGTCAGCCTCAGTTGCTTCAACAGAACGAGCAGGCATTGTCTATGAAGATAACGGATTTATCTCCTGCGGATGCACGTGCGGTTTATAAATCTACCGCTTATGACCTTCGCCGGTATAAACGATTACAAATGTTCGCTCATGCGGAAGCGCCGATTGATGAGAGCAAGACTTTGTCGAATGGTGATTTCTCTGTATTTATTCGTTTAGGTTCTGACTATAAAAATAATTATTATGAGTATGAGGTGCCTTTGGATCTGACTCCCCATAGTACTATTCTTTATAATACGAATAATAGTGCGGATCAAGAAAAAGTATGGCCTTTAAATAATACCTTGAATTTTAAACTGGAGACTCTAACCGACTTGAAGTTGGAGCGAAATAAATTGAAACGTCAAGGACAGGGAAATATAAGCTACCAAAAGGTTTATTCGAAAAATGATCCGGATAATACGCGTAATAAAATCAGTATCATCGGTAACCCTAGCTTAGCGGAGGTGAAAGTGATCATGATCGGCGTACGTAATAATACGGGTGATATCAAGAGCGGTGAGGTTTGGGTAAACGAACTTCGTATGACCGATTTCGACGAGAAAGGCGGTTGGGCCGCTAATGCGAATCTGAACGTCGCTTTATCCGATTTGGGTACGGTCAATGTAAGTGGACGAATGGAAACCGCTGGTTTCGGTGCGTTGGATCAGTCGCTGGCCGAACGTCGGATGGATGATTATTCGCAATATAGTGTGGCGACCTCGATTGAGTTGGGTAAGTTGTTCCCTGAGAAAGCAAAGGTTAGCATACCTTTTTACTATGCTTATTCGAAAGAGACTACAACTCCTGAGTATGATCCGTTGAATGAGGATATTAAGCTTTCGGACGCTTTGGATGCGGTAGAGACCCAAGCCGAGAAAGACTCCATCAAGAGTTATTCTTTGAATCAGACCACTATTAAGAGCGTCTCTTTCAATAACGTAAAGGTAGATATCCGTAGCAAGAACCCGATGCCGTATGATCCGGCGAACTTCTCGTTAGGTTACTCTTATAGCCAGAACAGTAAGAAGAACCCGGAGACCGAATATGAGACAACCAAGGATTACCGGGGTAATTTCGCTTATAATTATACGCCTTACGTGAAACCGTTCCGACCCTTCGAGAAGCTGAAGAAGAATAATGGATATACGAAATATATCAAGCAATTCGGACTGAATTACGTTCCGTCGAATATTAGTTTCCAGACGGCGATGATGCGGAATTACTATGAGATTAAGCTAAGGGATTTGACAAGTTCTACGGATGGAGGTAACCAGTTGCTCTCATTCAGTCACAATTTCTTGTGGGACCGTGCCTTCAGTTTGCGTTGGGACTTTACGAATAATCTGAGCATGACGTTTACTTCCGGTACGAATGCCCGTATCGAGGAACCGAATGTTCAAGTGAATAAGAAATTGAATCCGGATGATTATCAGGTATGGAAGGATTCCGTGAAGCAAAGTATCCGTGATTTGGGTACTCCTTTGAAATATGACCAAACGTTTAATGTCACTTGGAATATGCCATTGCAATTCATACCGGCATTAGACTGGGTAAATAGTTCATTGACTTATAATGCCACGTACAACTGGGATCGTGGAGCCAATGTCGCTAGTATTGAGTTGGAACAGGGTAATATAATAAAGAACCAACGTCAATTTGACTGGCAGGGTAGTTTCAATTTGCAGTCATTGTACAATAAGAATAAATATCTGAAGAAGATCAACCAGAAATTTATGGCCTCTTCCCGGGTAAGCGCTCGTCAACCGGAGAAAAAGAAGAAAGAGGTGAAACTAGAGAAAGAGATTCAATTGAGCCCGGATAGTGGAACGATCGTGCAGCATGGAATGTTTACGAAGAAGGTTCGTATCACGGCACGTGGAGCGGATGGGAAGGTCTATTCAATTAAATATAAGCCGATCAATTATGCCCAAGTCATGATCTTGAATAAAGATACGGCTCATTTGAAGCTGACAATTGTGCCTGGTCCTCAGCCTTTGGAGGGAACTTTAACAAAAGTAGCTGAATATAGTAGCCGTTTCTTGATGATGGTACGTCGGGTAAACATACAATATTCGTTGGTAGACGGTATGATGTTGAGTGGTTACGCTCCGGAGGTTGGTGATATGTTCGGGCAACGGCGTACAGGAACTTTGGCTCCGGGACTCGGTTTTGCCTTTGGAGCGGTAAGAAGGAGCTTTATCGACGAGGCGGACGAGCGGGGCTGGCTGGTAAAGAATGAGAATATGACGACTCCCGCCATGATCAATAGCGCGAAGAATCTTACGATTCGTGCGAATCTAGAACCTATAGCCGGCTTGAAGATTGATTTGAACGCAAACCGGGTAGATACCCGTAGTACCGATATCTATTATATGCAAGACGGTATGCCCGAGCAGATGGGAGGTAGCTTTACGATGACGACGATTGCCTTGGGTAGCGCTTTCGGCGGTAGCGGAAACGCTAATAACGGTTATTCCTCGAAAGCGTTCGATAAATTTATCGCTCACCGTAGCGTGATCGCCCAGCGCTTGGCGGATACATATTCCGGTACGGTTTATCCGAGTTCCGGTTTTATGGCGGGGCATGCTTTAGCCGGAAAACCTTATGATCCAGCCGTAGGGGGAGGTGTAAGTCTGAATTCCATGGAGGTATTGGTGCCTGCTTTCTTGGCGGCTTATACAGGCAAGGACCCAAATAAGGTAGGTCTGTCAGCTTTCCCGTCCATTAAGAGTCTGCTACCGAACTGGCGTGTTACGTATGATGGCTTGATCCGTATACCGGTTATCCGCAAATACTTTAAGAGCATGATGTTGAGTCATCAATATCGTTGTTCCTATAGCGTAGGTGCGTTTTCCTCCTTCTTGGATTGGGTAGATGCCGGGCAGGATGGTTTGGGATATATCCGTGATATCCAAACCGGTAATCCTACGCCATCGTCTCCTTATGATATAGCGGCTGTGAGTATCACGGAAGGATTCAGCCCGTTGTTTGGTGTAGACGCTACTTTATTGAATAATATAACCGGTAAGTTTGAGTTGCGCAAGACTCGTAACTTAAGCCTGAATATTTCCTCTTACCAATTGGTGGAAGCGCTTTCCAACGAATTCGTGATAGGAGTAGGATATAAGTTGACTGAGTTTAACAAGGTGTTGAAAATGAAAAAGACACGGGACTTCAGTAATGATCTTACGATCCGCTTAGATTTCTCTTACCGTAAAATGCAATCGTTGATCCGTAAGATAGAGGATCAGTTTACGCAGGCTACCAGCGGGAATATCGCCAAGACCATCCAGTTCTCTGCGGATTACGGGTTAAGTCGTGCCTTGACATTGAGAGCGTTCTATGATTTACAGATCAATGAGCCGATCGTGTCCACATCTTCTTACCCGACATCGAACTCGAACTATGGTATTAGTTTACGGTTCTCCTTAGCGCAATAAAAAGAGTATAGTCTATTTACAGGACTTCTTGGTCTGTTTTTAAATACCTGTCTAGCGGTATGGAATAAACCTTTATATTTGTGCGAAATATAATTTGGATATGAAGAATACTTACAAATTGATATTATTTCTTCTCTTGATAACCCAAGCCTCTTTCGGCCAAGACGTGAAAGGGTATATTAAGGATGCGGAGAGCAAGGAAGCTTTAGCCGGGGTAAACGTTTTTTATAAGGACAAAGGGGGTACGAGAGGAACTGTGTCTGATATAAACGGTTATTATGAGCTGAAAGTGACGGATGGCGACGCTGTATTGACTTTTAGCTATCTGGGATATGAAACGTTGAGCGTTCCCGTGAAAGTAGATCCGGGAGAGTTCTTGACACGTGACGTATCCTTACGAACAAGCTCAAACATGATGGACGAGGTCGTCGTGAGCGTCGGGCGTTATGAGCAAAAGCTAAGCGATATTACCGTCTCTATGGAATTATTGAAAGCGAAAGATATCACTCGTCAGTCTCCGAAAGATTTAACGGATGTACTGAAGAATATCTCCGGAGTGGACGTAACGGACCGGCAACCTTCCGTACGCGGTGGTACGGGATGGACCTATGGCGTGGGTAGCCGTTGCTTGATTCTGGTGGACGGAATGTCGGTGCTAACTCCGGGTTCCGGCGAGATAAACTGGAATATGATCCCGATGGAGAACGTCGATCAAGTAGAGGTACTGAAAGGGGCCTCTTCCGTATTATATGGCTCTTCTGCGTTGAATGGTCTGATCCATGTGAAAACGAAACGCCCCGGATTAGATCCGGTAACACAGGTGAACGTACAAGGAGGATTGTATGGGAAGCCACGCCAAGACGGGACGCCTTTATATGGAGGGTTGGATCTCTCTCATTCCCGTAGGATCAAGAATTTTGATTTGACAGTGGGGGCTAATACATTCTTGGACGACGGGTATCGGCAGGATAATTACAACCGCCGTGTCCGGGTCGGTGGGAATCTTACGTATCACGATCCCCGGGTACAAGGGTTGAACTATGGTGTGAACGTGAATTACTTGTATAACGATTATACAGGTTTCTTTATCTGGCGTTCTCCGGAGGAACCCTATATTCAATCTCCGCTGGCGAATATGGGACGCCGTGAGAATACATTTTATATAGATCCCTTCTTGAATTATACGAATTCGGAAAAAGGGACGACTCATCGTTTCAAGGGGCGTTTCTTCCATCGGGGAAGCCGTATCATCACGCATACCACGGATAAGTCTCTTTTTGACATAACGAATAATATGGGTTTTGATATCTCATCCGTTCCGGAGATTATCAATATGGCGCAAAACTGGCAAACTGAGTTATTGCCGACCTTCTTACCGTATTTGCCGGAGGTGATGAACGGGAAGGTGAGCGGATTGATGGCTGAATTGGGCAAGCTGGGAAATCATTTTTTCCCGACAGCTACCTCGGCGGATTATATGGACTTGATTTCTTGGGTGATGGGACGTACTCCGCTACCCGATAAGAATAACGTAGGGGCTTGGTTGGTAGATGCCATGAAGCCGGTGGAGAAAAAGGCGCCGGAGGCTACGGATCATACTTATTCCTATAATCTGGATTACCAATTCAGCAAGAAGTTCGATCATTCACAACTCACGGTTGGAGGTACTTATGAGCGGATTCATGCGGATTCGAAAGTGACCGGGCAGCATAGTAGCGATAATGTGGCTACCTTCCTGCAATATGATCATAAATTTATCGATCGTTTGAACGTCTCGGTCGGTGTTCGTCTGGAGTATTACCGGGTCGATGATTTCTACAGGGAAGCGGAGACGAAGATTTTCGGGGCGAAGGTTCCGGTAAAACCTGTTTTCCGTGGAGGCTTGAATTATGAGTTGGGTGAGTATAGTTTTATCCGGGCTTCTTTCGGACAGGGATACCGTTATCCATCCGTTACGGAGAAGTTTATCCTGAAGGATATCGGAGGTGTGGGAGCTTTCCCGAACGCTGAATTGAAAGCGGAGCAAGGTTATAATGCCGAACTTGGTTTCAAGCAAGGTTATAAGTTCGGCAATTTGAAGGGCTTTGTCGATGTGGCCGGCTTTTATACCCGTTACAAGGATATGATCGAGTTCCGTTTCGGCCTGTTTAATAATAAGACCTTCGATTATATCGATGGGCTTTCCAAGTTGTTTAATGCGTTCTCTAGCGGCGACGGCTTAGGAATCGGCGCTCAGTTCACGAACGTAGGCCGGGCGGAGATTTATGGGGTAGACTTGTCTACCTCGGGTGTGTATGAGTTTAACCGTGATACTCGTCTGGCATATACTTTGGGGTATGTTTATACGAATCCGATCGATATGGACGTGGATTCACGGAACGCGGAGGAGGAAGCGAATGATGACTTAATGGCGATGCGCTCGAAATCGAATGACAGCAAGTATTTAAAATATCGCCAGAAACATTCCGTAAAGGGGGTATTCGATCTGGAATGGAAACGATTTAATATCGGAACGAATATGTCATGGAAAAGCAAGACATTGGCGGTCGATTATTTTATGGTTGATGAGCGTACGAAAGCGGAGCCTAACCTGATGGATTATATGCGCTCGATGCTATTCGGAAACTTACATGATTATTGGGCAGAGAACAATAAAGGATATTTCGTCATGGATATGCGTGTCGGGATGAAAGTGACGAAGAATATCCATGTACAAGGACTGGTGAACAACCTCTTAAATAAGCGTTATAGCGCTCGCCCGATGGATGTTGGCGCACCTCGGACTTTCATCCTGCAAGTAGGAGCCAATTTCTGACAATTCACCCAGTTGTAGAGACGGAGCGTGCTCCGTCTCATCCCCTCAAAATGGTAACAAGGAATCCCCTCAGACGGGGCACGCCCCGTCTCTACAACATGTGATAATTTTTCAATTCCGTTCGTAAACGGATCGCTTGATTGTCCGTCACCTTGTCCATCAGCATCCAGAACTTTTCGCTATGGTTCATCTCTATCGTATGGCAAAGCTCATGCAATAATACATAATCCACCAAATGCCAAGGAAGAAGCATCAGGTATAGTGAGAGGTTGACGCTTTTCCGCGGCGTACAACTTCCCCAATGCGTCTTGCTGTTGTTGATCTTTACCCCGGTCAGCGTAAAGCCGTGTTGCTGGGCCAACCGAGCGATCCGTTGGGGAAGCAATCGTTTCGCCTCGTGGCGGAATGCCTTTTCTAACATGGATTTCAGCAAGGATTGTACCTCTTCTCTCTCAAAACAGGTTTCCAAGGGACAGGCGATATGCAAGATTCCCTCTTCTAAGCGCATGTAGAAATTTTCCCTTTCCGTCCGGAAGATATGTGTCTGGAAGGTTGTGGCTTGCAATTGTGTCTGCTCGTTGATCAAAGGGCGTGCCGGATGTTTCTGGAGTGCCTTGATTAATTTCGGTTTGTTCTCCATGATAAAAGCGATCATACGTTTCTCATCTCCCCCGGGCGGCATCGTGGCGGTTATCTTTCCTTTTGATATCTTTAGCGTGTATCGAGTGGCCCGGGGAGTGGTACGGAGCGTTATGACTCCCAAATCCTTGTCTTGTATATTCTTTTCCATTCCTGCCACAAAAGTAATACATTGAGAGAAACAATAATACGATGGAATTGATTATCTTCGCGATCGTAAAGGTTAAAAACATAATCAATATAATAAATTAGCAATCATGAGCAAAAAAGCACTTTTAATTATCTGTGATGGTTGGGGAATTGGTGACAAAGGTAAAGACGACGTGATCTTTAACACGCCGACTCCATATTGGGACGAGTTATTGAAAACTTATCCAGCCTCACAGTTACAGGCTTCTGGCGAGAACGTTGGTTTGCCTGACGGACAAATGGGTAACTCTGAGGTGGGCCACTTGAACATCGGTGCTGGCCGTATCGTTTACCAAGATTTGGTGAAGATCAACATCGCTTGCCGTGAGAATACGATCATGGAGAACCCGGAGATCAAACGTGCTTATAGCTACGCAAAAGAGAATAATAAGCAGATCCACTTCATGGGCTTGGTTTCCGATGGTGGTGTACATAGCTCTTTGGAGCATCTTTTGAAGTTGACGGATATCGCCAAGGAATACGGAATCAGCAAGGCTTATGTTCATTGTTTCATGGATGGTCGTGATACGGACCCGAAGAGTGGTAAAGGTTTTATCGAAACGTTGGAGAATCATCTGAAGACTACCGGCGGTAAGATCGCTTCTATCATCGGACGTTATTACGCTATGGACCGTGACAAACGTTGGGAACGCGTGAAAGAGGCTTACGACTTATTGGTCGAAGGTAAGGGTAAGCAAGCCGAGTGCATGGTAAAAGCGATGGAAGAGTCGTACGCCGAGGGTGTAACGGACGAGTTCATCAAGCCGATCGTCCACGTTGAGAACGGAAAGCCGGTTGCTGTTATCGAGGAAGGCGATGTCGTGATCTTCTTCAACTATCGTAACGACCGTGCGAAAGAGCTTACGGTTGTATTGACTCAGCAAGACATGCCGGAGGCTGGTATGCATACGATCCCGGGCTTGCAATATTTCTGTATGACTCCGTATGACGCTAGCTTCAAGGGTGTTCATATCTTGTTCGACAAAGAGAACGTAAATAATACGCTGGGTGAGTTCTTGGCAAACGTAGGTAAGACTCAGTTGCATATCGCCGAGACAGAGAAATACGCTCACGTGACTTTCTTCTTCAACGGCGGCCGCGAGACTCCGTTCGATAGCGAGGAGCGTATCTTGGTCCCTTCTCCGAAAGTGGCTACTTACGACTTAAAACCGGAAATGAGCGCTTTCGAGGTGAAAGATAAATTGGTGGACGCTATCAATACGAAGAAATTCGATTTCATCGTAGTGAACTACGCCAATGGTGATATGGTAGGCCATACGGGTATCTACAAAGCGATCGAGAAAGCGGTCGTAACGATCGACGCTTGCTTGCACGATACGGTTGAGGCCGCTAAAGCCAACGACTATGAGGTAATCATCATCGCCGACCATGGTAACGCAGATCACGCCTTGAACGAGGATGGCACTCCGAATACGGCTCACTCCTTGAACCCTGTTCCATTCGTTTATGTGACAGCCAACAAGGACGCTAAAGTAGAGGATGGTATCTTGGCCGATGTGGCTCCTTCAATCCTTCACATCTTGGGCTTGAAACAGCCGAAGGAGATGACTGGCAAGTCATTGATTAAATAAGAGCTAGGCGCATCTTATGATCCAGATAGATGACACTTTAGTAAGTCTTGACGTTATCGAGCGTTATTTTTTATGTGATCTTTCCAAATGTAAGGGGGAATGCTGCGTGGAAGGAGATTCCGGCGCTCCATTAGAGGATTCGGAGTTGGCGAAGCTCCAGAAAGTATTGCCCATTATCTGGAATGATTTATCCCCGAAAGCTCAAGAGGTCATTAATAAGCAAGGCGTAGCTTATATCGATGAGGAAGGCGATACGGTTACCTCTATCGTGAACGGCAAAGATTGTGTCTTTACCTGTTACGACACCGATGGTACTTGTAAATGCGCTATCGAGAAAGCATACCGGGAAGGTAAGACAGATTTCTATAAGCCTGTTTCTTGCCATCTTTACCCGATACGTGTCACTCAGTATCGGGATTTCAAGGCCGTGAACTATCATCGCTGGAGCGTTTGTAAGGCAGCGGAGATCTTAGGAAAGAAAGAGCAATTGCCGGTTTATAAGTTCCTCAAGGAGCCCTTGATCCGTAAGTTCGGCCAGGCTTGGTATAAGGCCTTGGAAGAGTGTGCGGAGGAATGGAAGAAGCAGCGTGAGGAGTAGCTTTTAGATCGTTTATAAATATATAAAATCCCTTCAGTCTCTCCCTTTGATAACTATACGTTAAAAACGGATGGAGGCTGAAGGGATTTTGTTTTATAGTCGCTCTATTTCCTCAAGGGAAAGGCCGGTGCATTTTTGGATGATAAGAGGGGTTATTCCCTCGGCTTTCATATTACGTGCCGTAGATTCTTTCCCTTTTTGCAGTCCTTTTTGCAGTCCTTCTTGTAATCCTTTTTCCATGCCTTCTTCCATCCCTTTTTTCATGCCTTTCTCAACGGCGAAATCCAAGGTGTTATAATAATCATTATACATCTTCCACTCCGC
>NZ_QTMG01000013.1:122575-123833 GCF_003635435.1 Parabacteroides sp. AF21-43 | reverse complement strand
CACGGCTTTTTCATTTAAGCTTTGAATTGGGCGTACCATTCCCATACCCATGCCAATGCGGCATGGGCGGAAATACCATTATTGGTAATCAATGCGTTACGAATATATCAAATCTGAATTTTTCTCATTTTTGAGCCAGAAAATGCAACACGTTAGTGAAGCTTACCGCCAGCTCCCTTATTATCTGCGCCGTTCCCTTTTGCTTATCTGATATTTTTTTCCTTCTGTTCTTCCAAACGGCAATCAGTGCCAACACCATCCTTTGAATTGTATCCAGGTTCCTAGCCGCTCGTTCAGCCTTACGCTTTATGCTGTCCTGGCGGAGGTTGCGGTCAAGATCCCAGTGCATGCTTTCAATAGCCCAATGCTGTTTGGTTATCTGACTAAGCCGCTCTGCACTGCTATCCAGGCTTGAAATATACAGTCGCTGTTCAGACGTACTTCTGCCATCAGACTTTTTCTCCGTAGATGTGAGTATTTCTATAACTGTCAAATTTCCATTCCATTTCTCCCTGTCGGCAATCAGTTCTTCCCCACGGAATATACGGCATACCCTTGACTCAATCCTGCCGTGTTCCAAGTATGGACCTTCCTTGTAGATATCAGTTGGGGTGGTGGCTTTTATAGAGTCTTCAAGCCCATAGCGCAAAGATCTTTGATTCGCCTTGAGTTCGATCACGAAGTCGCCTCCTTTACCTCTAATCTTGTCTATTATCCCCTTTTGGCATGACATGGCATCTGCTGTGACGACACATCCTGACACATCTAGTTTATCCAATAGTCGGGGCACGGATTTGATTTCATTACTTTTCTCTTTGCAAACATCAGTAGCCAAAGTAAAGCTGGAACGGAGTGAATATGCAGAGACGATATTAGGGTTGCGTCCGTTGTCGTACAAGGTACCTCGCATGGCCTTGCCATCAATACAAATGATGTCAGTTGCCGAAGCGGATATTTCCTTGCGGAAAACCTCTGCAAAAGCAGACATTCGATCAGCCATCTTTTCATCGTCGATGCTTTGAAACACACGGCAGAGCGTAGCTTCTGAGGGTAACCCATACGGAAATAACCCTTTCGACTGCAGGCGTTTCAAGTGACGTTTGCCAAATTGAAGTATTTCAGCTCTGGTAATACACTTGCTGAGTCTGCCCAATATTACGAGCATGAGTATATCTTCAAGTTTGTGTTTGAAGTTTCCTCTGCTTGTTCTGCGGTATTCAGGGACTGAGGATACAAATTTTCTCAAATGAGTCATGAT
>NZ_QTMG01000013.1:0-122565 GCF_003635435.1 Parabacteroides sp. AF21-43 | reverse complement strand
CTGCTTGTTCTGCGGTATTCAGGGACTGAGGATACAAATTTTCTCAAATGAGTCATGATGCTGCCACGAAGACAGTCAAGGTGTTTCTTTTTTAGTAATATTGCGTATAAAAAGTTGTATATCAACGAAATAAATCGTATTTTTGCTATTGCAAAAACAAAGGCGGAAGACAATATCAACATCATATTCTATTGAATTCCGCCTATAAAAAAAATAAAAATGAACGATAAGAAGAAACACCTAAGGCGGTGCTTCCGCATCGCTGTGCACGAATATAAGCATTTTTACTACAATTACAAGCGATGAACAATATTTCTTAAATGAAAAAGCCGTGTGTCCGATATGAAAAAAACTGGATTTTTATTGAAGCGAATCAATTCTTTTATTATTTTTACCTTTCCTTCCATAACCAACGTGGTGCGCCGTTGCGCCCTGCAGCTGCTCATGTCGAAACAGAAAACACTGGACAAGCAGACGCTGAAGGAAGCCTTACAGAAAGAAACACAGAAAATGTGAAATTATTACGTGGACTCCGACGGACCGCCCTGCTTGTGTTACCGGCTGCCTTGCCCGGGATGAACCTTTGAGATGCAACCGCCAGACAAAGGGGAAGAGGAACACTTCCATACCCGTAACCCGGCAGGACAGTCTTATGCCAGGGACACAACTATAGAAAAAAGGACAGACCTGATAGTAAGATGCGTTTGGTAAAAAAGGAAATGATGAATATTAATAATAGAAAAAGACATTTGTTCCGCAAAGCATACGCGGATATGTACATAAAAGAAGAGAAATATCTTCAAAAGGAGGATTGTTTTCCAGCCCCCCATTACTGGTAGTTTTTAGGAGATAAAGCCTAAGGATATTTTGTTTTTCTCACTTGAAAACCTTATTTTTGCATAACAAAAACGTCCTTTGAATGTATGCAAGATGAAACAAGCCGCTGAATTTCGCTCGTTTCTAAATAGTTACCTATTAAATAAAAATAACAAGAGAACTATTTAATTTTCAGTTAGATAGCAAAAGCATTGTGTTTCCTTACGTGAAAGGTCACTTTCTTGTTCTTGATGCCGGCGGCTAAGGCCCAGCCTTTTAATACCTGACATATAATCGTGAGGCTAGGTAGATGGAATATCAAGCCGACCCTGTCATTGTCATTCTCCCTTGCGGGAAGGTATTTTATCGCTTCCTCGGACAATGGGAGATAAATAGCCTCTTTCGTCTTTCTTTGTATGATCTGTAAACGGAATTTATCATTTCCTTCTTTTTGCATATCTTCCCATCTAAGAGCGGTCAAGTCGCTGATCCGGAGTCCGCAGAAACAGCAGAACAGAAAAGCCTTTTTTACCTCTGGGCATGCGCAATCTGTCCGGATTAACCTCTTTAGTTCCTCTAGGGTCAAATAAGTACGCAGGCTGGTAGGTTTGTGGGGTTTTTCGTCTGTATCCAGCGAACCACAAGGATTCGAGAGGATCAGTCCTTTTTTGACCGCCTTATTGAGTGTGACATTCAGGAGCCGGTAATAACCGTGAATCGTGAAGTCGCTTTTGAGGTAGGGTTGTTTACGCAAGTGAGCGATGAAACCTTTCACGAAACCGGTATCTATGTCTTTAAGCAAGCATTGCGGCATATAGTCTCTAAGATGATTGGCCAGACTTCTTAATCGTAGGGAATAGGCTTTGTCGCCATGCGCGGATTTATCGGTGGACAATTCCGAGAGGAATTCTAAAAGTGTTTTTTTCCCGAGCCCGTTTATCATACGGACACCATAAATCTCGTTCTGAAGATCAATGATCCGTTGTGCCTTGATACTATTGGCCAAGCGCAAAGTGATCCGGTTCTTATCACGGTCTTCAGGGAAACGTTCCGGGGTGAGGTAGAGCTTGAGGAACTCATAATACCTCTTTCCTTTGTAATAGATGTCCAGATATATGGACTGGTTCGCGTTCGACAGTTTCTTGAACCGGAGCTTTACGGGCTCTTTCGCTTTCATCTCATTCTTTTTTCTTGCCATGATTTTGCTGAATTTAAGTGATTATGTAAGTTTTTCAGTATAGTATTTCCTAATTTCAAGGAAATATCAATATGTTTGTTTCCTGTAATTTAGGAAATAAATCCTATCTTTGTCCTATAAAAAAAGAAAATCATGAGGAAAGATGTCATCAAATCTCTTATTGCCATCAAGCAAAGCGAAATTCCGTTTGATGTGATTGAGCGAGACATAAAGTTACCGATCAACCGAAACAAGATCATTACGGTTCCGGGTGTGCGTCGTTGCGGTAAGTCCACATTAATGGAGATCGCTATCAATGGGCTTGTCCGTGAAGGGGTTTCCCCTAGAAATATATTATGGCTGGGGTTTGATGATGAGCGTTTGAAAAATATGTCATCCGATGATTTGGATGATGTGATAGTTTCATACATGGAGATGTTTCCGGATATACCCATAAAAGATGTGTATATGTTTTTCGACGAGATTCAATTGATTAAGGATTGGGAATACTTCGTCTTGCGTGTCTATAAATCTTATTGTAAGAACATTTATGTGTGCGGAAGCAATGCTACCATGCTGTCCACAGAGTTAAGTTCGGCTCTGCGCGGATATCCCTTGGAATACGAGACCTATCCGCTTTCGTTCAATGAATATTGCCGTTTCAAGGGAATCGCCACTAATAGCTATTTGGAACAGGACAGGGCAAGATTGAAGATGGCTTTCGAGGCATACAATCAGGCAAGCGCTTTTCCCGAAATCGTATTGACGTCATCCCGGTCGGAGCAGTTGAAACTGCTTCACGGCTATTTCGACACGATGATATTGAAGGACTTGGCCGAACATTACAAGATATCCAATACGGGTGTGGTACGGTATTTCGTCAAGCGTGTCATGGCCAATCTCACCAAGCCTACCTCCATCAATGCCATCTACAAGGACATCAAGTCCCAAGGGCTTAAAGTCAGTAAGGATGACCTGTATCTTTGGGCTGATTATGTTTGTAACATCTTCATGTTCGCACGAATCTCCAAATACGACCGTTCGCTGGTAAAGGAACAGAAATCGCTTGATAAATACTACTGTATAGATAACGGTATGCGTGGTGCCGTGCTTATGCCGCAGAGCAACGACAATGGGAAAAATCTGGAAAACACCGTGTTCATGCAACTGAACCGGATGCGGCTCCCTTCGGACAAGATTGCCTACTATCAAGGAAATTGTGAGTGCGATTTTGTGCTTCAACGGGAGGATAACGTGATACAACTCATACAGGTCACTTGGGATATGGTGGATGCGAGTACGAGAGAAAGGGAAATCAAAGGCTTGCTGGAAGCCGCCTCGGTGACCGGATGCGAGAATCTTATCATTGTCACGAAAGACGAGGAAAATACATTCAATAGAGAAGGCAAGGAGATCAAGGTGATCCCTGCATGGAAATGGGTCTTGCTTTTTTCTTGCCATGATTTTGCTGAATTTAAGTGATTATGTATATTTGTTACTAGGATGATCCGAGTACCATCCCGGTAGCATAAAATACACGGATTGAGCCTTTTTCTATAGGTGAAAGTTGCAAAAGGTAGGGAAACCTATCACTTTTATGAAATTGATACATTTGTCTCTTATTATAGAGAGTTCTGCCTATCAGCGCCACGATATATCCTTTCTATTTTTGTCACATATTAATGTGAGAACAAAAAATATTATACTATGAGATTCAAGAAATACATTCTTTTATCGTTGGTGCTATGCGGATTTGCCGCTTGTTCCGATGATAATGAAATAGAAATTCCAAAGGCTCCTGTCTTGGAGAAAGCTCAACTAGCTTTGGCTATCAAGAGTGAGGAGGGGGCGGTTACGAAGACCGGAGAAACTACTCCAACGGATGCGGACGTGAATACGCTAACGGTTGGGGTGTTTGGAGTTGATGGATGGAGTGTGATATATACAAAAGATGCTACTCCTAACCTTGATGGGACAAAGGATGTCGGTCCGCAAGACGTGTATGCGGGTGATGCTCAGGTCGTGGTTGTGGCGAACGCTGCCCCGGCTATCCAAGCTGAATTGGCAAAGGCAAAGGATATAACTGACTTTCTTGAAACAACAATCAATCTGGCCGACGAGACCTTGGAAAAAGGTTTGACGATGAGTAGTGGGGTGCTTGATGTGACATTAGTTGCGAATACGATTAACTATATAGGTTATGCTGATGAGAAGAGTGAGATAACTGTGAATGGAAAAACAGGCCAGGAAGTTCATGGTGGAGGCCCAGTTCCTTTGGTTCGTAATGTCGCTTCGATCGCTTTAGCTCGGGTAACGCATAGTAATCCCGATACTGCGAATTATATAAGTAAAAACTTCGTTTTAAAAG
Organism: Parabacteroides sp. AF21-43; assembly: GCF_003635435.1. Taxonomy (NCBI): domain Bacteria; kingdom Pseudomonadati; phylum Bacteroidota; class Bacteroidia; order Bacteroidales; family Tannerellaceae; genus Parabacteroides; species Parabacteroides sp. AF21-43. The sequence continues at coordinate 118,204 of NZ_QTMG01000013.1, read as the reverse complement.
AAGTCTTTATCGCAAGCGCAAAAGGTGTTTCAAATGTGGCTTCTAAAGAAGAGTGGGGAGCGATAGAGAAAATAATTGATTTTACAGATCCGACTCTTGGATATTTAAAATATATGGTTGGTCGAGAGTTTTCAGGGAATATTGACGAAGGTTCTTACAAGAAAGGGACTCAGTCGTTAAGAGATATGTTAGTTCAAGAAAATACAACAAGTGATGAGGCTTTGAATCATGAATTTTATGTTTATGAGAATATAAAAGGTGAAGTTAATGCAGGTGAATCTAATGTTAATCCGGCTTATGCAAACCACACTCTATTGCTCGTAAAGGGTGATTATACTTATCTCCCGCAAGGTGCGAAAGAGTCTATTACGAAAGAGAATTGTTATTACGCGATTCCTGTTGGAGAAAAAGTGACGATTGGTGGTACGGAAGAGAAGAGTGGGTTTTACGTCCAACGTAACTACAAATACGCGATCACCTTGACCATCATCGGCCCCGGTTCCGAGATCCCATACGATCCGATGGTATCGGCGAACGTGAGCGCATCCGTGAAAGTGGAGCCATGGAACGTGAAGACTATCCATGAGGAAGTAGAATAAAGCAATATTGGGTAAAATAATTGATAAGAAAAAATTAGGATTATGAAACACATACTGTTTACAAAGGAATTGCTTCTCTTAGTTGTGGCTTTGTTCGTTATGATAGCGACTAGCTGCATCAAGGAGGATTTGGATCAATGCTATACGCTCAAACTGAAGGTCGAGAATATCAAGGGAGATGATATAACGGAATACGGATGGATGGAATCTACCGATCTGTATATATTCGACGAGAATCTGAATTACTTGGAGAAACGTCGCTTGGATAAGAACTTTATCCGTTCCCGCAATGAGATCGTATTGGATGGCTATACCGCCGATCGTAGTCTACGTATCGTGGCATGGGGCAACGTGAATGCCTTGGGTGAAAAGCAATCCGTATCGGAGGCCCAGACCATAGAGGACTTGAAAGTGATGTTGAAAAGCCAAGATGGTTTGGCGGTTACCCCGGATAGCCTTTATTATGGTAGCGAACAAGTGTTGACAAAAGCCGGAGGCGTAGCGAAGGAGACTGAGATCGTGATTCGTCCGAAAGTGGGTACGGTCACGATCGAGACCCGAGGGTTGCAAGAGCAACTCGGCAGGATGGGGTTGAGAAGTTCCGCGGATTGCGACTTCTACTTGAATAATACATTAAGTGGTTTTGATTACCGTGGCACGCAGATTGGCGATAGCGTATATTATAATCCGGAAGGTGCGTGGAACGAGTCCGGGGTTGAATGGATAACTCCTACTATGCAAACCGCTTGTCCGGGACAGGATATGGCTGTGTCGATAAGCGCCAATGGAGTATCGTTAGGCTCGGCCAAGGTAGACGAGAACGGTGATCCTATTTATACGAGCGCGGGAGAGAATACCCATCTGATCCTTGAATGGGGTGAGGGCGGAACCTTATCCGTCCGGGCAACCGTTCGTCCTTGGGGAGTAGTGGAAGAAGATATTCCGATGCATTAAAGGGTACCTCATCATATATAAATAAGAAATACGATACGAACATGAAATTATTAGCGAACATATTTTTATCCGGTTTGGCGATTCTCGCTTGTGTGAGTTGTTCTAAAGATGAGGATCCGGTTCTTCCCTTAGAAGGCGCTAAGCTGTCCGTCGCTGTCAAGGCGTCCGGTACGGCTACGAAAGCCTATAATCCCAATGACGTGAATGAGTTGGAGGGTGAGGCTTATATCAATAATTTGGCAGTGGTAGTATTTAATGAGACCGGCACGGAACTGCTCGGTTATAAATGGGAGGCTCTTTCCGGGGCGGAACATTCCGCCATAATAGCCGATGTGCCGACAACGAAGGCTGTCCGGGCACGGATCATTGTCTTGGCGAACGTACCGAGAGATTTATTATCTACCGTTTCTACATATGATGAGTTCCAGACTCGCTTGGTAGACCTCTCCTCGCAATCGCAAACGAACCTAACGATGAGTAGTCAAGTGATCGTTACAAAATCCACTTTATCTGAGGAAGATAACTATTTAGGATATACGGATCTTGGCGATCAGAATGTGGATGGCATCTCCGACCCGATCCTTTTGACCCGTGTAGCCGCACGTATTGATTTGGTGAATATATCCACTCGTTTTGCCGGAACGCCGTTCGCCGGACGTGAGGTGCGAATCGATGCGGTAGGCATCTACAATATGAAGACAAAGTCTTACTATTTCAGTGAGGCGGATTGGGGAGAGACAGAGGCTCCCGATGCCGTGCGAAATTCGGAAGATACCTCGTTCGAGGATCTGTTGGTAAATGATGGCGCTTCGATATCCAATACGCCATTCGTTCATTATGTAATGGAAAATATGAAAAGCGACGATCACACGATGATCGCCGTAAAAGCTACCTTACGGGGAAATTCCAGTTATCAGGACCATACGAAAATCTTCACGGCGGTGATCAATGCGGGTGGCTTGCAGAACGGCTATGATCATAATTTCATCCGTCGCAACTACGTTTACCGTCTCCGTATTTATTTTGACGGCGAAAGTTTCGACAATATTCCCGTAACGCCAGACCCGGGCCCAGGTCCGGATCCGGAACCCGAGGTAGATACCAACTTGAATATAGCCGTGCAGGTAGTAGGCTGGGGCCCGGTAATGCAGCATCCGGTAATAGACTAAGTAATGGAATCATAGGGAATGAAATTTAGTATAAACAAGAAAAAACAAAAGGATATGAAACTAAGACATTTATTATTAGCCTCCTTCGCCGCATGCACTTTTGCCTCCTGCTCGGACGATAGCTCGAATGGCATCGAGATACCGGAAGAGAACTATCAGATGATAGACGCGAACGTCTCTCTTACCGCTACGGCTTTGGATGGGATACAGACAAAAGGTGCAACGGAAGAGGGCGGTGATGCTGTGCTAGAATCTGGCAGTAATAACGAGCAATTTATTAATGAACTAACCGCCTATTTGTTTTATGTAGACAATGGGGTGAACGAGGATGCATATAAATTCGCCGCTATGAAAACGGTAACTTCGGATGGCACCAACTCCGTGAAAACCATTGAGGATATCGTTGTTAAGGTAAAGGCTACGGCGGCAGGTGAACTTTCCGATACGCAATTGAAAGTGATATTTCTGGCGAATACGAAACTTGCTACGCCTCCTTCTAATTTGGGGGATGTGAAAACTGCCGAACTTGAAGATCTCGTTGATTTTTCGTATGTGCATATGGGTGGTATGCGATACTATGTACCGATGTTCAGCCAGATAGTTACGATTGGTGGAGGTAGTAGTTATAAGCTTCTGGCAGGAACAACATATGATAATTGGGTGAAAGGATCTACAGCCCCTTCTATTATATATACAAACAATGCGGCAGTAGGTGCAGCACATAGGGTGATTGAGAAAACAAGTGGAGCGGAAGGATGGACTGAAAAAAGTTCCTCTTATGATCCGGCAAGTATTCCAGATGCTGATAAAATCCCATTAACCCGCCATGTAGCCCGTGTCCAACTTCAAGCTATTGATTGCGACTTCAAGAACAATTATGCTAACGCGTCATTTGAGTTGAAAGATGTATATATTGCGAACGCTAGCAATACTTCCCTTATCTATGCTGACGCGGAACCGTATAGTTTGGACAATGCTAAAGCGTATTCTCATGGTTGTAGCTATAACCGGGATGACTATTTCTTAGTGAACGGTAGTAAAAATGTAGCTTCTTTACATTGTGAAATGGATGAGGGGGTACTTATCGCAATGACGGGTCATAGTCATTCTTCTAATTTGAACGCCGATGGTTCCATAGATTATAATGCTAAAAATTGGTTCTCTTTTAATGATCAAACGATTCGCGGTGATGAACAAGGACGTAAAGATATGCCTCAATTTTATGTGTTTGAAATGAAGGGGGATAAAGATATGCCTTCAGATCCGGGTAAAAGTGATACTCCATCTGGATATATACAGACCATGTTAATTCTTCGAGGCGATTGGTATCCAAAAGGAAAAACGGAAGGACTCGGTAATGATGTGGTTAAAAAAGATCGCTACTACCGTATACCAATTAAGCAAGATGCGGCTAGTGGCATTATTGGTGTACAACGTAATACCATCTATAAGATATACGCTACGATAACCGGTGAAGGCTCAAAGGACCCTGACACAAGCGAGTTGAACGCTTGTATCAGTTTCAGTATTAAGGTTGAGCCTTGGACGGTCATCACGCAAACCGAGACAGACGTGAATTGATTAAACTCTTTCATAACGATTAATAGCGAGAACGGGGTTCGGAATTTCCGGGCTCCGTTTTTTTGTCCTATGATGGATGGATTTGCACCCTGCATAGGTATCCCTATCGCCTAAGATAGCTTTAACCACACCCTTAAAATGCTATTTCCAATATGCTAGTTTTACCCCTTAAAGTTGAAAGTTACGCCTATCGTGTCGAATAATGGATTCCTCTAATTTTGCTAGCGTAAAACAAGAGAAAAATTCAATCCATTATGAAAATAAAGAATATACTAGCATTGTTATGCTTCCTTTGCATCGGAGTGTCCTGCTCCATGGAAGACGATATTTTGAATAACGTGGATATGGGAGGCGTTGGGACGAATATCGCAAACACCGAGGCCGTTTTTGCCTTCTCTCTTTCCGGCAAAAGCTCTATGACCAAGGCTGGTGAAATAACGGAAAATCCCAATGATGTTACTTCTACGGAATCTTCTATCAGTAATTGTTTTGTAGCTATTATTAAAGATGACAATGTATTGTCTTCTTATTGGTACGCAACAAGCGATTTGCAGACGAGTAGCGAGTCCTTTACTACGGATATCAAGCGCCACATGATCGTGAAAGTGCCAAGTGATAAGCCAGCACTTACGGCTTATGCGGTGGCGAACCTGACACAGACGACTGCCGATAAGTTATTGGCTTGTACAACCATAGCGGGTATTCGAGATGTAGAGTTGGCAGAACCTAATTTTCTAGTAAAAGTAGGAGAACAACCCATTGGATCTTATAAAACAACTACTCAATTGGCTACTCACGATGACGTGAATTGTAACAAAATAACAATTCCCGTATCGCAGAGAGTTGCGGCGTTTGAACTGGCTTCCTTCAAGGTGGTAGACACGAGTAAAGAAAAGGTGGATGGTGAGTATCCGGTAGTACCGAATGTAGAGGTCGTTTCCGTACAGATGCTGAACATTAAGCTAAGCGCTAAAGTGGTAGGTGAGTATGGTAGCTCTTTTTCCGGAGTAGATGATAATATTCTGAAGCCAACCGATGTGAACCAGAGTGATCCGAAGAAAGACATTTACGGTACTTACGATAAGATCCGTTTTTATGGCTATGATAATACGGATGTGGATCGTCAGACTTCCATGAAAATAACCTATAAGGTCGATGGTGCGGTAATGGATCGTACCTATCCGATCAAGACAAAGCCGGGAGATGCGGTGAAGGTTGTTGGGGGGAATCTCTATAAGTTATCTGTGACAATAGGTAATGCCAGCGAGGATATTGATTTTGTAATTGAAGATTGGATACCGAATACCTTGAGTGTCGGTGATATTTTTGGAGAACCAGTTAAGTAAACAGGGTAAAATAAACATAACATGAAGCAGTTAAAAGATATAGTATTGACAGGATTTTTGGCGCTCTTGGCCTTTACCGCATGTACGGAAGAGAAGCTGATAGATGAGCGACCGATGGAAACAGGTACGGTTTCGATCTCTTTCTCTACTGAGGGCGTGGAGACGAAAGCGATAAATGCCGGTGGTACTTATCAGTACGCTACGGCGGATGAGCTTAACATAAACAATATTTTCGTCTCCATCTTCAAGAAGGTGGATAACGAGTGGAAATACTTGATTTCTAAGACTGGAACCTTAGGTGATGGCAGTTTTGTCGGGACACAAAGTTCCGGCTCTTTTAAATTGACCGGTTTAACCTTACCGCTTAACACGGAACTGAAGGTGGTAGCTATCGTGAATCCATTGGAGGACAAGGTTGCGTCTTATGCGGAAATGGATTATAATGGGTTAAGTGCCGAGACGGTAACTTATACTGGTACGTTGGGTGGAGAGGGTTATTATACATTCGATCCGAAAACCTTGATAAAGGCAGGCGAGCAGGATATGAAATTTACCGCTACTAGCGGTGTGATTTCTGGCGGCAAGGATGTCCATTTGAAGCAATTGGCGGCGAAAGTAGAGTTGGACTTGGATGTGGAGTTGCCGAAGATGGAAGGCTCTACGACTACGAGTAAGTGGACGTTGGATGGTTATTCTATAGATGACATTATCAATAAGTTATCTAAAAGAATGAGTAGCGCATCTAACAAAAATAAACCTGTTATTGTATATGTGGATCAGTCTGGTGCATTGAAGGCAACAGGATCGGGAGAAAAAGTTCCAGCTGGTGCTAAGGCGTTAGCGCGGGCATGGAATAACTCTGCGGATAAAGACTGTGCTAATCAACCTAATACTAGTAATAAATATGCGCATATAGAAAGTTTTTCTTCGGGAAACCCTATTACAATGGCGATAACTACTACAACTCCAACATGGTTGTTTAATTTGATAAGTGTTCAAGTATTGAATGTGAATACACAATCGAAACTGATTATCCCCACAAATCAATTGAATGATGCGATTGGTTTGAGAGATGGATCTATCCTAGGAGGAATGGCAGATACTAAGGTCAATTTATCTTTTTACACGTATGAAAGAGACAAGGTCAGTGATCTAACAAAAGCCTTGTCTGTGAAGATAGTTGGGGAATACGTTAAGGGTGATAAAAAGGAAATAGCAACTTATAAGTTGAAGTCTACAGGTTTTCATCCCACATGGGATGAAGATGGGGGCTGGGGAGAAGGTTCAAACACTAAGTTTATTATCAATACGGAAGAATTGGAAATGGGTGGAACCGTATCTAAAATAGATATAACTTCTACCGGAGAGAGTACGGACTATCAATACTCCATCCCAATCAACCCTGAATATAAAGCGGATGAATGCACGGACGGTTTGATCCACGGTAACTATTATCATGTGACAGGAATGTTGAAACAATCAACAGGTGAGTTTAATATATGGGTAGCTCCTTGGGTTGGGAAAGATGTTAGCGCAAACTTTAATTAAACAGTAAATAGAATATTATGAAAGCGATAAAAAATATATATGCCTTGTTCTTGGGCCTGTTAATGCTAGGACTAGGTTCCTGCATGGAAGAGACGGAAGTGAATGGAGGAGAGCAGAATGTTGATGGATTACGACTGTCCTTGAGCGTTTCCGCTAGCGACGTGATCTCTCCGCTCACGAAAGCCTCGGCTACTGATGCTAATGCTATTAGCGATTTGAATATCCTTGTGTATAATAAGGATAATAATCGCTTAGTTAAAGGATTGTATTTGACCGGTGCAGCCTTGAATGGCTTTACCGTAAATAATAACGAAGAGAATAAGGCGGTTAATTACGATATAGCTTTACAGAATGGTTCTTATCGTGTACGAGTAATTGCGAACGCAGAATCTGATTTGAGTGCGGAGCCGTTCGATAAGATAGATAATCTATCGTATGGAACGTTAGATAATTTGCCAAAGATGGTAATGAGCGCATCCGCTGATGATGTATCAGTTAGCGGAGGAAAAGGTTCTGCCATCCTTTCGTTAAAGCGTATTTACGCTATGATATCCGTATCTGTGAATACTTCTGGATTGAAAGATCGTACGATCAAGCCCCTAAAAGTATCTTTGCATCAAGTACCGGCTACTGGTAAATTGTTTATGAACAACTTAATCCCGGCAAATCCGTCACCTTCAGATTATATAACGGAGGCTGATATGATCGAATTTTCCAATCCGGTAGAAAATGTTAGTTCAATGAAAGATAACAGTGTTTTCTTTATGTATGAGAATAAGCAACCGGATGGTGTCTGCTTACTGAAAGACGGACAGTATGTAGAGGCTTATAAAACCCCGGCAAGTTTAGGTAACACCCCTATAAAGGATGTCGCCACTGTGGAAACGGATAAGACTTGTTCTTATATTCGTGTGGAAGCAGAGTATTCAGAAATGGGTGCTAATGGGAAGATTGTTTATCGTTTTTTCTTAGGAGATAACGCTTTTACCAATTTTGAGGTAGAGCGAAACGCCCATTATAACGTAACGCTTAATCTAACTGGTAAGGGCGGGGTTGACGAGGCTTCTTGGCGTGTGACGAAAGATTTCAACTGGGATTTTACGGTGGATGATATTTATATCGGGTATCGGATAGGCTCTATAAGTGATATCCAAGTGAAGTTGCCAACAGACCATGGTTGGTTTGATAATTGTACATGGAGTGTGGAAGGTTCAAATCGTGAGGATTTCCAGATTGGTGCGTATGATAAAAATACGAATACGATTCGAGTTATCACGAAGAAAACGAATATTAGTAGTAAGGATCACATAACTAATACCGTGACGATTACGGCTACAGGGAAGGATGGAAAATCAATCTCTAAAACTGTAACTGTCAATCAAGTTATCCGTTTGGTCGATCCGATAGCTTTCTATAAGAAATGGGACAACAGGGAGCTTGTCAAAGTTAAGGTGCGAGAATTTAATAAGGAGAAGAGAAAGTATGAGATATTGAATTCTATTGGCCCTTGGACAGCTACTATTACCGCTGGAGATTGGTTTACGCTATCTACAGATGACGGACAGTCTGTCGTCGGAACATCGGAGTCTGTTACAGGTACTGGAGGTGATATTGTTTTTAATTATAAACCGAATTCGAGCACAGGAAGTTCTTCCACCAATCGTTATGGCGCTATCAAGGTAACCTATCATAATAACCGTTGCGAGCATATGATTTATTTGCGTCAAGGTTATGCGGATACGCAATTGTTGGATGGTGGGGCAACTTGGTCTTTATTCAATTGTACGACAAAAGGCTCTATCACCAACGCTCCGACCCAATCTGGATATTTTTATCAAGGAGGGGCTTCAGATTCCTATTATACACCATGGGATGTGACTTATGGTAATAAGCATTTGAATTGGAAAGAAAAAACATCGGAGGACATGCGCAATGAAAAATACAAATGGGAGTATGGGCAAGGTCCATGTCCGAGTGGTTATAAAGTTCCTGCGGCTAGCCATTACAGTGCTATTAAGAGTGCTACGGAGAAAAATACATTATTTACATATGGAGGATATGTGTATGATGATAGTTGTCCGGTTGAGAATACTCCTTTTGGTTGGCAGTGGGATTCAGAAGGCAATGCGGTTATAGATGAAACTATAGATTGCAATCCGGCTAAAGGGACATTAATGGTTCGTTCTACTGGAGAACCTGTCAATTTGTTCTTCTCTTATGGAAAGGCTGTTATGACTGAGCATGGGAGTGCTGCAGAGGATACAGGGATTGATGAGATTGGTATTGGGTATTTGGGTGGAGGTCGACTTCTCTATAATACAGCCCATCGATATGGGGCTTTTTATTGGTCTGGATCTGGTGACTCTCATGCTGATACGAATATGCTTTTTATAGATTTTTGGTATTCTCTGAATACCAATGTTCCTATTAATGTCGGAACATTAAATACGAATAACGGCATGTTTGTTCGTTGTGTGAGGAGTGAAAAATAAATTGATATATCTAGTTGTAGAGACGCAGCATGCTGCGTCTCTCTCTATTTAACAGAAATCAATCTGACACTTTGTATTCTTAACTCCCGGAGAATCCCTTTTTCCGTCCCGACCTACGACTTGCCTCCAAATACGCAAGAAAAAAACAGTAATTGCTTAGCATATACGTAGATGTTGAAAAATGCCCTTTCATTCTAGCTAAATTAATTCATCGTAATTCATATCAAGTAGGGTGAAAAGGGGAAAAACAGGCTTACGACTGGGGTGTAACGGTACAAGAATGCCCATTCACGACCGCTTATAACCCTATTAGCGACCGCTTACGATGCCCAACGCCACCGTATGTGTAGGCTTTTGCCTCCTAATGTGCGTTGAAAACCGTCCTTTTTTATCCTAAAACATGAATAAAGCGGCGCTCCATGTCTTTATTGTGTGGCTTTCGTTAAAAGGGAATGCCACGATATGCGTCTTATATTGATCAAAAGGATCAGATAATGTTCGTTTGGCTAACAGGTTGATCTTTGATACTAAAGTGATATGAATGGCTTATTTTATCTAGACGAGATTTTTTATTCGGAAAATAGTCCTTACCTTTACGACATAGATACGTTTTCTGAACTTCAGCCTTCCCGAGTTCCCTTCATGGCGAACGGACGTGGTTCTGGCAAACGAGCAAACAGGTAAGACTTTTGGGCGGATCCGGCTGTGATCGCCCAATCTACGGGGTTTTCCTTGGAGGAAGTGAATGACCTTGAGAACCTTATCCGCAAGGAGGAGATTAAGAATTAGAAGTGGATGATGCGGATTGATGGTGTTAATAGAATCCGAGTCTGATAAATACAGTATGACTGATAAGGGGCAGGCTTACACAAGTCTGCCCCTTGCTGTCTTTATAAAGTGTCGGTGTTCCTATCACCTTCTTTGAAATGAATAGGTGTTCTTATCAATCAAGGATAGTTGGTAGGTTTACCCTTTAAAGTTGAAACTCACACCTATCGTGCTAAGAAATGTTATAATCTATTTTTGTGATGCAAATTAAAAGTGAAAGGGATGAATAGGAGAGAACTCGTGAAAACATTGGCTGATAAATTGTCGGTTACGCAAGCGGAGGCGATGCGCTTTGTTCAAGCTTGGGAAGAGACTACAACAGAGGCTTTGGAAAGTGATGGTTCTTTGATGCTATTGGGCTTTGGGACGTTCTCCGCTTGGGAACAAACCGAACGGATCGGCAGAAATCCTAGGAATGGAGTGGCTTATATGATAAGAGCTCGTAGAAGCGTGAAGTTTAAGCCTGGTAAGTTATTACTTAAACGGTTGAATGCGAGCTTGTCGAAGTGAAGGCATTCATGAATGTATAATAAAAACGAAAAAATATTCGATATGAAGAGAATTCTTTTCCTAGTCCTGCTCTTGGTAGCTACGACAGGCGTTTACGGCCAGAAGTTCGCGGTGAAGTCGAACTTGCTCTATGATGCGACTGCTACGATCAACTTGGGCGTAGAGGTTGGCTTGGCGAAAAAGTGGTCGCTAGATCTATCCGGCAACTATAATGGATGGAAGTTTGGCGATGAGGCTCGTATGAAACATTGGCTGGTACAACCAGAAGCTCGTTATTGGTTGTGCGAGAAGTTCAACGGACATTTCTTCGGCTTGCATGCGCACTATGCGGATTACAATGTTGGAGGTCTGAAGTTCTTGAGCAAGAATATGGAGAATCATCGGTATCAAGGTAATTTGTATGGAGCCGGACTTTCTTATGGCTATCAGTGGTTGTTGAGCGACCGGTGGAGCATGGAAGCCGTGCTGGGTATTGGTTGGGCGCATCTGGATTATGATAAATATCCTTGTGCCACTTGCGGAACCGTATTGAAAAGCGATACGAAAGATTATTTCGGGGTTACGAAAGCCGCTATTTCTATTATTTATTTTATTAAATGACCCAAGCGATGAACAAGAAGATAAATACATATATGATGGCGGCTATGATGGCCGTCGTGTCTCCGGCAATCATGGGACAGACTGCCTCGGATGGGGTTAAAGTGATTTGTAACGACGTGGTACAGAAGGGCGACTCGGTGTATATCGATGCCGTGGTGACGGTAAGTGGCGATGCGGTGAAATCCCGTAGCTATTTGGAACTGACCCCCGTCTTGGAGTCGGCTTCGCAAAAAGAGGGGCTTCCTTCTATTTTGGTGAACGGACGTATCCGCCAGAAAGTATATAACCGTGAGGTCGCTTTAGATAATTTGAACGACGTACCTCATTATACTATCTTGAAAGCCGATAAGGAAGATCAAGTGGTAAGTTATAAAACCGCCGTGCCTTTTGAGGATTGGATGAAAGACGCACGTGTCGTGTTAGACCCGAATCTATGCGGTTGCGGTAAGGAAGAGGCCGGTAGTCCGTTATTGATCGCGGACAAGATTCGTCGTCGTCCGGATAAGCGCTATGAGGTTCAGCCTACATTCTCTTATATCACGCCGATGGCAGAGACGGAGAAGCATCGTGCGGAAGTTGGTACGGCTTTCTTGGACTTCCAAGTGGGTAAATATCAGATTCTTCCTGATTTCCGTAATAATGCGGTGGAGTTGGCGAAGATCAATAATACGATCCGTACCGTTACAGAGGATAAGAACGTGAAACCGACAGGTATCGTACTGAAAGGATATGCCTCACCGGAAGGCTCTTACGCTAGTAATAAGAAATTGGCGGATAATCGTGTCAAAGCGTTACGTGACTATATCCGCCAGAAGAATGACTTCAAGGCTGATTTTTTCACGATGAGCTCGGAACCGGAAGATTGGGTCGGTTTTAAGGAAAAGGTAGAGGCCGATCCGAATGTGCCGAATCGTAGCGAGGTATTGGCGATTATCGATAGCTCGGATGATCCGGATCGCAAGGAGGCTAAGTTACGTGCCTTGGGTGGTGGCGCCGCTTTCCGTTATGTGTTGAAAGATATTTTCCCTTCGTTACGTCGTTCGGAATATAAGATTGATTATACGGTGCGTGAGTTTACGGTGGATGAGGGGCGTGAGATCATCAAGACTCGTCCGCAACAGCTAAGTTTAGGGGAGATGTTCGCGGTGGCTAACAGCTATGAGATCGGTAGTGACGAATATGATAATGTATTTGATATTGCTGTCCGTATGTTCCCGAATGATCCGGTAGCGAATCTTAACGCTGCGAATATCGCTATGGGCAAGGGTGATTATGCTTCCGCTAAGAACTATTTGGCGAAGGCGGGGAACGCTCCGGAGGCGGTTCACGCAAAAGGAGTGTTAAGTATGTTGACCGGTGATTTGACAGAAGCGGAGACCCTATTGAAGCAGGCTCAGGATATGGGTGTAAAGGCCGCGGCGATAAATTTAGAGGAATTGCGCAAGAAAATAGAGGATAATGCGGTATTTGATAGTTTCAACGCTGTAAAATGATAGCTATTCCTCCCTAGGTATAGGGCAGAAGGCACTTAATTTGTAAATGTCATGAAGACAAATATTAATAATAATTTCTTTTATATGGAACAAGCATCAGATGTAGTAGAGTTGGTTCTGCCTCATGAGGTAGATAATCCAAACAGTGTCTATCTGTATCTGGAAGGAGATGCTTGGTGCGCATACGAACGTTCAGCCTATTATCTGACTCAGATGGAGGTACCGGTTGTATTAAAGAAAGAAGTGATCCGCAGCGACTATGATGTGGTCTTACTGAAGGCTTTTTTCGCCGTGAATGATATGTATTTGCCGCTTTCTCCCACGGCTGTGCTGAAGTTGGTTGCCGACGATAAGCTACAGTTCCAGATAAGGGATAGGGTAGAAGGTTTTTCCGAATGGAAAGAGAATGAGTTAAAAAAATTATCTGCTTGATAAGGAAGCGAACGCTTCTTATTTAAGCATGTAAAGTTGAGGGGTGTAAGGGTCCTGGAAAGTAGTGATACTTTTCAGGACTATTCTTTTGTATGGGATGCCTCCCTGTAAATGATTACCCGGCAATCCGGGGAGAGAGTGACGGTGAATTGGTCTCCCAAAGCCTCGTTGAGAGTTCCTTGCCACCATGAGGTGAGCTTTCGCCGGCGAATGGGCCAACGGAGTCCTTCCGTACTAATCTCTCCTTCGGGATAAAGAACGAAAATGGAGATTTGTTGTCCCGGATAAGAAGCGAAGGTTGTTGTTTTTAAGATAGGAGTGAAAAGGCCATAGTCGGATAACATCTCCACCTGCGTGAATAAGTGGGCATAGTCCATAAGAAGGGATATATTTCCCAATGTATGATCCTCACGCAATCCGGTAGCTCCTAATATGAGAACTTCTCGATAGCCTTGGGTATGGGCGAAACGGACGGATTTGGTGAGGTCGTTGATCTCTTGGTCCTCTACATGATGGATTCGGTCTGCGTAGCGTTCGCGCAGGCCGGCGGGTATGCTGTCCAAGTCTCCTACGATAGCGTCCGGATGAATACCCTTTTCATAAAGTGTCTTTACGGCTCCATCACAAGCGATAATCGTTTTCGCTTCCTTTAATAATCTCAAGGGTAACTCAGCGGAAGGAAATCTCCCATTCGCTACGATCACACATCCTCCTTCCAGACTTTCCATATTATCTCCCATAATTCAAAATTCATAATTCAAAACTCTTCCCCTTTCTTCCGCCAATTGTAATAGCCTACTATGGCTAGTGTCGCATAGCAAAAATAGAGTAGCATCGTCGGATACAAGCCCCGAAGGTAATAAAGATATACGGAAACGAGGTTTACGATTACCCAAAAAATCCAATGCTCGATAATTCGCCTTGCCAGCATCCAAGTAGCGACAATGCCTACCGACGTGGTGAACGCATCGCCTACGGGGATGGGAGAGTCCGTGAATTGATGAAGGAGATACCATAAGATGGCGAATACAACGGCCAATGTTCCGATAATCCCCACGAAAAGCGGAAGGCTCAGATGGGTGTATAGGATACGGTCGGAGGGAAGACTGTCGTTTTCCTTGTGTGTCTCATGTTTCTTCCGGGTCCATTGATAGAAACCGTATATGCTGATTCCTACGTAATAGGTTTGCAATCCCATGTCCGCATAGATCTTAGCGGACAGGAAGACAAATACATACACGAGGGAGGTGAGGAATCCCACCACCCACATGGCCTTATGTTGTTTAATCTCTAGAAAGAGATAGAGTAGACCGGTTATTACTCCGAAGTATTCTAGCCAAACCATTTTAGTAATTGAAAATTAAGTTAGAATTTGAAGGTGATCCTGGCCATGGCGTTCGTGCCAGCTTGGGTGAAATAACCGTCATCCTTTTTACGTGTGCCGTTTTCGATATACGAGTATACCCATGCGTTGGTCTCGTACTTCTCGTTGAAGAGGTTGTTGATAGTCACGTCTAGGGTTATTTCTTTCATGAACTTAGGCTGGAAGGCGTAACCGATACGTAGGCTATTGATAAAGTAGGGATCGATGGAACGATCCTTGCTGCTTGAATTGTCTATGTATTGGCGGCCTACTACTTGCGAGTTGAAACTAGCGATAAATCCTTTGTAAGCGAAATCGAACATGCTGTTTGCGATTAGGTCTGGGGAGAAAGCGATATTCGTTGTACCTAGATCGTTGATCTCTTGTACTCCGGTATCCCAGTTATCCACGTATTCCACGAAATGCTTGATTTTATTTTGGCTGAGGGTTACGTTTGCGTTCCAATTCAGCCAAGAGGTGATTTGTACACCTCCGGTAAGCTCGATGCCCATTCGGTAGCTATCCTTTATATTGGAAGTGAGGGCCTCGCCGATCTCGCTGATCTTGCCGGTCAGGATCAATTGGTTGTTGTAATCCATGAAATAGAGATTGGCTCCAACCCGGAAACGGTTGTTACCAAAACTATAACCGGCCTCGTAATCATATAAGGTCTCGTGGGTAGGACGTTCTTCGGGGCCTGCCTCCGTGAAATTGTCACGGTTCGGTTCCCGATTTGCGACGGAGAAAGAGACGAATGCGTTATGGCCGTTATTATGGAAGTTTATACCGGCTTTCGGGTTGAAGAAGTTCCAGTTCTTATGAATGTCCAGCTCTTCCTCGGCTTTGTCATCGTTTCCCTTAATGGTGTAATGGATCCCACGGTATTGTAAGTCCAGATAGCCGGTGAAAAGAGGGGAAAGACGTTGGGTCAATTTCGCGTATGCGTTGTAGTCTAATTTCTTACCGGTATTGCGGTAATATTCGTAATCCGGTTGTGGCAAGACGTTTGCGCTTTTGGTCCACATTACCCGGCCAAAATGGTCGCCTACATAGTTGTTGACGGCGGTTCCCAGCGTAAGGCGGGTGTTGTCATGTTGATAGTTCGCGCTATAAACGGCTCCATAGAAATAATTGTCGAGCCATTTACGGCGCACAAGGTCCGTCTTTTTTACGGTATTACCCTCCGGATCGATATATTCCGGTAGCTTATAACTGCTGAATTTGGCTTTCGATTTATAATCCTCGTAATATCCGTTACCATCGGTGTAATGAAGGGTCAGGTTCATATTCCAGAAATCTCCGATACGCTGGCTGGCCATTAAATGGTAGTTGTGTTGCCAATAATTATCCGTCTGATTGTTATAAAACTTCTTCACTCCATCTTCCTCATATTCTCCGCATGGATTATAGCTACGATCTGTGTCAAGTAAATAAGACGGAACACCGTTCCATGCTTGATAGGTCTTCTCGCTGTTTCCGAAGGCTTGGAATTTAATCAATGTATTATCGGCATAGAAAGCGGCGGAGGCATAGTAAGAGCTCATACGGGCGGAGGCACGATCGATAAAGCCGTCGCTACGGATATTGGAGTAGCGGGCGTCGAAAGCGAAATGATCGTAAAGTAATCCGGTACCGCCTTTTACCGTATGCTTCAGCGTACCGAAAGAACCTGCTGATACGGAATATTCGCCGTAAGGCTTTAAGGACGGTTTCTCGGTCTGCATGGCGACTGTAGCGCCAAAAGCTGCGGCTCCGTTCGTAGAGGTTCCGGCGCCTCGTTGGATCTGGATCGATTCTACCGAGGAGGCTATATCGGCCATATTAGCCCAGAATACGGTATGAGACTCGGAGTCATTAACCGGTACGCCATTGATCGTGATATTGATACGGTTTGCGTCTGTACCCCGGATACGAAAACCGGAGTAACCTATACCTGTTCCGGCATCCGAGGTCATGATAACAGACGGGGATTGGGAGATAAGGAATGGGATACCTTGCCCGTTGTTCCGGCTGCTTAGCTCTTGTTTGGAGATGTCGCTATAAGCTACCGGGGTTTCTTTCCCGACTTTGGTAGCGGTAATAACCACTTCATCCAAAGATACGTCTTTTGAGATTTTCAAGGAGTCGACCGGACTGGGCATTTGCGCCTTGACGGTTGTAGCTAGCAAGGAGCCGGCCAAGATAACCAATACATTTTTCATCTTTTCATCTTTTTGCTTTAAAACTAAATAGATGAATAGAAAGGATGGGAGAAGCATGAATCCCTACGACAGCATTACCTGTACAGGTTCTATGGGTATGATCTCAGCCCGCTCCTTTCGTGAAGGATTTTGCGAGCACCCCTTCGTATTCGGCAGCAAAGATAGGCATAAAAGTGTTAATAAATATTACTATCAATAGTAAATCAGATTTCTATAGATATTAATTCTGATTACTATGGATAGTAATCCGGTTTGTGTCGTATTAATTTTTTCTGTAAAAAGATGAGGATATTTTGAGAACTCATTGATTTTTTGTATATTTGCGGGCGATTAAGTGAAGTTGAGGAGGGGGCGGGTAGTCCCCTTCTTTTGTTCTTAACAGATATGTGTATGATAGAAAAGAAAGTGGTAAGCCAATTAATAGAGGAAAAACTAGCCTCTTCAAGCAATTATTTAGTAGACGTGGTGATTAAACCGGGAAACCTGATAGTCGTTGAAATTGATAACGATGAAGCGGTAAGCATTGATGATTGCGCCGAGTTGAGCCGGTATTTGGAGGAGCATCTGGATCGTGACGTCGAGGATTATGAGCTGGAGGTTGGCTCCGCCGGCATTACTTCTCCTTTCAAGGTACTTCGCCAATACGTCAAGAACATCGGAAACGAGGTGGAGATGCTGTTGAAAAACGGCTCGAAGCTGACCGGTGTGTTGAAATCTGCCGACGAGAACGGTGTGGTTGTCTCTGTCGAGAAGAAGGTGAAACCGGAAGGCGCTAAGCGGAAGGTGACTGTGGTGGAGGATGAGTCGTATACATTTGATGAAATAAAATATACAAAATACTTAATAAGATTCAAGTAAGATTATGGCCAAGAAAGAGGAAACAATCAGTATGATTGACACCCTTGCGGAGTTCAAGGAGTTGAAGAATATCGATAAAGATACGATGATTAGCGTTTTGGAAGATTCGTTCCGTAACGTGATCGCCAAGATGTTTGGCACGGATGAGAACTATGACGTGATTATCAACCCTGAGAAAGGTGATTTCGAGATCTGGAGAAACCGTACGGTTGTGGCTGATGATGAACTGGAGGATGAGAACTTGCAGCTTACGTTGACGGAGGCCCGTAAAATCGATGCCGACTGTGAGGTGGGCGAGGAAGTGACCGACGAGGTGCATTTCGCAGACTTCGGACGCCGTGCGATCTTAAACTTGCGCCAAACTTTGGCTTCAAAGATACTTGAATTGCAGAAAGACAGCTTGTACGCTAAGTATAAGGATAAAATCGGCCACATCATCGCCGCTGAGGTTTATCAGGTGTGGAAGAAAGAAATCCTGTTGCTGGATGACGATGGTAATGAGTTGCTACTGCCGAAATCCGAGCAAATCCCGACCGATTTCTATCGTAAGGGAGAGACCGTACGTGCGATCGTTCAACGTGTGGATAACTATAATAACAACCCGAAGATCCTTCTTTCCCGTACGGATAAGGTCTTCTTGCAACGGTTGTTTGAGTTGGAGGTTCCGGAGATTAATGACGGCTTGATTACGATTAAGGCTATCGCCCGCATCCCGGGAGAGCGTGCCAAGGTGGCTGTCGAGTCATACGATGACCGTATTGATCCGGTAGGCGCTTGCGTAGGTATGAAAGGCTCTCGTATCCACGGAATCGTTCGCGAGTTGAGAAACGAGAACATTGATGTGATTAATTACACCTCAAATCTCTCTTTGTTTATCCAGCGTGCCTTAAGCCCGGCTAAGATCTCTTCTATCCGTGTGAATGAGGAGGAAAAGAAAGCTGAGGTTTATCTACGTCCGGAGGAGGTTTCTTTAGCGATCGGTAAGGGCGGTCTGAATATTAAGTTGGCTTGTATGTTGACTGAGTATACGATTGACGTATTCCGTGATATCGAAGGAGCGGACGAGGAGGATATCTACTTGGATGAGTTCTCCGACGAGATCGACAGCTGGGTGATCGACGCACTGAAGAATATAGGATGCTATACGGCGAAGAGCGTCCTTGCTATGGACCGCAATGAGATTATTGAACGTGCCGATCTGGAAGAACAGACCGTGGACGATCTTTTAGCTATCTTATCTGCGGAATTTGAAGATGAAGGTAACGAATAAGTATTACGACAAAGTTAGATATGCCTATAAAATTAATTCAAGTACAGAGAAAATTGAACGTGGGAATCAACACGGTGGTTGAGTTCCTGCACCGGAA
Source organism: Parabacteroides sp. AF21-43 (assembly GCF_003635435.1). NCBI lineage: Bacteria > Pseudomonadati > Bacteroidota > Bacteroidia > Bacteroidales > Tannerellaceae > Parabacteroides > Parabacteroides sp. AF21-43. The sequence continues at coordinate 98,863 of NZ_QTMG01000013.1, read as the reverse complement.
TGGGTTCTCGGTTGAGGATAATCCCAACACGAGGATCAGTGATGAACAGTATGCTTTGCTCGTAAAAGAGTTTGGAAAGGATCTGCCAGAGAAAGATCGTAATTTTGCGGCGGATCGTATGCGGAAAGAGGTTCCTTCTGTGAAAGAAGAGAAGACCGCGGAAATAAAGACAGTGATACCGGAAGAATTCAGACCTAAGATCGTAATGAAGGGTCATATCGATTTGGATGGTGGACAACATAAAAAACAGCAGGAAGAGCCGAAGGCTAAAGAGGAGCCGAAGGTGAAAGAAGAGCCTAAGGTAAAGGAAGAGCCGAAAGTGAAGGAAGCGCCTGCCGCTCCCGCTGCTCAAGCTCCTGTTAAACCCGCGCAGCCTGCGCAGGCTCCCACGGAGAAAAAAGAAGAAAAAGTTATAGTAGTGGAAGTGGAAAAAGAAAAAACCGTAGAGAAGCAACCGGTTGTTGCGGAACCTAAGGTGGAAAGTGTGAAACCGGAACAGGAAGTAGAGAAGACCGAGGAAAAGGATGATAATCTTTTCCGTTTGAACTCGGTTAAATTGGAGTCAAAGATCAAGGTAACCGGTAAGATTGACTTGGATGCGCTTAACCAATCGACTCGTCCGAAAAAGAAAACGAAGGAGGAGAAGCGGAAAGAGCGTGATGAGAAGCAAAAGTTTAATAACAATCGGCCGGGTAATAATAGCAACGGTCCGGGCGCTCCTCATAAGAGTCCGAATTCGCCGACTTTGATTAAACCGAACGCTCCTGCTAAACCGGGTGAGGAAGGTGACGCTAAGAAGAAGCGTAAACGTATCAAGAAAGATCGGGTAGACGTGAATAATACGCCGGGTACGAATTATCCGCGCCCGAATCGTGACGATCGTCCGAATAACGACCGTAAGCCTCGCTTGAAGAAGCCGGTGAAAGCGGAAGTTAGTGAAGAGGATGTTCAAAAGCAGATCAAGGAGACTTTGGCTCGCTTGACCAACAAGAATAATAAGAATAATAAGGGGGCTAAATACCGTCGTGATAAACGTGACGCCGCTGTGAAACGTGAGCACGAGTTGATGGAACAGGAAGAACTGGAAAGCAAGGTATTGAAGCTGACCGAGTTCGTTACGGCCAACGACTTGGCGAACATGATGGACGTATCTGTAACGGAGGTTATCGGTACTTGCATGAGCATCGGCCTTATGGTTTCGATCAATCAGCGCCTGGATGCGGAGACGATCAATATCGTGGCTGAGGAGTTCGGTTATAAGACTGAATATGTAAGCGCGGATGTTGTCGAGGCGATCAACGCTGATGAGGAAGATGATAACGAGGAGGATTGGGTAGCCCGTCCGCCTATCGTAACGGTGATGGGACACGTTGACCATGGTAAGACTTCTTTATTGGATAATATCCGTAGCGCGAACGTAATCGCTGGTGAGGCTGGTGGTATCACGCAGCATATCGGAGCCTACAACGTGAAGTTGCAGAATGGCCGCCGTATCACGTTCTTGGATACTCCGGGTCATGAGGCGTTTACCGCTATGCGTGCCCGTGGCGCGAAGGTGACGGATATCGCGATTATTATCGTGGCCGCTGATGATAATGTGATGCCTCAGACGATTGAGGCGATTAATCACGCTTCGGCTGCCGGTGTTCCTATTGTTTTCGCTATTAATAAAATCGATAAGCCACATGCTAATCCTGAGAAGATCAAGGAGGAGTTGGCGAATATGAATTACTTGGTGGAAGACTGGGGGGGTAAGTACCAGAGTCAAGAGATCTCCGCTAAGAAAGGTATCGGTGTCGAGGAGTTGTTGGAGAAGGTACTGTTGGAGGCCGACCTGTTGGATTTGAAAGCGAATCCGAAAAAACGTGCGGTTGGTTCTATCATCGAGTCTTCTTTGGACAAGGGACGTGGCTATGTATCTACCATATTGGTGGAGAACGGTACGTTGAAGATGGGAGATATCGTTTTGGCGGGAACTCATCAAGGACGTATCAAAGCGATGTTCAACGAGCGTAATCAACGGGTGGAGAAGGCTGGTCCTTCCGAGCCGGTATTGATCCTCGGTTTGAACGGTGCTCCTCAGGCCGGTGATACATTTAATGTATTGGAGACTGAGCAAGAGGCGCGTGAGATCGCTAACCGTCGTGAGCAATTGCAGCGTGAGTTAGGTCTTCGTACGCAGAAGATGCTTACCTTGGATGATATCGGACGTCGTATCGCCGTGGGTAACTTCCAAGAGTTGAACGTGATCGTGAAGGGTGACGTGGATGGCTCCGTAGAGGCTTTGTCCGACTCCTTGATCCGTTTGTCTACCGAGGAGATTCAGGTGAATGTAATTCATAAGGCGGTTGGTCAGATTTCCGAGTCGGATGTGGTTTTGGCAGCGGCTTCGAACGCTATCATTATCGGATTCCAAGTTCGTCCGTCTTTGCAAGCACGTAGAAACGCCGAGAAGGAAGGTGTAGAGATCCGTTTGTACTCTATCATCTACGATGCGATCGAGGAGGTGAAGAGCGCTATGGAAGGCATGCTTTCTCCGGAGATCAAGGAGGAGATTACCGCTTATGTGGAAGTTCGGCAGGTATTCAAGATCACCAAGGTCGGTACGGTTGCCGGATGTATGGTTAAGGAAGGCAAGATCAAGCGTACGAACAAGATCCGCTTGATACGTGACGGTATCGTGATTTATGCCGGCGAGCTAGGCTCTTTGAAACGTTTCAAGGACGATGCGAAAGAGGTCGTGGCTGGCTTGGATTGCGGTTTGAATATTACGAACTTCAACGATATCCAAGTGGGCGATATGATCGAGGCTTACGAAGAGACAGAAATTAAGAAGACGTTATAACGATGAACTGGTTGGACATTACATTGCTATGTCTGGCAGGGATAGGATTTGTGAAAGGCCTGTTTGATGGAATCATCAAACAGGTTGTTTCGCTTATAGCCCTAGTGATCGCGATCTTTTTCTGCGGAAAAGCGGCGGCTTGGCTGAAAGGATATATCTTGGCGTTGGGTTGGTTTCCGGAAGAAGGGGTTACGATCTTGAGTTATATAGCGGGTTTTATCTTGATTATGGGGGTATTTATCCTAGCGGGTGAACTGGTTACCAAGGTGGTAGGGGCGACACCGTTGAGCGTTATCAACCATTTGTTTGGTGGTTTTTTCGGGTTGCTGGTCGTTTTGGTCTTTACCAGTTTGCTGTTGAACGCGCTGGAGTTCGTGGATCGCGGATCGGTCTTGATTCATCGCCAATCAAAGATAGAATCTCGTTTTTATTATAGCGTGAAGCAAATAGTACCAACAATTTTCCCACATAATTTGTTTTCATTAGGAGAATGAAGGGCTTTTATCAATGGTTAATTTTTAATTATGCAGGATTCAAATCATATAATTAATGAGGTAACGAGCGGAGATTATAAATACGGCTTCGTTACCGATATTGATACGGAGGTGATCCATCGTGGATTAGACGAGGAGACGGTCCGTATTATCTCTGCCAAGAAGAACGAGCCGGAATGGTTACTCGAGTTCCGTTTGAAGGCTTTTCGCCATTGGCAGACGTTGGAGATGCCTACATGGCCTCACTTGAATATCCCGCCGATCGATTATCAGGACATTATCTATTATGCCGCCCCTAAGAAAAAAGAGGGACCAAAGAGCTTGGATGAGGTAGATCCTGAGTTGTTGAAAACATTCGATAAACTGGGTATTCCTTTGGAAGAACAGAAGCATTTAAGCGGAATGGCGGTAGACGCCGTGATGGATAGTGTTTCCGTGAAGACTACTTTCAAGGAGAATCTCGCGGAGAAGGGGATTATTTTCTGTTCGTTCAGCGAGGCTGTACAACATCATCCGGACTTGGTGCAGAAGTATTTGGGCAGCGTGGTTGGTTATCGTGATAATTTCTTCGCCGCCTTGAATTCGGCCGTGTTCTCGGACGGTTCGTTTGTTTATATACCGAAGGGCGTACGTTGCCCGATGGAGCTGAGTACGTATTTCCGTATCAATGCCGCTAATACCGGACAGTTCGAGCGTACCTTGATTGTCGCTGACGATGAGGCGTATGTAAGTTATCTGGAAGGATGTACGGCGCCGATGCGTGACGAGAACCAATTGCATGCCGCTATCGTGGAGATCGTGGCGAACGAGCGTGCTGAGGTGAAGTATTCTACCGTACAGAACTGGTATCCGGGTGATAAGGAAGGTAAAGGCGGTATCTATAACTTCGTGACGAAACGAGGTTTGTGCAAAGGTGAGGGTAGCAAGATCTCTTGGACGCAAGTAGAGACCGGTTCGGCGATCACTTGGAAATATCCGAGCTGTATCTTGGCGGGTGATAACTCGGTAGGTGAGTTTTACTCGGTTGCCGTGACCAATAATTACCAACAGGCCGATACGGGTACGAAGATGATCCATCTGGGTAAGAATACGAAAAGTACGATCGTATCCAAGGGTATCTCTGCCGGTCATAGCCAGAATAGCTATCGGGGATTGGTAAAGGTGTCCGCCCGTGCGGAAGGCGCCCGTAACCATAGCCAATGCGATAGTTTGTTACTAAGCTCTACTTGTGGAGCTCATACGTTCCCTTACGCTGATATTCAGAATGAGACGGCGATCGTGGAGCATGAGGCTACGACGAGTAAGATCAGCGAGGAGCAATTGTTCTACTGCCAGCAACGGGGTATCTCGGTAGAAGAGGCTGTCGGTTTGATCGTGAATGGATATGCCCGTGAGGTAATGAATAAGTTACCGATGGAGTTCGCCGTCGAGGCTCAGAAATTACTAACGATCTCGCTGGAAGGCAGCGTAGGATAGAATAATTTTCAATTTTCAACTTTCAATTTTCAATTAGAAAAGATGTTAGAGGTTAAGAATTTACATGCCAACGTAAATGGCAAAGAGATATTGAAAGGTATCAACCTGTCGGTGAAAGCGGGTGAGGTACATGCTATCATGGGACCGAACGGTTCCGGAAAAAGTACGTTAAGTAGTGTATTGGTAGGTAATCCCGCTTTTGAGGTAACGGAAGGAGAGGTTATCTTCAACGGTAAGAATCTGCTGGATCTTTCTCCCGAGGATCGTAGCCGTGAGGGTATTTTCTTGAGCTTCCAATATCCGGTCGAGATCCCGGGAGTTAGTATGGTGAACTTTATGCGTGCGGCGTTGAACGAGCACCGTAAATATAACGGTCTAGAACCGGTTTCGGCTACGGACTTCTTGAAATTGATGCGTGAGAAGCGTGCGATCGTCGAGCTGGATAATAAACTAGCCAGCCGTAGCGTGAACGAAGGTTTCTCCGGTGGAGAGAAAAAGCGGAACGAGATCTTCCAAATGGCGATGTTAGAGCCGAAATTGGCGATCTTGGATGAGACGGATAGTGGTTTGGATATCGATGCCTTGCGTATCGTAGCGCATGGCGTGAACCAGTTGAGGACTCCGGAGAATGCCGCTATCGTAATCACGCACTATCAGCGTCTGCTGGATTACATCAAGCCGGATGTGGTTCATGTGCTTTACAAAGGCCGTATCGTGAAGACCGCCGGTCCGGAATTGGCCTTGGAACTGGAAGAGAAAGGTTACGACTGGATCAAGAAAGAGATGGGAGATGAGTAATATGAAGGCCGAGCAACAATATATCGATCTTTTCGCCCAATGTGAGGATCTGGTATGTCGTCATAGTACGCCGGTGATGAATGCCCTTAGGGCTGATGCCTTGGCGAACTTTGAGCGACTCGGATTCCCCTCCACGAGAAGCGAGGATTATAAATATACGGATGTAGCCCAAGCGTTCGCTCCGGATTACGGTTTGAATATCAACCGGGTCGCTATCCCGGTGAATCCTTATGACGTGTTCCGTTGTGACGTGCCGAACCTGAGCACATCGTTATACTTTGTCGTGAACGATACGTTTTACGATAAGGACTTACCGAAAGCGCATTTGCCGGAAGGCGTGTATGCTGGAGGGTTGAAGGCTTTTACGGAGCAATATCCGGAGATCGCTTCCAAGTATTACGGAAAGGCGGCGCCGAGTAGCAAGGATGGTATTATCGCGTTGAATACGATGTTAGCCCAAGATGGTTTCGTGGTGTATGTACCGAAAAATGTCGTAGTTGAGCGTCCTATCCAATTAGTGAATATATTCCGTAATGATGTGGATACGATGGCGAACCGTCGTGTTCTGGTGATTATGGAACCTCATTCGGAAGCGAAGCTATTGGTTTGCGATCATAGTATCGACGACGTGAAATTCTTGGCGACTCAAGTGGTTGAGATTTTTGCGGAGGAAGGTGCTCGCTTTGATTATTATGATTTGGAAGAAAGCAGCGAGTCTACGACCCGTTTCTCTTCCGTACACGTAAAGCAGGCGGCCTCGACCAATGTCTTGATAAACGGTATTACGTTGACGAATGGCTTGACTCGCAACAATTATTATGTGGAACTGAATGGCGAGTATGCCGAGTCTACCTTATGCGGTATGTCCGTTCTGGACAAGGAGCAACAGATGGATACCTATAGCCATATTACCCACGCGGTCCCGAATTGTACCAGCAACGAGTTGTTCAAGAACGTACTGAATGATCATGCCGTAGGTGTCTTCAGCGGACGTATCTTGGTGAAAGAGGATGCCCAGAAGACCGCCGCTTACCAGACGAACCGTAATCTGTGCGCTACCCGTGAGGCACGTATGTATAGCAAGCCGCAACTGGAGATTTATGCGGATGATGTAAAATGCTCGCACGGTATGACGACCGGTCAGTTAGATGAGAACGCTTTGTTCTATATGCAAAGCCGCGGTATCCCGCGTGACGAGGCCCGTATGTTATTGAGCGTGGCTTTCACTTCCGACGTGATCGACCATGTACGCTTGGAGGCGTTGAAAGACCGTTTGCATAAACTGGTAGAGAAACGTTTCCGCGGTGAACTGGCTAAATGCGCCGGTTGCCGGATTTGTAAATAATCGCAAATAAGAAGAAAACAGTAATCAGACATGGATTATCCCGACGATAATGTAGGGAACCATGTCTGATTTTTTTATATCTTTGGCAGTGACAAATTAAAACCACCAACTTATGCAATTAACACACATCGCTTTGTGGACGAATCATCTGGAACGTTTACGGGATTTCTATGTAAAGTATTTCAATGGTAAGAGTAACGAGAAATATGTGAATCCAAAGAAAGGGTTCGCCTCTTATTTCGTCTCTTTCGAGAGTGGCCCCGCTTTGGAGATCATGCAACGGCAAGATATTACTGAGGCTTACGACAAGGATCATATCGGCTTGGCTCATCTGGCCTTTCATGCGGATACGAAGGAGCAAGTGGATCAAATGATCGAACGTTTCCGGATGGATGGATACACGATCGCCGGTGAGACCCGCACTTCCGGGGATGGTTACTATGAGGGTGTAATCCGAGATCCTGACGGAAATATAGTAGAGATCGTCGCTAACGGGGAGCCGGAGATACAAGTAGCTTTATTCCCTCCTTATGAGTTATTGCTGGAAGCCGATCCGGATCGGGAGAAAGTAGAGGCTTACCTAAAGGATTCGGATTGCTTTATCGCTACGGTACGAAATTCCGTTGCCGGCGTGATCGTGGTTCGCAAGGAGGAGGGTGGCAAGGCGGAGATCATGAATCTTGCCGTGGCGGATATCTTCCGTCGGCGAGGAATCGCCCGGAAACTATTACGGCATGTATCTAATAAATGGGCTCCGGCTCAAGATGTCGAGCTTTTGCGTATTTGCACCGGAACCTCAGCCGCCGGCCCGATGATGCTTTATCAACAGGAAGGCTTTGACTTGGTAGCCGTAGATCGCGATTATTTCGTACGGAACTATGCCGAGCCTATCTGGGAGAACGGCATTCAATGCAGGCATCAATTGATTCTTGAAAAGAGATTAAAATAGTATATATGAAAAGAAAATCGGGAGGTTTAAGAGGCCTCCCGATTTAATTATTAGTAATCTATAAATAGGTCCCCGAATGAAAAATCATCGGGGCTAATGGTATCACATTTCCAGCACGAAGATCCCTTTTGGTGCCAAGGATAATTCGTCTCCCAATGGAATCTCCTTTCCGGTTAATATCTCTTTTCCGGAGGTTTTACCTCGCAATACTTCCGCATAGCGGGCCAACGGGAGGTTCACCTCCTTATCGCTGCCATTCATCAAGACCAATACGCTCCGGCCATCCAGACTGCGCTCGTAAACATAGACACCTTGGTTCACCATGAAATGTTTCATCTTGCCCTTAGCGATTATATCGTTGCCCTTGCGCCATTTCAATAAAGTCCGGAGGAAATTCCATGCGTCATTTTGCACCTCGCTGCGACCGGATGCCTCGAATTGATTCACCTTGTCGCCGGGCCAGCCACCGGGAACATCCAAGCGGATATATCCGTCTCCCTTCTCCTTGGTGCCGTTCATTAACAACTCCTGCCCGTAATAGAGCTGGGGAATACCGGGGATCGTCAACAAGAATGTCACCCCTTGCTTGAACGCGTACAAATCATCGACAGACTTAGGCATGGAGGGAAGAAAACGATCCGTATCATGGTTCTCCAAGAAACGCAATACGTTATAGATATCGGGATATACATAATCATAACACATATGCTCGAAGATCGTATGCAAGCCTCCGGAATACCCAGTCTCCTCATGGAACGCCTTGCTCGCGATACCCATCAAGCGGAAATCCATTACCGATTTCAGCTCGGTATCCTGTCCGAAGTTCAACCGGCTGCCTTTCTGCCAATAAGCGGAACCGATCGTGTAGTTCATCCACGCCTCGCCTACGATGTTATACTCCGGATACTCGTTCATGACCTCCGTACACCAATTCCGCATCATGTCCACGTCGGCATACGGATACGTATCTTGACGGATACCATCCACGCCGCAATACTCGATCCACCAGATAGAGTTCTGGATAAGGTATTTGGCTACATGTGGGTTCTTTTGGTTCAAGTCCGGCATGCTCGGGACAAACCAGCCGTTCAGCATCGTCTCCTTATCATAATCCGACACGTAAGGATCGAAATAAGCCTCTTTATCGTGGTTGGTCTGCACGTAGTTATCGAGATTATTAAACCAGTCGTGGCTAGGGATATCTTTCATCCAAGGATGATCGCTTCCACAATGGTTGAAGATCATATCCATTACGACACGCATGCCCCGCTCGTGTGTCTTCTCGATCAAGCGGACGTAATCCTCGTTCGTGCCGAAGCGTGGGTCTACCCGATAATAATCCGTCGTGGCATATCCATGATAAGAGCCTCCCTCCATGTCATTCTCCAATACCGGGTTCAGCCAGATAGCGGTAACGCCCAGATCTTCGATATAATCCAAATGCTGTTCGATACCGGCCAAGTCGCCTCCGTGACGGGCGTTCGGGCTGTTACGGTCTACCTTATAAGCGGTACGCATCGGGATTTGATCGTTCGAGGGATCTCCGTTCGCGAAACGATCCGGCATGATGAGATAAAGCACGTCGGAAGAGTCAAACCCCTTGATCCGATCGGCGTTCGGTTTACGGGCCTTCAACTCATACGAGTAATTGAAACTCTTTTTGTCCTTCGTGAACGTGATATCAAACCTGCCGGGCTTGGCCTTTTCCACGTCCAGATAGATCAATAGGTAATTCGGGCTTTCCAACGCTACCGAGCTTTTCAACTGTACGCCGGGATATTTCACGCTAGGGAGATATCCGGCGATATCCTTACCATACACCATCAGCTGGAGTTCCGGGTTCTTCATACCGCTCCACCAGAAGGCCGGCTCGATTTTAAGGTTATCGGCTGAAAGCGTACTGGAAGCGAAAAGGGCCAGTAAAAGGCTCAAGAATAAATGTCTGTTCATGATATATGTTTATTGATTTATATGACAAGGTTGTACATACGCGAAGATAGAAGGATTCCATTGATAATAACACGTTTCCGCCCAGCGAAAAGAGAATAAAAATCACGCGAACGTTTGCGAACCCTCGTAAATTAAGACTATCTTTACTGCCTAAATCTAATCAACTAATTCAAATGATAAAAAGTCTAATTGTATCCATGCTTCTGACAGGTTGCGTTTCCTCCCTGTCCGCACAACAAAGTTTTTGGAAAGAAGATTTCTCTGCCGGGAAATTACCCGACGGCTGGATGATTGTCGATTCGACGAAATCGGCAAAGTGTGAATGGATTGTTACCGATCAGCCTTATCCCGGTTCTTTCCAGTTTGAGCAACAAGCGCCTCCCATCGCCTCTACGAGTCGTGGCTATCATATGCAATTCCGGCCGGGCGTAGTCACCGGGGAGGAGATCACGAAGTGGAATCAACGGGAGGAATACCCGAACGGCTATTTCCAGACTAGCGCTATCGATTGCGCGGGAAAGAACGATGTGGTGTTGAAATTCCAACACTTGTTTCGTTGGAATAATTGGTTCACCGGAAAACGTGCCGGCCTTTGGGTTGGCGTCAGCAACGACGGGGTGAATTGGAAAGAGTATAACGTGATGGATAAGATCCCCGCCGCTACCCAGCTTCACGCCCCGGTGAATGAGGAGATCAACATCAGCGAGGTAGCCGCAAACCAGAAAACTGTCTACTTGCGTTTCTTCTGGCGGGATATCTTCTCTTGGTATTGGATGGTCGATGATATTGAGCTGACAGAGCCTTTCGCACATGATTTGGCTTTGGAGAAAGTGACCTCACACCAAGAAACCGGGAATACGTTCACGAAGGAAGACGTGTTGAAAGTGAAGCTGAAGAACGTTGGTTCCCAGCCCGTAGACGAGGATTTCACGGTAACCGCCTCCTTGAACAACGGTCAGAAACTAACCGCCACGGTAACCGCCTCCGGGCATCCGATCGCTAAACAAGAGGAATATGAGGTAGCTTTCCCCGCTACCGACCTAACCCAGATGGGCTCCTATAAAATAGAGTTCGCTATCCAATACCCGAAGGATGAGCGTTCGTCAAACAACGTATTAAAAGCGAACCTGTTCGCCGCCCGTATGAACTTGGGTAAGTTGACGAAGTTCAATAAGATCAGCAACACGGAATATGAGTTCGTCTCCGGGTACGCTAAGGTTAAGTTGATGTTTTACCGGGATGATATCTTCCGTATCTGGTTGGCACCGGATGGGGAATATACCAATCCGGCGGCAAACTCGATCGTTGTGGATTATGGGGTAAAGAACCCGAGAGTCTCCATGGCCGACAACGGCAGCTATTATAAGTTCACGACTCCCCAATGTGTCGTACGTGTCTATAAGAACCCTATTCGTTTCGCCATGTATGACAAGAATAACCGTGCCGTGATCTACGAGGAGGCCGAACCACTTGCCTTCGGACTGAAAACGACCCAAACGATGCGCCGTAGCGGTGATGAGGATTTCTACGGTTGCGGTATGCAACAAGGTAATTTCTCATACGCCGGGAAGGAAGCGGATATCGAGGTGACCGGTTGGGATGAGGATCAATCCTCTAACCCGGCTCCCTTCTATATGTCCACGAAAGGATATGGCGTATTCCGCAATACGTTTGCCCCGGGCCATTATGCCTTCAACGGCACGGAGATGCTGGACAAGAACTATGATGATGGCTTTAAGCTGATGGGCTTCACCAGTCAGTTGACGCATAACGAGAATCGCTTTGATGCGTTCTACTTCTACGGCCCTTCCTTGAAAGACCTATTGAACGACTATACGGATATCACCGGAAAACCTTTTATGCCGGCGATGTGGATGCTTACGATGGGAGACGCCGACTGCTATAACAAAGGGGAACAGCGCACCGGATGGCCTCAATCCACCCCGGACGTAATCAGCCAAGTTGCTGATAAATATGTGGAATATGATATGCCCCGTGGCTGGATCTTGCCGAACGATGGCTATGGTTGCGGCTATGTGAAATTGGATTCTGTTGTGACGGAATTAGGTAAACGAGGTTTCCATACGGGCTTGTGGACAGAGAATGGTGTGGATAAGATTGCCTACGAGGTTGGTAAATGTGGTACCCGCCTGTGTAAATTGGATGTGGCTTGGGTTGGAGAAGGCTATGAGTTTGCCTTGAACGGCTGTAAATCCGCATTCGAGGGTATCGAGAACAATACGAACGAACGGGGTTTCGTATGGGCTGTTTGCGGTTGGGCCGGAACCCAGCGGTATTCTACGGTATGGAGCGGTGATCAAGTGAGCAACTGGGATTATATCCGTTACCATATCCCGACGATCACGGGTGCCGGCCTTTCCGCCATGAACGCCGCTACTAGCGATGTGGACGGTATCTTCGGCGGTTCCCCGAAAACCTATACCCGCGACTTGCAATGGAAGGTCTTCACCCCGATCTTTATGACCATGAGCGGCTGGGCGGATGCCGACCGTCAGCCTTGGGTATATGGGCATCCGTACACGGATATCAACCGTAAATTCCTAAAGCTGAAGATGCGTCTGAACCCGTACGCCTATACCTATTGCCATGAGGCGCATACGACCGGTGTACCGATGGCTCGTGCGATGGTACTGGAATTCCCGGATGACGTGGTTACCCGTGATACGACCACCCAATATCAATTTATGAGTGGCGAGTGGATGATGGTTGCTCCTGTATATACCCGTAAGAACGTACGCGATAGTATTTACTTCCCTGCCGGAGAATGGTACGACTATTGGACCGGAAAGACATACGAGGGTGGCAAGTGGTTGGATAAATATGAGGCTAAACTGGATATTTGCCCGGTATTTATCCGTCAAGGCGCCATTATCCCGATGTACCCGGATATGAATTATGTCGGCGAGAAACCTGCGGATGTCTTGACCTTGGACTTATATCCCTACGGAAACACCTCTTTCAATTTATATGAAGACGACGGTCTCACCCGTGATTATAAGAAAGGCGAATTTGCCCGTACCTTAATCTCTGTTTCCTCCCCAAAAGGTGAGAAAGGCACGATCACCGTGGATATAGCGAAAGCGAAAGGAGATTATAAAGGACGTTACCAAGAGCGTACTTACCTATTGGATGTCCGCTCAGAATCCAGCCCGTCAAACGTAACCGTAGCCGGGAAGCCGCTATCTGCCATCTCCCCCGAAGCGTTCAATGCCGGACAAGAAGGCTGGTACTTCGATGCCTCGGACCGTATGGGAAGGGTTAAGGTACGGACGAACCGCTTGTCTACGAATCAAGATCAGAAGATTGTAATTGGTTTCTAACACTTCTATTTATTTTAAAGGTATATGAAAACACAATTGACTTTATGTATATCCGGGACATTGACGCTTATCGGAATGTCCGGTTGCGAAAAAACTCCGGAGCGTCCTATGAATGTTGTGTATATCTTAGCGGATGATTTAGGATATGGAGATGTTGGCTGTTATGGCCAACAGATTATCAAGACTCCCAATATAGACCGGATGGCGAAGGAGGGAATGTTGTTTACGCAGCATTATGCCGGATGTACGGTGAGTGCCCCTTCCCGTTGTTCCTTGATGACCGGATTGCATACGGGACATACGCAAGTCCGGGGAAACCGGGAGATCACGCCCGAAGGCCAACAGCCGATGCGGGAGGATACCTATACGTTGGGTAAATTAATGAAATCGGCCGGTTATACGACCGGTATCTTTGGTAAATGGGGGTTGGGAAATCCGGGCTCTGTCTCCATTCCTAATAAGATGGGTTTCGATGAGTTTTATGGATATAATTGCCAACGGCAGTCGCATTCCTTCTATCCGGATCATTTATGGCATAATGAGGAGAAGGTTCTTTTTCCTGAAAACGAGAACAATGCTTGCAAGACATATTCACAAGATTTGATTCATGAGCAAGCATTGAAGTTCATCCGGGATCATAAGGAGCAACCGTTCTTTGCGATGCTTACTTATACGCTGCCTCATGCGGAATTGAATCTTCCGCATGATTCTATTTATAAGATGTACGAGAACTCATTCGAGGAGACTCCTTATATTGGTAAGTTTGATAAAGTGTATGGCGGTTATAACACCTCGGAGAAGCCCTTGGCCTCCTTTGCCGCCATGGTCTCCCGGTTGGATAAATACGTGGGGGATGTAATGGCTGAATTGAAAGAGTTGGGTTTGGATAAGAATACGATCGTGATTTTTACCAGCGATAACGGCCCACATCATGAAGGTGGAGCTGATCCCGATTTTTTCAAGAGCTACGGACCTTTCAGGGGGATCAAACGGGATGTATATGAAGGAGGTATCCGTATACCTATGGTGGCATGGTGCCCGGGTACGATCAAGGCCGGAGCTCAATCGGATCATATAAGCGCATTCTGGGATGTCATGCCGACATTGGCAGAACTTACAGGTACGGTCTTGCCCGAGCAGACGGATGGAATCTCTTTCTTACCAACCTTGTTATCAAAGAAAAATCAACAGGCCCATGATTATTTATATTGGGAATTTCACGAGTTGAATGGCCGGGAAGCATTGCGCTCCGGTAAATGGAAACTAATCCGGCAACCGATCGTGGGTGAAACTATATTGGAACTGTATGATTTAAGTAATGATATACATGAGGATACGAATCTAGCGGAGAAGTATCCCGATAAGGTAAAAGAACTAGTATCCTTAATGGACAACGCCCGCACAGAGTCTCCGTACTTTAACTTTGGAAGAGAAAAGTAAACGTGCGAGAAGAGAATAAAGTGTAGGCGTAATATCTGTTAGGTAATGATAAAAAAGGCTTTCTTTCAGCGAGAAAGCCTTTTTTTTGTATCTTTGGCTCTCGTAATTTTAAGACAAAAAGAAGTAAGACTATGTTAGACGTTCAAGCGATCCGAAAAGACTTTCCGATCTTGGATCATAAGATATACGATAAACCGCTGATATATTTCGATAATGGCGCTACTACCCAGAAACCTCGTCAAGTGGTAGAAAAGATAGAGAATGGATATTATAACGTAAACGCCAATATCCACCGAGGCGTACATTTCTTGAGCCAAGCGGCGACAGAGGCGCATGAGGAGGCTCGCAAAACGGTACAGCATTTCTTGAATGCCCGTTCCTCGAATGAGATTATTTTTACCCGGGGAACTACGGAATCCATTAATTTGATCGCTTCCAGCTTTACGGATGAATGTATGTCGGCAGGGGATGAGGTGATCGTGTCCGTGATGGAGCATCATTCCAATATCGTTCCTTGGCAGATACAAGCGGCCCGGAAAGGTATTACGTTGAAGGTGATCCCGATGAATGAGAAAGGGGAGTTGAATCTGGATGAGTATCGTAAATTATTCTCGGATAAGACTCGTTTGGTTTCCGTGACTCATGTGTCTAATGTCTTGGGTACGGTGAATCCGGTAAAGGAGATGATCGAGATCGCTCATGAACAAGGCGTACCGGTGTTGGTAGACGGGGCTCAAGCCGTTCCGCATATGAAGGTGGATGTGCAGGACTTGGATGCGGAGTTCTATGTTTTCTCTGGTCATAAGATTTACGGACCGACGGGTATCGGGGTCTTGTATGGTAAAGAGGAGTGGTTGGATAAACTTCCTCCGTATCAGGGAGGAGGCGAGATGATCGCTACGGTCTCGTTCGAGAAGACAACTTTTAATGAGCTTCCCTTTAAGTTTGAGGCGGGAACTCCGGATTATATTGGTAGCACGGCGTTGGCGGAAGCCTTGCGGTATGTAGACCGGATCGGTATAGAGAATATAGCTGCTTATGAGGATGAGCTTTTGCGATATGCGACCGCTGGATTAAATACGATCGAAGGGATGCGTATTTTCGGACAAGCGGATCATAAAGGAGCGGTGCTTTCTTTTTTGGTGGGTAATATCCATCATTACGATATGGGGATGTTGCTGGACCGTTTGGGAATAGCGGTTCGTACAGGGCATCATTGTGCCCAGCCTTTGATGCATGCCTTAGGGATCGAGGGGACGGTGCGGGCGTCTTTCTCCTTTTATAATACGAAAGAGGAGATCGATACGTTCATCGCAGGTGTGGAACGAGTTCGGAAGATGTTTTGAGTATGATGTATTATATTAAGAAATATCCGTTTTCACTGGCGATTATATTGATCGTTATTTACTTGTCGTTCTTTAAGCCGCCGAGGATGGATGATATCCCTTTATTCCCGGGTGTGGACAAGGTGGTTCATTTCTGTATGTATGGGGGGATGTCGGGTATGCTATGGCTGGAGTTCTTGCGGAATCACCGGAAGTATGAGACGGTATTATGGCATGCTTGGATCGGGGCGGTTTTATGCCCGATCGTTATGAGTGGGATTATTGAGATATTGCAAGAATATTGTACGACGTACCGGGGTGGGGATTGGTTTGATTTCTTGGCGAATACTTGCGGGGTGATCGCCGCTACGGCATTCGCTTGGTTCGTGCTTCGCCCTTGGATTGTGAAGGATTTGAATAGTTAAAATTACGATGCCCATTCAATGGAGCTTATGATGGGCATTTAAAGGTGCTTACGATGCCCATTGTAAGGATGCTTGAATGAGCATCGTAAGCATGTGGCGTGTTTTACGATAAAAAGAGATAGATACATGTTATTACCCTATATGGAAACCGGGCGTATAGAGGCTGGGTGTGATGAGGCGGGAAGAGGCTGCTTGGCGGGTGCGGTATTCGCCGCCGCCGTGATTCTTCCGGAAGATTTTAAGAATGAGGATTTAAACGATAGCAAGCAATTAAGCGAGAAGAAACGGTATAAGCTTCGTCCCGTTATCGAGCGTGAGGCGATCGCTTGGGCGGTAGGTATCGTTAGCCCGGAAGAGATCGATAAGATTAATATTTTGAAAGCCTCTTTCTTGGCCATGCATCGTGCGATCGAGCAATTGAAAGTACGGCCGGAACATTTATTGATCGATGGAAACCGTTTTACCCCTTATCCCGATATTCCACATACGACCGTAGTAAAAGGCGATGGCAAATACCTGAGTATCGCCGCCGCCTCTATATTGGCTAAAACCTATCGGGATGATTATATGAATGAATTGGCCTTGGAATACCCCGCTTATCATTGGCTGGACAATAAAGGTTATCCTACCAAGGTCCACAGGGAAGCGATTCGTACCCACGGAATCACGCCTTATCATCGCAAGACTTTTACGCTCTTACCGGAGCAGCTTACACTCGGTTTTTAATACGTATATAGGCATAACCTTATGCGTATATACGTATGAGGCTATGCCTATATCGGTGTAGGCTTACACGTATATACGTATCGGCTCGTGCCTATATACATGTGAAAACACCTGTTTTTATTGTTGTTCCTTTGCCCGGTAAGCCATCGCGTACAGACGCATTTGCTTCACCATCGCTACCAACCCGTTGGAACGGGTAGGGGATAAATGCTCTTTTAATCCTACCTTGTCTATAAAGTATAGATCCGCATCCAAGATTTCTTGAGGGGTATGGCCCGATAAGATCTGTATCAGCAAAGATACGATACCTTTTACGATCACGGCATCGCTTTCTCCTTGGAAAATAATCTTTCCATCCACATAATCCGCTTGGAACCAAACCCGGCTTTGACAACCCTCGATCAAGTTGCTTTCCGTTTTATATTTCTCATCAAGCGGGGGAAGGGAGTTTCCCAGATCTATTAATAACGCATATTTATCCATCCAATCATCGAAGACTGAGAATTCTTCGATTACATTGTCTTGAAGTTCATTGATTGTCATTTTATCAGTATTTTATCGATTGTATATTACTTCCAGTACGGTTTGACCGGCAGCTTTTAGAGTCTCACGGTCTATATTTTCCATATTATCTTTTTGAGTATGCCAATAACTGGCGAAACCTGTTTTAGACTCAGGGTCGTAGTTAATAATGTCGATACTCGGGATATTACGTCCGCTAATCACATATTGGTGATCGTCTATGAGCGCTCCGCCGGTGGCGTTAATGAAATATTTGCCATATCCCAGATCGCGGGCCGCGCTCCATACCATCTCGACGATCGGGGCTGCCGCACGTAAGGATTGTTGCTCCTTGAAAAACGTGGCGTTCTTGCCGCCCACCATATCCAATAAGATTCCGTATTCCGCCGTATAATTGGGGACATGCGGATTTTTTGCCCAGAACTGGGTACCTAGGCACCAGCTATCCGGTGTATAATCGGTTACGAATTCCGGCGTACCATAATCCTCCGCATCGAAGAAAATAATATCGATACCGATACCCGGGACTTTTTGTCCGATTTGGCGGGCGATTTCCAATAAGGCACCTACACCACTACCGCCATCGTCCGCCCCGTCCAATGGAGTTCGGTGCTTGGAAGGATCGGGATCGTGGTCCGAATAGGGACGGCTGTCCCAATGCGCGAATAGTAAAATACGTTTACTATTCTCCGGATCAAACGAGCCTATGATGTTTCTCGCTTCCAGCTTCGTTCCGTCGTAGGCGGTCAGTATCGCTTCCTGTTGGTAGACTTTGGCGCCAAAGCGCTTCAATTCAGATGCTAAGTAATCCCCGCATGCTTTATGAGCCGCCGTGTTAGGTACACGGGGACCAAAAGCGACTTGGTTCGCTACATAGGCGTAAGCGCTGTCTGCGTTGAAATCGGGAACAGCTGAGGCGATCGGTTGTTTTTTGATCTCCGGCATATTACCTGTCTCTTTGGTTCCTTTGGCTCCACATGATAAAAGAGCAAAACTCAATAACGCAAAAAATAATCTGATCATAAATCTGTTTTGTTTATAATGTTTTTACGGAGGCAGTCGCTTGAACCTCGTCTAATACACGCATCAAGTTTCCACCCCATATCTTGGCGATATCTTCCTCTGTATATCCTTTCTCTATTAATTTAACAGTGATCTGTATGAAATCGTTGTCACTTTCGCAACCGATAATTCCGCCACCGCCATCAAAATCAGAGCCGATACCTACATGATCGATACCGGCGACTTTCACCATATGATCGATATGTTCGATCGCGTCGGTAAGGCTCGCGTTTTTATAATCCTCATTGATATAGCGGTCGAGCAAGCAAACTTGCGCTACGCCTCCATTTTGGGCAAGGGCCTTTAGTTGTTCGTCGGTCAGGTTACGGTCGTGCTTGCACATCGCCATGGATGAGGAATGCGAGCAGATGATCGGGGCCTTGGACAATTTGATAACATCCCAAAATGCCTTCTCAGAGGCATGAGACATATCCACCATGATACCTTGGCGATTCATCTCTTTCACGACCTCTTCGCCAAACGGACTTAAACCGTCCCATTCTTTCTTGGTATGGGTGGATGAGTCGCAAATATCGTTATCGTAGGAGTGGCAGAGCGTGATATAATTGACACCCATCGCCTTGAACTTAGCGATATTCGCCAGATCCTTACCAATGCCGTATCCATTCTCTATACCGATAAAGAACGCTTTTTTCCCTTCATTCTTCAAGCGGATGAAGTCTTGGTTCGTAACGGCGATGCCACATAAATCCTTATTCAATTCAGCTTGCTTGCGAATACCTTCGATCAAGCCTGTTACTTTTTGTACGGCTTCTTGTAAAGAGGCCTCATCACGTTTACCTTGTCCGATGAAGGCCGCAAGGAACACCCCGTCTAGTTTCCCTTCTTGCATCTTAGGGATGTTTACCCGGTTACGTTCCCGGTCGGCGATGCTGAATCCGGCACGTTTAAACCAGAAAGGAGTATCGGTATGTGTATCTACGGAAAGGAAATGCTTGTGCATCTCTTTGGCTTGGTGGAAAGTCTCGGCCTTTCCTATCAGATGGTGGAATATCTTTAACATCGTAGTGTCGCCTCCGTAAGTCAATGCTTCCGGATGCCATTGAACTCCCATGATGGATCGGTTCGGATAAGCGTCGATAGCCTCGATAATACTGTCGGGCGCATAAGCGGTAGCCTTGAAGATAGGCGCCAACTCCTTGATCGCTTGATGATGAAGAGAGTTTACGGCTAAGGTATCTTTCCCTAGAATAGTGGCTAGCTGTGAGTTTGCGTCAACAAAGACACGGTGTGAGCCATACGAACTGGGTAAATCTTGCCTATGCTTGACAGAATGATCGCCACGTTGTGAGGGGATGTCTTGGTAAAGCGTACCGCCAAACGCTACATTCAACAGTTGCAATCCCCGGCATATGCCTAAGACGGGAATATTTTGGTCGGTAGCCATCTTGATTAGTTTCAACTCATACAAATCGCGTACCGGATCGACTTCCTCCAGCTTTTCCCGAGGCTCCTCCTCATACCATAGAGGGTTTACATCCGCTCCTCCTATAAGAACTAGCCCGTCTAAATTCGATACGATATTCCTGAGTACCTTACCGTCAGTAACAGCCGGGATGATAACCGGAGTTCCCCCTGCCTTTACGATGGATTGGATATAGGTGGCCCCCACCCGGGAAGCACCATTGGAGATACTAGCGGAAATCCCGATCAATGGGGAGAATCGTGCCCGCACGTTTACATCGCAAGAGTCTGTCAACTCATATAGCTTTTTTAAGTTGGGTACTTCCGATCCGGGTGTCTGTGCCTGTGCTCCACATAAGATACTACAGGCGCATATTGCTGTGTATAAGATCTTTTTCATAATATGTAGTTGTTTTCGTTTGCTATTTGTTTGGGAAATCTTGTATAGCGGTCATAACCCTTAGCAAGTTTCCACCCCATATTTTCCGTATATCTTCTTCCGTATATCCTTCTTCTAAAAGTCGGACGGTAATGTTAATCAACTCGTTGGTAGCCGAGCAACCGATCAGTTCCCCGTCTCCGTCAAAATCCGAGCCGATTCCTATATGATCGATACCGATTAAATCCACGATATGATTGATATGGCGGATAGCGTCGCTTAAAGAAGCTTTGTCCTCTTCCTTATTGATGAATCCTTTGTATAGGCAGATTTGGGCGACACCTCCTTGAGCAGCCAGTGCTTTCAGCTGATCATCTGTTAAGTTACGAGGATGATCGCAAAGCGCACGTGCGGAAGAGTGGGAGGCTATGATTGGCGTCTCGCTCACTTCCATTACCTGATAAAAGGTACTTTCCGCCGCATGCGAGATATCAACCATGATTCCTAATCGGTTCATCTCTTTTACCACTTCCTTACCGAAAGGACTTAGTCCTTTCCATTCCTGTTTTCCTCTAGCGGAATCACAAATATCGTTATCCCCATTATGGCATAAGGTGATATAAGAAACTCCCATCTCCTTGAACATCCGTAGGTTCTCGATCTGCTTCCCTAAAGCGTACCCGTTCTCGATACCGAGGCAGATCGCTTTTTTCCCTTGCGCTTTGATTGTTCGGATCTCTTGGGGGGTAGTCGCTATAGCCATCCGGTCCGGATGTAAGGTTTGCTGGCGTTTTACTTGATTCAGCCGTTCTATCGCATACGCTGTCGCTGCCTGTAAGGATGCCTCATCTCGTTTACCTTGCGGGATATAGGCGACCATAAAGGTTGCGTCGATACGCCCTTCTTCCATAAAAGGAAGATTCACTTTCCCTCCTTCTTTCTCCCCGATATTAAATTCACCGGGAAAGATCATCGGGGTATCTGTATGGGAATCGATCGTCACGATCCGTTGATGGATCGCTTTGGCTTTCGCGAAACGGCGGGCATTCTCGATATGGTAAGCGAATAGGGCTTTCATGGCCTCATCCCCTTGCGGAGCCATGGCCTCCGGATGCCATTGTACGCCGAATATCGTTTTCTCCGTATGTTCCATAGCCTCATTGATTCCATCCGGGGCGGTCGCTGTCGCCCTAAATCCGGGGGCGACCTCTTTTACCGCTTGATGGTGGAAAGAGTTGACAAGGATTTGTTCTTCTCCATTGAAAATAGCGCGTAACCGGTTCGTTCCCGGTTCGAGAGTTACCGTATGCGACGGATATTCCCGCGCCAATGTCTGGCTGTGTTTCAATAGCGGGTGATCGGCTTGTGAATGGATGTCTTGATAGACACTTCCTTCGAACGCTACATTCATGATCTGATGCCCTCGGCAAATACCCATGATCGGAATTTGTCGGTTAGCGGCCAAGCGAAGCAAGATCAAATCGTATTCGTCACGTAGCGTATCTACGTCTTGCAATTGCGGGATAGGCTCCTCATGCAAATAGAGCGGATTGATGTCTCCACCCCCGCTCATAACCAATCCGTCTAGTTCGGAAACCAGTACGGTCAATGCTTTCAGATCCGTGATCACCGGGATAAGTACCGGGGCTCCCCCCGCATCCAGCACGGCTTGCACGTAGGTCTCGGCTATACAGGAAAGTCCGTCTCTCCGGTTAGCGGATATTCCTATTCGGGGAGGTTGAAGGCTTTCTTTAGCCGGTATATAATTATCAACTTCTTTGTATAGGGCCTCTAGATTCGGACGACGGACTTTCATGATTTTAAGCATCTATGTTAGCATATGTAGCGTTTTCCTCGATAAACTCGCGGCGAGGGCCTACGTCTTCACCCATCAACATGGCGAAGATTTGGTCAGCCTCGGCTGCGTTGTCGATCGTGATTTGCTTTAACGTACGGTTTTCCGGGTTCATGGTCGTATCCCACAATTGATGGTCGTTCATTTCTCCCAAACCTTTGTATCGTTGTGTATGGATCGAGTTCTCGTTGCCTCCTCCATATTTTAAGATGAACTGCTGACGTTGTTGCTCGGTCCAGCAATATTCCTCAACCTTACCTTTCTTACACAAATAGAGGGGAGGAGTCGCCAGATACACATATCCGTTCTCGATCAAGGAACGCATACGGCGGAAGAAGAAGGTCAAGATCAATGTGGCGATGTGGCTACCGTCCACATCGGCATCGGTCATGATAATCACCTTGTGGTAACGCAGCTTCTCCATGTTCAACGCTTTCGGGTCATCCTCCGTACCGACGGTTACGCCCATCGCGCGATAGATGTTCTGGATTTCCTCGCTTTCGAAGATCTTATGATCCATCGCTTTCTCCACGTTCAAGATCTTACCGCGCAATGGTAGGATCGCTTGGAAGTTACGGTCGCGTCCTTGCTTAGCCGTACCACCTGCGGAGTCTCCCTCGACAAGGAACAATTCGCAGATCGACGCGTCTTTAGAGGAACAGTCCGCCAATTTACCGGGAAGCCCACCTCCTGTCAGCGGAGATTTGCGTTGTACCAATTCGCGAGCCTTACGAGCGGCATGACGGGCTTGAGCGGCCAAGATCACCTTGTCGACGATTATTTTCGCCTCTTTCGGATGTTCTTCCAAATAATAGCCTAACGCCTCACCGATCGCCATATCCACTGCACCGGTAACCTCGCTATTACCCAGCTTCGTCTTTGTCTGTCCCTCGAACTGAGGTTCGGCTACCTTGATAGAGATAACGGCGGTCAAACCTTCACGGAAGTCATCCCCTTGAATCTCCACCTTGGCTTTCTCCAATAATTTAGAATCCTCGGCGTACTTTTTCAACGTACGGGTCAGGCCACGGCGGAAACCGGCTAAGTGTGTACCACCTTCTATCGTGTTAATATCATTTACGTAAGAGAATACGCTCTCGTTGTAAGAAGTATTATAAGTTAACGCCACCTCGACAGGGATACCCTGCTTCTCGGTAACGATATGGATTACGTCTGGAATCAGTTTCTCTTTAGAACGGTCGATATAGCGGACAAATTCTTTCAATCCCTCATCCGAATGGAATACCTCGGACTTGAAAGAACCGTCTTCTTTCTGAACTCGCTTATCTGTCAGACGTAGCGTAATACCTGCGTTCAAGAACGCTAATTCACGCAAACGGGTAGCCAAGATATCATACTTGTATTCCGTGACCGTAAAGATAGAACCGTCCGGCTTGAAAGAGATCGTAGTACCTGTTTTATCCGTATTATCGATAACCTGTACGTCGTGCAACGGCTTTCCGCAAGAGAACTCCTGCATATGTACTTTGCCGTTCCTGCGAACTTCCGCTTTCAGATAAGTAGAGAGGGCGTTTACGCAAGATACACCCACACCGTGCAAACCACCGGATACTTTATAGGTTCCCTTGTCGAACTTACCGCCGGCGTGCAGCACCGTCAATACTACCTCCAAGGCTGATTTACCTTCTTTCTCATGAATATCCACGGGGATACCACGGCCGTCGTCGGTAACCGTGATCGAGTTGTCCTCATTGATTACCACGTCGATGTATGTACAATATCCGGCTAGCGCTTCGTCTATGGAGTTATCTACGACCTCATACACTAAGTGATGGAGACCTTTCTCGCTGGTATCGCCAATATACATGGATGGCCTTTTTCGTACTGCCTCTAACCCTTCAAGTACTTGAATACTATCTGCGGAGTACTCTGTAGAAGTATTCTTAATTTCTTCACTCATGAGTTTATCTTTCTTTAAAATCTGTAATTATCTATGTCCTCAAAAAAAATCTAACAAATGTAGTGATTTTTATCGAGATAGCGAAGTGGGGGATGTGAAAATAGCGAAAAAAGGACGGGTATAATAAAAAAGGAGAGAGATAAGCCATGAACTTATCTCTCTCCTTTTGGTTGGTAGCCCATAGGGGAATCGAACCCCTCTTTCAAGAATGAAAATCTTGCGTCCTAGCCGATAGACGAATGGGCCATTAGGTTTAAAAAAGCCGGGCTTATTGAGAGTCCGGCTTTATACTTGTAAAAGTAATTACCTTCTGCTTATGCTAGCGCATTAACGTGCTTAGCCAACTTAGATTTCAGATTACCGGCCTTGTTCTTGTGGATAACGTTCTTTTTTGCAAGCTTATCCAACATAGAGCATACCTTAGGGAACAAAGCTTGTGCCTCATTCTTGTCTTCAGTAGCGCGCAAAACTTTCATAGCGTTTCTAGCTGTCTTTGCGTAATATCTGTTACGCAAACGTCTTGCGTTTGTCTGTCTGATTCTCTTGATTGATGACTTATGATTTGCCATTTCTCGATCTTCTCTTTATTGTTTTTTAATCCTGTTTATTGTAGCCCATAGGGGAATCGAACCCCTCTTTCAAGAATGAAAATCTTGCGTCCTAGCCGATAGACGAATGGGCCAAAATGTCAAAGCTCTCACTTATAGCGTTCTAAGAAAGTGATTTCCCGATTGCGAGTGCAAAGATAGACGATCTCTCCGAACTGGCAAAACATTTCGAAGGAAAATTTAATACTACTCACTGTTTTAACTTCTCTTTAGAACTTATATCTTCCAGATGAATTTCCAAGGCTTTAACGGAAATATTTATTTCCCAGATACATACACATAACGACGCCGCTAATAGCAATAAGGCTATGCCAAATATCCATGCGGCGAAAATCTGCCACGATACATAAATGAAGAACATAGCGATCACGCAGAGCAGCAAACTGAGTATTCCTAATATTTGCATGGAACGGGTCAGATAGAGCCTTTTCCGCAGGTTCGCTATCTGGGCGATATCCTTGGGGTCATGGGTTTGCTGATGCTTTTCTTTCAAGGCGCGCACTACGCTGGCGTATGAAAGGAAGCGATTCGTATAGGCCAGCAATATCAATGATATGGCGGAAAATAATAAAGAAGGGGTCGTTAAGTCCAACATAATTCTATACTTTAATTATATGTATAACGTTAATTTGAGTATCTTTGTTCTTAATCATCGTCGCAAAGATACGAATTATGTTGTGTAAAACGAGGGGGATTGTCTTGCATACGATCCCTTACAATGATAAATATTCTATTATATATATGTATACGGAGGCGTTTGGCCGGGCCTCGTATCTGGTTAGTCGTAGCCGTGGGAAGAAAAGCACGGTATCGAAGGCTTTGTTTATACCTTTGTCCGTTCTGGAAATGGAGGTGGAGCACTTGAATAAGCGGGACTTGCACCGGATTAAGGAGACCCGCATTTGTTTTCCGCTGAATGATGTTTGTTGTGATCCGGTTAAGAATGTATTGGCGCTTTTCCTCTCGGAGGTTCTTTTTAGGGTCGTGAAAGATACGGAGTCGGATCCCCGTTTATTTGATTATTTATACGAGTCCATACATCTATTGGAGTATGCGGATAAGGGTATCGCTAATTTTCATATGGTTTTCTTGTTAGGTCTTCTCCACCATCTCGGTATTTTCCCGAATATGGAATCGCATAGGGTGGGATATTATTTCGATATGTTGAATGGGGTGTTTACGGATCATATCCCGATGCATCGGCATTATTTAAATAAGGTGGAGAGCGCTTTCTTTTCCCGTTTGCTGCGTATCAGTTTTGAGAATATGTCGCTTTATGGTTTTTCCCGGCAAGAGCGGGTCCGTATTATTCATCGTATTCTTGAGTATTACCGTCTACATCTCCCGGATTTTCCGGAAATCAAATCGTTATCGGTGATGCAAAGCTTATTTGATTGATCTATTTGATGTTATATTAGCTCTTGAAAACACGTACGTGTTTCTTGAAAAAGACGTACATGTTTTTCCGGAAACACGTACATGTTTTTTCGGAAATAATGAGAAGCTTCCGGATAGGCGGGAAAAACATCCGATAACGGTTGCCTATTTGAGGAAAAGATTATACTTTTGCAATCTCAAAAGAGTTGGTCTTGTAGTTCAACGGATAGAATAGAAGTTTCCTAAACTTTAGATCCGGGTTCGATTCCCGGCGAGACTACTTTTATTTCCTCTCTTTTTTATCAAACTTGGTCAAAACAAGTAAGTTGATCTCCTTATTGTTAAACGTTTTTTTGTCTCTTGTATAAAGAGAGAGTAAATAAAATAAGCGTTTTCTTACTGCAGGTTGTTTCTTGTGGTGAGAATATTGTTTATATTTGCGCAAGGTAATCACTAAAAGATGAAACAACAGATAATTAATAAGCTAAGAGGCTTTTTCTCTTTGCAACCAATAGAGAAAGCATGGGTGTTTGGTTCCTGTTCACGTGGAGAGGAGACGAAGGATAGCGATATTGATATTCTGGTTCGTTTTGACTCCCACGCTCGTATTACATTATTCAAGTATGCGGGTATGGTGGAAGCTCTAAGCCAATTGTTGCATCGTAAGGTTGATTTGGTGGAGGAAGGACAATTGAAGGATTTTGCCGTTTCTTCTGTAGATCGGGATAAAATATTGGTATATGAGAGAGAAGCCTAAAGACAATACACGTCTACGGCATATGCTGGAGGCGATAAATAATGTCATTGAGTTCACGACAGATGTGACTTTTGAGGAGTATTCCAGGAACAAGATATTGCGTTTTGCGGTCATCAAGAATTTGGAGATTATAGGGGAGGCGGCTTATTTGATTACAAAGGAATTTCGGGAGGAACATCAAGAGATCGCATGGAATGAGGTCATAGGCATGCGCCATGTGTTAGTGCATGGGTATTATCAGATTCGGGATGAGATAGTGTGGGGAACCATTCAAACAGATCTATTTCCGCTTAAGGATAAGATAGAACGGTTGATCTGTAAATAAGCTCAATGTATTATTTTAATAAGATGATCATGACCGATCCCGCTACCATGATAACGGAGCCAATCAATTTCTTCGTTATATTTTCCTCTTTGAATATACGGTATCCTAAGAAGATACTTACGATCGTAGAGAGTTGGAACAAGGCTAACGCATAACCTACCTCCATATGATCGAATACGTAATTGGTGGTGTATTGCATGGTGCCGATACAAAGGACCAAATAAAAGTAGGAGGAAATATCCCGTATTTTGATTCGCTTGAATTCTTTGACAAGATGGACCTTGAAAGCGAATAAAAGAGCGAAAGAGAAAATCGCGCCAAACCAACACCAAACAATGAACGAGATGGTGGTGGATGAATATAAGATGATTTTCTTGATAAAGACCGCCTCGATAGCTGTAAGGACCATAGCCCATATCCGGTATTGAATCTCTTTCCGTTTTAAAAGAGCCAAGGAAAAATGCTCATCCATCGTATCCAAAACATAATAGCTCCCATATACGATCAGTGACATTCCTGCGATACCCCATAGGTTCGGGATCTCCCCTAATAAGAAGATACCGACAATAATACCTACTACGGATTTGTAGGAATTGATGGGGCCCAGTACCGATAGATCCCCGCATTGTAAAGCTTTTACTAAGAATCCATTCCCGGTAGCTCCCACGATTCCGGCTAGAATACAATATTTCCAGAATTCGAAAGGCAACTCAAGCCAGCGAACTTGGATCGCCGGGATGATACAGAATACGCTCAATAGTAGGAATGTCAAGAAGTTGATTAATAAAGGGTGGTTATACCGATTGGTTAATTGCTTTTGGAAAACATTACCAAGCGGATTCGATAATACCCTTAATATGATCGCAACAGAGGTGAGTATCATTTAATAGGCTTTAAACGTCACCCATTCGCCATTGTATTGACATTCAAAAGTTCGGCCGCTTATCCATATGTCCTTCAAGACCGTCTGGCCGTCTTCATAGTCCATATAAAGTATATCGGTATAGTAATTGTCCCAGTCCCAGTAGAATGGAATTTCCTCTCGATCTATGCGTCCGCTTGGGTAATGATAAATTCTTGTATCCCATCCTTTCCCATCCGGATTAAATGTAAGTTGCTGCTCACAATCTAAACCGTCTACGACAAACCAATCAGTCCATACATAATTACATAAATCATAGGTGATTTCCTCATACGGATCATAATACGGATCCTCCTCGCAACTACTGAACCCGCATAAGACGGCGATCAATAAGAATATGTTTATTAAATATCTTTTAGCCATAACTCTATACCTTTAAATACTATTCGGAGGTAAAGATACAAATTTAAGGAAAGGATATTTCTTTTTTTTATATCTTTAGCGCAAAATTTTCAGATATATGCAAAAAACATTACGCATTAAGAACGATATTCATGAGCTTTCCATGATGAATCAGTTCTTGGAGGAAGCTGGAGAAGAATTGGGATTAAGCACCGCTTTCATGATGAGCCTGAATCTGGTGATGGAAGAAGCTGTCTCAAATATAATTTTTTATGCGTATAAGGGAGATGTTGAGGATGCCGTAGACATTTCGTTGGTCAGGGAAGGTGGGGAATTGATCGTGACTTTGATAGATCATGGGATTGCTTTCGATCCGACTTTAAGAAAAGACCCTGATATTACTTTATCTGCCGAAGACCGTCCAATCGGAGGGTTGGGTATTTTCTTGATCAAGAAGATTATGGATGAGGTCTCTTATCAGAGAGTAGATGAGCGGAATGTCTTTATCATGAAGAAAAAAATAACCGAATAAAATATAAAGATATGGAAGTAGTTATTGACCAAAAAGGTGAAGAGACTGTAATTAAGATCAAAGGAAGATTGGATACGAATACGGCTCGCGAATGCGAGGAAAAGGTTTTGCCGGTATGGGAGAATCCGGGAGTAAAAGTATGTGTCGATTGTTCTGATTTGGAATATGTGAGTAGTGCGGGCCTCCGATTGTTTTTAATATTACAAAAAATGACGACTGCCAAGAAAGGGTCTTTACGTTTGATCGGTATGCGGAATGTGGTTCGTGAGACCTTTAGTTTGACGGGATTTAACGCTCTCTTCAAGATAGAAGACGCAAAATAAGTGTGAAGGTTAGGAAAAAGGTAGCCGGTGTGTCAAATTTGGCACACCGGCTTTGTATTAATCTTTTAGATCTTTGTCGATGGGGCTATCCCATTTGCCACCGTTTAATATATCAAGGGTGAAGGTATCGTCTGATTCCTTCGGGGTGTAGAGAATCCCAGTATAACGAATAATGTGATTTTTGAGAGGCAGGATGTCATTAACCTCTCTTTCCCGGGTTACTTCATTTATCTGATTTTTGGCCGAGAGGTGTGCTTTGAGCATGAATTCCGGAGCCGGGATAAACGTGAAGAAGGAATGGGAGAAATTTGTTTTCCCGATATCAGAGTCGTTAAAAGTGTCGGTTTGTGTATAAGGCGTGTTTTGAGAAATGCCATTCCCGGTGGTTAAGTCAATCTTGTTTTGATAATTGGAGACATTTATCGTGAAGCTTTTTAGGTTTTTAGGTACGGCATCGGTGGATATGAACTCTATTTTACCGACGATTCTTTGTAAGGTGATATCCTTAATGATTCTTTCTCCCGTTTGTACTTCTTGGGTGAGAAAAAGATGAAACGTATCTGAGACTTTACTGAATAGTGCGGTTTGTCCGGACACGGAGATATTCTTGTCTGAGTGGGCTAGGAAACAAATATGATAGTCGCCGGAGGGCAGTGAATCATAAATGATCGTGAAATCCGGATCTTGAGGCGTGAATTGCTTATGTTTTACCAGAATGTCCGGTTTTCCGCTTTGGTATACGATATAATCGATCCGGTTGTATAAATTATCCGGATCGATATCCGGTGTAGAAGGATCTTCCTCGGCATCGGGATTTTGGGGAATAGGCTCAGGGATATTCAGCTCGGGAATACTCTTGGTTACGGGGAAGGGTAATACTTCCTTTTGTAAATCGATCGTAAACTGTATGGGTGATAATTCCTCTTGTAGGTCGGGGTTAGGTACTTCCTTTTCCGTTCCATTACAACAACAAAAACAAAGCAGACAGGCGATAGCCACTAATTCATTTTTCTTCATAGTTGATATTTTTGGTAAATGTTTGACGCAAAGGAACGATATATTTTGTGAATTAAAAAATATTAAGCTGTTAAATTGGCGTACGCAGGGTTATTTTTCATAGCTTTGTGAATCAACAATGTAATTACCTTAGTTTAATAAAACGGAATAATACCATGAAACGAAAAATCAGAATGGGAATGGTCGGTGGAGGACAAGGCTCGTTTATCGGGGCCGTTCATCGTATCGCCGCTAATTTAGACGGACAGATCGAGTTGGTCTGTGGATGCTTCAGTTCTCGCCCGGAGAATTCATTGGCTACCGGACAATCTTTATTTTTACCGGATAATCGTATTTACGCATCTTATCAGGAAATGATAGAGAAAGAGGCCGCCCTGCCTGAAGGCGAACGGATGGATTTTGTGTCTATTGTTACCCCGAATCATGTGCATTTCGGTCCGGCCATGATGGCGTTGGAACATGGTTTTCATGTCGTGCTGGATAAACCGATGACATATACCTTGGATGAGGCGAAACAATTACGTGACAAAGTGAAGGAAACCGGAAAATTGTTTATGCTGACTCATACCTATACCGCTTACCCGATGGTGAAGGAGGCTCGGGAAAGGGTACGCAGGGGGGATTTAGGTAAGATACGCCGTATTTATGTGGAATATCCTCAAGGCTGGCTATATAATGACTGCGCTGATGTTAATAAGCAGGCGGCTTGGCGGGTGGATCCCGGTCGGTCGGGCAAGGCCGGTTGCATGGGGGATATCGGGACGCATGCGTTTAATCTGGCGGAATATATAACAGGGCTGAAGGCCGTGGAATTATGCGGTGAATTGAATACCTTCGTGCCGGATCGTCTTTTGGATGACGATGGGGCGGCATTGATCCGTTATGAGGGAGGTGCGAAAGGGGTGCTGACCGCTAGCCAGATCGCCGTAGGTGTAGAGAATGGCTTGAATATTCGTGTGTATGGAGAGAAAGGTGGGTTGGAATGGCGTCAAGAAGAACCGAATACGATGGTTATGCGTTGGCCGGATCGTCCGGTGGAGATCGTCCGTACTTCCAATGGATATATGTCGGGTATCGCCGCTCATAATTCCCGTACACCGGGCGGGCATCCGGAAGGCTATATAGAGGCATTCGCTAATTTGTATCGGAATTTCGCCTTGGCTTTGCAATCGATTCTGGCTGGTGAGGAACCGGCTCTTGAGACCTTGGATTTCCCTTCCGCCGAAGACGGTGTCCGTGGCATGCGGTTTATCGAGACGATTGTAGCTACCGGATCGACAGAGAATAAATGGATAAAAATAATCGACTAAAAATAATACTATTATGGCACGTCCTGTAACATTGTATACCCTCCAGTGGGGAGATTTATCACTGGAAACAGTTTGTCAAAAAGCGAAAGAATTCGGATACGACGGTGTGGAATTGGGACTTCCCGATCATGTGGATGTCCGACGTACGGATACGGCTTATTATCAAGGAATCAAGGATCTGTTAAAGAAATATGACTTACGGCTTTATGCGATCTCTACCCATTTGGTAGGACAGGCTGTTTGCGATAATATCGATGAGCGCCATAAGGCGATCTTGCCGGATTATATTTGGGGAGATGGCGATCCGGAAGGGGTTCACCAACGGGCTACCGAGGAGATGATCCGGACCGCTCATGCGGCAAAGATGCTGGGAGTCGATACGGTTGTAGGTTTTACGGGTAGTTCTATTTGGCATTATTTGTATTCTTTCCCTCCGGTAACGGACGCGATGATACAAAAGGGGTATGATGATTTCGCCCGTCGCTTTACGCCCATCTTGGATGAGTTTCAGAAACTGGGTGTACGTTTTGCGTTGGAGGTACATCCTACAGAGATCGCGTTCGATACTTTTTCCGCACGCAGAGCATTGGAGGCGGTAAATAACCATCCTGCTTTCGGTTTTAACTATGATCCGAGTCATCTAGGATACCAAGGGGTGGACTATGTGGATTTCATCTATCAGTTTCCGGAGCGTATCTTTCATGTGCATATGAAGGACGTATATTGGAGTGATACCCCCAAGCAGGTGGGTATATTTGGCGGTCATGTTACTTTCGGCGATCCCCGCCGATATTGGAATTTCCGTAGCTTAGGACGAGGAAAGATTAATTTTGAGGAGATTATCCGTGCTTTGAATTCAATTGGCTATCAAGGTCCGCTTTCCGTGGAATGGGAAGATAGCGCTATGGATCGGGAACATGGGGCACGGGAATCTTGCGAATTGGTGAAGAGAGTGGATTTCCAACCTTCCGCACATGCGTTCGACGCTTGTTTCGGAAAGGAATAAATAATTATTAATTACAAAAAACACGAGATTTGATGAGTGTGAGAAAGTGGATGTTTGCCGGGGCCTTGTTATTGGCCGCCGGCTTGAGTTCTTTGGGATTTGCCCAGAAACCGGGGTTGAAGTTTAATCCGGATAAGAAGTTTAAGATTGTACAGTTTACGGACTTGCATGTAAAATGGCAAGACCCTCGCTCGGACATCGCTTTTGAGCGTATGAACCAAGTGTTGGATGACGAGAAACCGGACTTGGTGATTTTTACGGGAGATATTATCTATAGCAAACCTGCGTTGGAAAATATGCGGAATGTATTGAAGACAGTCTCCGACCGTAAAATACCGTTCTCCATTGTTTTCGGAAATCATGATAATGAGCAGGGGGCGACAAAAGAGGAGTTGCTGAAAGTAGCCGAAAGCCTACCGTATAGTTTGACGGCGGATGAGGTCCCCGAAATCTCTGGTGTTGGTAATTACGCCTTGACCGTACGTTCGTCCGATGGTAAGAAGGATGCTTGCGTTTTGTATTGCATCGACTCGAATACCTATTCAACTATCAAAGGGGTAAAAGGATACGATTATATTAAGCGTGACCAGATCGATTGGTATTGTAAGAAAAGCGCAGAGTTTACCCGGAATAACGGGGGAGAGCCGGTTCCTTCTTTGGCTTTCTTCCATATCGCATTGCCGGAGTTTAATCAAGCGTCTTCCGATGAGAATGCCCAACTCTATGGCATACGTAGGGAAAAGGCATGCGCTCCGGCCTTGAATTCCGGCTTATTTACGGCGATTAAGGAAAACGGGGACGTGATGGGCGTATTTGTCGGCCATGATCATGACGATGATTATGCGGTTTGCTGGTATGACGTATTATTGGCTTACGGTCGTTTTACGGGTGGTCCGACGGAATACATCCATATACCAAATGGAGCACGTGTGATCGAGTTGAACGAGGGAGCCCGTACCTTCAAGACTTGGATTCGTACGAAAGCCGGTGTAGAGCAGCTTACTACCTATCCGGATTCATTCGTGAAAGAGTGAGGATCTATATCATTCTGAAAATGATATAAAAACTGTATTCCTTATTGTTAAAGCTCTAAATTATATCTAACTTTGCGGTTGGTTGAAAAGTAAAAACTAGAGTATGAAGAAAATTAGAGCCGCCATCGTAGGTTATGGCAACATCGGGAAATATGTGTTAGAGGCCCTTGAAGCTGCCCCGGATTTTGAGGTAGCAGGTATTATTCGTCGTAATCCGAATGATATTCCGGACGAGTTGAAGGCATACACGGTTACTGATAGCATCACCAAGTTAGATAAGGTTGACGTAGCGGTTTTGGCTACTCCTACACGCAGCGTGGAAGAGCATGCGAAAGAGATTCTGGCATTAGGCATCAATACGGTCGATAGTTTCGATATCCACGGAGGTATCGTGGATTTACGTCGTTCTTTGGACGCTGTAGCGAAGGCTCATAATACGGTAGCTGTAATTTCTGCCGGTTGGGATCCGGGAAGCGACTCAGTGGTACGTGCTTTGTTAGAAGCGATGGTGCCGAAAGGTATTACTTATACGAACTTCGGTCCGGGAATGAGTATGGGGCATACGGTTGCCGTGAAGGCTATCGAAGGCGTGAAAGCGGCTTTAAGTATGACGATTCCTTTGGGAACAGGTGTACACCGTCGTATGGTTTATATCGAGGTGGAAGACGGATACGATTTCAAGCAAGTGTCTGCCGCTATCAAGGCGGATGATTATTTCGCTCATGATGAGACTCATGTAATGCAGGTTGAATGTGTCGATAATTTGTTGGACATGGGACATGGTGTGAACTTGGTTCGTAAAGGTGTATCGGGCAAGACTCAGAACCAGTTGATCGAATTCGATATGAAGATCAATAACCCTGCCTTGACCGCTCAAATCTTGGTTTCTGTCGCTCGTGCGAGCTTGAAGCAACAACCGGGCGCATATACGATGATCGAATTGCCGATAATCGATATGCTGTACGGCGAGAGAGAGAACTTAATTAGAAGACTCGTTTAATATAAGTTGATGGTTGACAGCAGGCAATTGACAGTTCGGGAAATCCTGACTTGCGATTGTCGACTGTCAATTGTCAATTGCCAACTGAAATAATTATGCTTGATTTTATTACATGGACTGCCGATCCCGCTATCTTTACCATCGGTTCCCGGGAGATTCGTTGGTATGGATTGGCTTTCGCGATTGGTTTCGCTATTGGCTATATGATTGTAGAGCGGATGTGGAAAAAAGAGGGACTGCCGCCCGCATGGATCGATTCCCTTTTGATTTATACGATGCTCGGTACGGTGATTGGTGCCCGTTTGGGGCATTGTTTGTTTTATGCGCCGGAATATTATTTAGCCAACCCGATTGAGATTTTCAAGATTTGGGAGGGAGGTTTGGCTAGCCATGGTGGTACGTTAGGTATAATTATCGCCATTTATTTCTACTCGAAGCGAGTAAGCCATAAAAGTATGTTATGGGCTTTCGATAAGTTGGTGGTTCCGACAGGATTGGTAGCTGCTATGATTCGTCTGGGAAACCTGATGAATCATGAGATTTACGGTCATTCCACTGATTTGCCTTGGGGATTTCGTTTTATCGATAATTTACACGCATGGAGAATGGGGGCGGAGCCTATTTTTACCGCTCCGAGCCATCCGACGCAATTGTATGAGGCCGCTTGTTATCTGGTGACGTTCGCTATCTGTATGTGGCTATATTTCAAGAAAGAGGCTTGGAAAAAGCAAGGACTTATCTTCGGCGTATTTATGATATGCGTATTCGGGTCTCGTTTCTTCATAGAATTCGTGAAAAATGACCAAGAGCCTTTCGAGGCTGGAATGATGTTGAATATGGGGCAATGGCTAAGTATCCCGTTTGTTTTGGCAGGGTGCTGGTTTGTCTGGAGAGCACTAAGAAATGGAAAATTAAAGATTGAAAATTGAAGATTAGAGAGCACACGCTTCGTGATTATCAATTTTCAATTATCAATTATCAATTAAAAAAGATGTACAAGTTAAAAGAAATTGCGGATAAAGTTTATTATGTAGGAGTTAATGACCGTCAAAAGGCCCTCTTCGAGAATATGTGGCCGTTGCCATACGGCGTTTCCTATAACTCGTACTTGATCGTAGACGAGAAAACCGTATTGATCGATACGGTCGATGTTTGTTACTCTGATATTTTCTTGAAAAAAGTAGCGGATGCCTTGGACGGACGTTCTTTGGATTATCTCGTGGTAAATCATATGGAGCCGGATCATGCGGGAAGTATCCGTTTGTTGCGTCAGCAATATCCGGACGTACAGATTGTCGGAAACAATAAGACTTTCGGAATGCTGGAAGGATATCATGGCATCAAGGAAGGCTTGTTTGAGGTGAAAGAGGGTGATACCTTGAATACGGGTCGTCATGAGCTTGTATTTTATATGGCTCCGATGGTGCATTGGCCGGAAGTGATGGTTACTTATGACGTTACGGATAAAATCGTATTCTCTGCGGATGCGTTCGGTACGTATGGCACATTGGATGGTGGTGTGATCGATACGGAGATGAATGTGGAGCATTATTGGGAAGAGATGATTCGCTATTACTCCAACATTGTCGGAAAATATGGAAGTCCAGTACAAAGGGCATTACAGAAGCTTTCGGGCTTGGATATCCAGACGATTTGCTCTACCCATGGACCTGTTTGGCGTGAATATGCGTCGAAAGCGATCGATATCTATGACCGTATGAGCCGCTACGAAGGTGAGGAAGGCGTGGTTATTATTTATGGCAGCATGTATGGTAACACGGAGCAGATGGCTGAGGCGATCGCCGCTTCTTTGGCTGATAATGGCATTAAGAATATCGTGATGCATAATGTTAGCAAAAGCCCTTCTTCTTATATTTTGAAAGATGTGTTCAAATATAAAGGAGTGATCGTAGGTAGCCCGACTTATAGCAATCAATTGTTCCCGGAGGTGGAAGCTGTGTTGAGTAAGATCGAGTTGCGTGAAGTGAAAAATCGTATTTTCGGTTATTTCGGGTCTTTCACATGGGCTGGAGCCGCCGTGAAACGTTTGGCGGCTTTTGGCGAGAAGATGAAGTGGGAGACTGTCGGTACGCCGGTTGAGCAGAAGCAAGGTTTAAGCGCTACTAAATACGAGGAGTGTTTAGCTTTGGGCAAGGAAATGGCTGGGAAATTGAAAACAATTAACGACAAATCTAATTTATAAACAAGAAAGTTGATACAACTTTCAATTAAAAAACATAACGTTATGAGACTAATTATCGAACCTAATTACGAGCAACTCTCAAAATGGGCTGCCAATTATGTAGCAGCGAAGATCAAAGCCGCGAATCCAACCGCTGAAAAACCATTCGTACTGGGCTTGCCTACCGGATCTTCTCCGCTGGGTATGTACAAGAACCTGATTGAATTGAACAAGCAGGGTGTCGTATCGTTCCAGAACGTGATCACTTTCAATATGGATGAGTATGTCGGCCTTCCGAAAGATCATCCGGAAAGCTATCATTCTTTCATGTGGAATAATTTCTTCAGTCATATCGATATCAAACCGGAGAACGTAAATATCTTGAATGGTAACGCCGAGGATTTGGAGGCTGAGTGTGCGTCTTATGAGGCTCGCATGAAAGCGGTCGGTGGCGTAGACCTGTTCTTGGGTGGTATCGGTCCTGATGGCCATATTGCGTTCAATGAGCCGGGTTCATCTTTGAGTTCTCGTACTCGTATCAAGACGTTAACTACAGATACGATTATCGCTAACTCCCGTTTCTTTGATAATGACGTGAATAAAGTTCCGAAGACTTCTGTAACGGTTGGTGTAGGTACGGTTCTTGACGCTAAGGAGGTATTGATCATGGTAAATGGTCATAACAAGGCTCGTGCGTTGCAACAAGCCGTTGAGGGCGCCGTGAACCAAATGTGGACAATTACCGCCTTGCAGTTGCATCCGAAGGGAATCATTGTTTGCGATGAGGCGGCTTGCGCGGATCTTAAGGTAGGTACTTATAACTATTTCAAGGATATCGAGAAGGATCATCTTTGTCCTTGTTCATTGCTAAAATAAACGAATCTCAGATAGGGCTTTCTTTGAATGCCCATCATAAGGAGTTAAGAATGCCCATTGTAAGGAGTTTACGATGGGCATTCTTATAACCTTACGATGGGCATCGTTGTTTTAGGGTAATTGGTGGCTGCCGGCTGGCTTCCTCATAGAAGATATACTTCACTGGTTAGAGGAAATATACTTTTCCTGTCAGAGGATATATACTTCATTGACAAAGTCAGTACTACTTACTTTTTTGCGTTCTTGACGTAACGATCCAGCCATAGGTCACATTCATACAATAGATGTAATATGTTCTCTTTGGCGGCGTAGCCATGACTCTCATAGGGCAATACGACATAACGTGCGATCGCCCCGTGGCCTTTTAGGGCACTGAACAGGCGCTCGGATTGGATCGGAAAGGTTCCGGAGTTGTTATCCATCTCACCATGTATGATTAATAAAGCTCCATGTAGTTTATCGGCAGACATGAATGGCGACATGGCATTATATATTTCCGGCACTTCCCAATACGTACGGGTCTCTGTTTGGAAGCCGAATGGGGTAAGCGTACGGTTGTAAGCTCCGCTACGTGCGATGCCGGCTTTGAACAGTTTGGTATGTGTTAATAGATTCGCTGTCATGAAAGCTCCATAGGAATGTCCTCCTACGGCTACACGATTCGGATCACCTACACCCATCTCGGAAATGACTTTTACGGCCGCCTCGGCGTTCATTGTCAATTGCTCAATGAAATCATCGTTCGGCTCCGCTCCCTCACTGGTACTAACGATCGGCATCTCGACATTTTCCATTATACAGAATCCACGTAAAACCCAATAGACGGGAGAACCATAGTTGATATTCGTAAACATGTATTGAGAACCTCGTACCTGAGAAGCCTCGGCCTTGCTTTTATATTCTCTCGGATAGGCCCACATTAAGACAGGTAATGGACCGTCCTTCGCTTTATCATATCCGGCAGGGAGGTATACGGTCGCTGTTAGATCCAAACCATCCGCACGTTTATACTTGATCTTTTGTTTACTAACGTTTGCCATGGCCGGATATGGATTGGCGAAATGAGTCAATTGAGCGAATTTTTTCTTTCTCAAGTCACGAGAGCAGAGATTCGCCGGTTCTGTAATGGATTGCCGTGAAGTGATCAATTGCAGCTTTTCCGGATTCGCTACCTTTAGGATGGTCTCATAATATCCGTCCTCGCAGCGCCAAAGTTCTGTGTTCTTTTTTGTTTTTAAATTGTAACGGCTAAGGTAAGGCATATCCCCTTTAGGAGAGGCACCTTGGGCAAGCATCAATAACTCATTGTGGGCTTTATTGATATAAACGATATATTTACCATACGCATTTTTAACCGTAAGTGGATTTCCCGGATTGTTGTAATTATCGTCGGTGGATACATCGAATAATAGAACCGGAGACTCAGAAGAGCAAGGCTTAAAAGTAAATGTCCTGTTTTTTCGAGTCTCCCGGGAAGTCTCGATCAATAAAGCGAAAGCATCGTCATTCCACAGGATGTTGCGGAAACGTTTCTCTGTCTTTGCGACTTCCTGTTTCTCGCTGTTGAACGGATAGCTTATTTGGTAGATAATATCCATGAAATCGGTCTTGTTTTGCTTAGGATCTCCTTTATCTTGCGCTTCCGCCCAGTAAACGGTAGCCGGTTGATCCGATCTCCATCCGAATTGGCGGGGATAAGGCGAGGTCGTGTCATATCCCATCGGTATATTAATGGTTGGATTATCCGCTAACGTATAAATGGAATTACCTTGTAAGTCGATAACCTCGAACTTTTGTGGAAAGTTATATACCGGTACTTGATAGGAATACGGACGATGGACTGTCGCGATAAGTAGCAAAGATTTATCCGGGGATAATGAAAGTGTACTGCCGTAGATTGCCGGTTTTCCGATCTCGTACACAATGCCCTCTTTTATACGTACCAATTGGGAGGTGAAGTAATAGTCGAATAATTGCTCGTCGTACGGATTTTTCAGCAAGTCTTGATAGGTACGAGCGGGCATCACCTTTCCAGTACTTTCTTGAATGATGGGCCCGGATGGGACTGTGGGTTTCTCCGGTGCCTTCCCCCTGTTTTCTGGAACCATAAGCGTAATAAACTCATTGTCGCTAATCCATAAGATCTCCGCTCCACTTGTCGCGTTGATTTTACGGGTACTTACTTTCTGAGCTACGGGCTGTTCCGGGGTACAGTTATAAAGATATACGCCATTCGCCTCTTCCACGAATAGAGCTACCTTATTGGATGAAGGAGAGAATGAGGCTTCTGTGATTACTGCGTTGTCAGGAATTCCTTCTATCTTGATTTCTTCTTGAGTAGCGATGTTCATTAAACTGGCACCCGTATATTCGGCTTGCCGGCTCGTATTGAATGTTTCGGGACTGATACGCATTCCCGCTAATTTAAGCTCCGGTTGCGCAAGCTTGGCGATAGACCGGTACGGGGAACGCTCTAACTGGAGTGCCCACTGATTGTTATCACTAATTCGGATGATAGGAGAAAGCTTGGCCAAGGCCACTTCCTCGATAACTGCAGGAGGACGTTGATAATGTGTTTCTTGCGCTATTCCAGGACATATAAGCGCTAAAGAGAGCAGAGCTGAAAATAAATGATTTGTTTTCATAAATAGTGATATAAGAAATCCCCAAAGATAACCTGTTAAAGTATACTTTGGGGATTGTGATTAATGTAAGTTAACGTAAAAAGAGTGTTAATAGTTCTTTTCGATCAAGTCGTTGAAATCTGTTTCCTTTTTTGGAATCTCGAAGATCCAGCCATCAGCATTCGGATCCTTGTGCAAGAAACCACAGAAAGTAGCGTCAAAATTAGAACCGGTTCTATCCAATGGCAAACCTAGACGTTTCAAGTCGAACCAACGGAAACCTTCGCCCCAAAGTTCGATACGGCGATGTGTCATGATCTCATCCGCTAGTTTTGCGCCTGTGTTACCCAAATCCTTGTACTCTGGATCACGTTCTTTCAACAAGGCTTGCAAATATTCCTTTGCTTTTGCGTCTTGATTGGAACGAGCGAAAGCCTCGGCTGCTGTCAAGTACATTTCGCTGATACGCATGAAGGCAAAATCACCTACAGCATCAGCTGTAGAGCGTGCCGTGAACTTGCGGTTCTGATAAACACGCTGGTTGTAAGAAGTTGCGGGTACTTCTGCCTTTCCTGTCGGATCCCACCATTGACGGCGAAGATCGGTTGGCGACATTAAGTCGTAAGTACTTTGGCTGATACATTTGATACCTGTGCGGATAGAGCTGGAGTTGAAGTTCCAAGACATATACGCATAGAAAGAGTAGAAATAAACTGTTTGGTCATTCTGCGTCATAGCGGCATACATAGCCTCTTTCGTAGCGGAAGTGATATTAGCGAAACCATTCATCAATTCAGACTGAGACATGATCTTACAGCCATCTTTCTCTGCTTCATTGATAGAATTCACTGCGGCCGTAGCTGCGTCTGCGTATTTCTGTTGAGTCAGAAGAGCACGTGCTTTCAATCCGTAAACCGATGCTAGGCTATAATGATTCTTATCATTTGGCTCATAGTCTGCCAATAAGTTCAACGCTTCGTCTAAGTCCCCGTGAATCTTCGTGTACACCTCTTCTACCGTATTACGTGCCATAGGCTCGATTTCCGGACTCGTACGATAAGGAACTCCCGGTTGAGAGTTGTCCTGTCCGTTACGATATGGTTTCGCATAATATTGTACTAGATTGAAATGACTCCATGCACGAATTGCCAAACACTCGCCCTTGATATGGTTCGCAAGCGCTTTTTCGCTATCTGTGAGTTTTGACTCATCGCTAAAGTTATCATTCAACGCTTTCAAGATGTTGTTTGCATTCAAAATGAACTTATAATAAGTTTCCCACTCACCGGAGTTGTACGAACTTGTTGCGTTCGTTGGATAACTCCAGTTTAAGAAACCTTGATGCCAAGTCTGCGTGTCCCATGTCAAATCATCAGCCAACGCTTCTCGACCGATGATGAAACCGGGCTCACCTCCCAAACCTTGGTTGCCTAAGTCTTGAGATACCATCTTACGATGAATACCGTTCAGTGCAAGATAAAGATTGTCGAGCGAAGTGGATACTGTCGTGAATGAAACGTTCTCGGTTGGGATTGTATCCATATAATCGCTGGAACAGCTTGTGCCGACCAGAGAGCCACTTAGAAGCAGTCCTGCTGCGATGTGTTTGAATAATTGTATATTTTTCATATCTTTTCCTTTGTTTGATGTATTATGAATTTAGAACGATACATTTAAACCGATCGTAAAGTTCTTAGCCGGCATATATTCATTGTAAGATACTCCGGCATAGTTAGCTTGCGGATTCAGACCTTGACGGGCTTTCAACATGAATAAGTTCTCTGCGCTGACATTGACGCGTGCACTCTTGATGTTGATAACGTTTAGGATAGACTTAGGCAAGTTGTAAGCCAAAGTTACAGTACGCAAGTTCAAGTAATTTGCGTTTGTCAACCAACGTGTAGAATAGGATTGTCCGATGCTAGTCGCATGACCTGAGTTATTGTCCAAACGAGGTACATCTGTGATCTGGCCCGGAGTTGTCCATGCGTTATGTAGATCCGGTGACACCGCATAACCGAACTCACCTACATCCATCAATCCTCTATAACTCGAGTCAAGCACCTTACCTCCTAATGAATAAGAGAATACGGTAGAAAGGTCGAATGCCTTATAGCTCAAATTGATATTGAAACCACCATATACTTTCGGAACGGCAGAACCACTGAAATCATATTTCGCATAGCTATAAGAGTTTGTCAATACTTGACCATCTTTCTCTACAAGTGTCTTTTTTACCGCATCTTTAATATTACCATTCGCATCGGTGTTGTTTTCGGCATCAAAGATATACAATCCATCTCCGTTATCAGGATTAACACCCCACCATTGACGTAACCAGAACTCATAGATTGAATGTCCCTCCATCAATTTCTTAGAGTCTTTGATGATACCATCTTTCCGGTTGGCATCAGGCAGACGAGTCACCTTATTATTGATGAATGTAGCGTTTGCGCCGACTGATAATTTCCAATCTTTTGATTTTAATACTTGGTAGTTTAAGTCGATTTCCACACCTTGGTTACGAAC
Organism: Parabacteroides sp. AF21-43; assembly: GCF_003635435.1. Classification (NCBI taxonomy): domain Bacteria; kingdom Pseudomonadati; phylum Bacteroidota; class Bacteroidia; order Bacteroidales; family Tannerellaceae; genus Parabacteroides; species Parabacteroides sp. AF21-43. Next base: position 55,821 of record NZ_QTMG01000013.1, on the reverse strand, counting down.
TTTACCAATGTTTTGTACGATCTTTTCGACACCACTGGATAACGGCTGGCTAACATTGAATAACAAGTCTCTGGAGGCCTTACGGAAGAACTCGACCGTACCATTTAAGCGACCGAACAATCCGAATTCTAAAGCGACGTCGGTAGAAACCTGTGTCTCCCATTTCAAATTATTGTTTGCCATAGTCGGGAAGTAGAGACCTGCTTCCGAACCGTTGTTGATACCCAAATTATACAAGGTTTGATAAGGATAGTAATCCTGTTGTGTGTCATCATCTGTATAATAGATGGCATCGTTTCCGGTTTCACCGTAGGATGCTCTCAGTTTCAAATTGTCCACCCAAGTCAAGTTTTCCATGAAATCTTCTTGGCTGATACGCCAAGATGCTCCGAATGACCAGAAGTTACCCCAACGGTTATCCTTGCTAAAGCGAGAGGAACCGTCACGACGATACGAGGCTGTTACATAATATTTATCATCGAAATCATAGTTCAAACGAGCGAAGTATCCTTCTTTCTTATATTCGCGTGTGTAAGACTCCATTGAGCTTACGTTTACGAAGTTACCATACTCGTATGTTCCGGAAACGATCTCGTTGGTCTTCATTCCATAGTTATGTTGGAAGCGGTAGCTATAGTTCTCATGGCCTAACAAAGCTTCGATGTTATGTTTACCAAAAGTCTTTGTGTAATTGATCAATTGGTTGAAAGTCTGGGTCAAGTAGTTTCTATTTCGGATGTTCAAACGTCCCGGTCCTGCGGTTCCGTCACCTACCTCTGGGTTCTCATATACTCTACGGCGTTCATCCTTATTGTCAAATGCGTAGTTCACTGTTAAGTTCAATCCTTCGATCGGAGTGATCGTTACATAAGTACGGGCACTAGAGTTTGTGGTAGACATCAAGCGATCGTTCCACAGGGCCTCAGCGATACCGTCGCGTCCATTGCTGGAGATACGGGCTCCTTCATAATCATAGGTATATAAAGCCGGATCAGTAACTACGTTTCCTTCTTTATCCAAATAAGCCCCTGTCTCAATATCATGCTTATGTACCGGATAGATCGGTGCCATAGAACGAATGAAACGAGATAAGTTACCATAACCAGCGGAGTTGCTAGAAGTAGAAGTAGAATAATTGGAATTTGTGCGACTTAAACCTAAATTCAATCCACTCTTGAACCATTTCACTGGATAGATATTATAGTTCAAGCGTGCGTTGTAACGCTCAAAGTCTGTCTTAATCATATATCCCTTATCATTCAGATAGCCTATGGAAGCATATGTGTCGCTCTTTTCTGTTTTTGTATTGTAGCTTACATTATATTCTTGGCGATGTCCGGTACGGTAAGCGGCATCTTCCCAATCAAGGTCCTCACCCCATTTTAAAGCCGAGGCTGATGGATTCAATAAACCGTCTGTGCCCACGATTGCGTCATTGGCGATTCCTACGAAAGGATTATATTTTAATTTGTTGATAATATCTTTAGAAGCATTAGCGGCAGCGTCGGCAGCACTTTGTCCGAGTGACATATTTGCGTTTCTCAACATTTGCCATTGCAAAGGATAATAATCGTATACACCTACTTTTGCGTAATCGTTATAAGCTCTGCTAGACCAACCTTGTGAGATACTCAAGGTAACACCTGCGCCACTGCTGGTAGAACCTTTCTTGGTCGTGATCAAAACCACACCGTTACCTGCGCTAGATCCATACAAAGATGTAGAAGCGGCATCTTTTAAAATTGTCATTGATTCGATATCAGATGGGCTGATAGAAGAGATATCACCACTGAAGATGGCGCCATCCACTACATATAAAGGAGCATTATCCGCGTTTACAGAACCAAAACCACGGATCGTTACCTTGGCAGCTTCTCCCGGTTGTCCGATAGAGGAAGTCATTTGTACTCCGGAAGTGTTTCCTTCCAATGCGGAGAGGGCGTTACTCAATGGACGTTTGTCCATCAAAGCGGCACCCACCGTGGATGCGGAACCTGTAAAAGAACTTTTCTTTGCGGTACCATAAGCTACGACAACAACTTCATCTATAGCTTGAGAATCTGAAGAAAGAACAATTCTCATGTTTTGCTGAGCTGTAGTTTCTTGAGTCCGTAAACCTACATAAGAAATAATTAGCTTAGCATCTTTCTGAGTTTCTAACTCAAATTTACCATCTAAATCGGTAATGGTTCCAATAGTGGTTCCTTTTACTACGATGGATGCACCTATAACAGGCTCCCCATCATCTTCATTAATCACTACACCGGTCACCTTCATTTGCTGGGCGACCATACACTGCACTCCCAGAAAGAATGAGAGTAGTACAAGCGTTAATTTGTGCTTCATAGAATGAATTTGTTTGTTAATTAGACACACATTATTTTTTCAAGAGACCATAGTTTGCACAGAACTACAGTTAAAATACTTATCAAAAAAATGTACACACCAAGACTCCTGAAAATCACAGCCGCAAATATACTAATTTTTATTATAAAAAAGCAAACTGTTATAAAACATTCTAAAACTAATATAATATTGATTGATATTGCCAAATTCAATTTAGTTGTACTGGGGATCTTATTGCATTATGATAGCTGGCAGGAGGGTTTTTGGTCTTAGCTATCTATTTGTTAATTATGCTATTAAACATAGTTCTGTGCAGACTAAATGCCTTAATGGATGCTGAAAGGGAAGATGTCCATAAAGGATATCTTCCCTTAAACTTTGTGTGTATAATGAAAAAAATGAAGTATTAATTAACGTTTATAAACGGATAGGGTTACCATTATAGAAATCTAGAATCTTCGTACGGAAGATAAAATCATATTTGGCCTGTGCCTGTTCCGCTAGACTTTGCGCGTATTTTGTTTTAGCCTCATTAAATTCAAAGACAGTGCTTTTACCTGCGTTGTAACGCTCTTGGGCATAATTGAACGCTTCCTTGCTCGCCGTGACGGATTTGTCGGAAGCCGTATATTTCTCTTGGGAAGCCGTTGCGTTGTAGTACGCTTGCTGGATTTCCTTGTATAATGTTTTCTTTGTATTTTCCATCAGCAATTCCCGGTTGATAATGTTGATCCTTGCGGTACGAACGCTATTGCGTACTTGGAAGCGGTTGAAAAGTGGAATGCTCAATGAGAATCCGACGATCTTTTGCCCATTCTGCTTAAACTGCTCGCTAAAGGAACGAGTATCGGCAAATTCACCTCCGGAAGTAGAATGATAATATCCATTGCTGTAACTAGCCCCGAAATTTAACTTGGGGTAATAGCCCGCTTGCGCGACACGCAACATTTTCTTTTGGCTCTCTAGCAAATACTGTTGTTCCTTGATCTGAGGCTTGAACGTAACCGCATGATCGTAAATGTTTTCCGGAGGTAGGATACTGCTCATATTATCAGCCACAGCATCTTCAATTACAGGAGTCTGTATATCGAAATTCCGGTCGCTTCGCTCTAGTTCCAGACTTTGCGCAAGATCCAATAAAGCGAGGTTCACATTGTTTTGCGACTCGGTAAGCGTGACCTCATCTTTCGCTAATTGGGCCTTGATATCATACAGTTGGGAAAGAGGCACCTTTCCGGCGTTCACCATGGCCTCCGTTTTATTCACCTGCTCCTTGTCCAGTTCCACTTGCAGTCGCGCTATTTTCAGCAGCTCTTTATTATAAAGTACTTGCAGGTAGTAGGAAGCTATATTGATGGATAGGTCTTCTCTCGCCTTATTCAAGTTCTCGATAGACGCTTTTAGATCAAGTTTGCGGGCGGCGATATCGTTCGGTATTTTTAACCCGTCAAATAAAGGCATGTCCAGATTGATCCCCAATGTGGAATTGGCGGCGTTCTGGTCTACGATCACCCCGGATTTAGACGTGGAGCGTCCGAACTGGAAGCTCTGTCCAAGACTGCCGTTTAGGGCCGGGAGCCAACTGTATTTGCTGGTATGTAAGTCTACCTTTCGGCTTTCCTGTTCCTGCTCCTTTTGCTTTAAGTCGATATTATGCTCGATGGCATATTGGATGCACTCCTCCAGACTCCATTGCTTCACCGCATCCTGAGCGAAAACATAGTTTCCGGACAGGAGGGAAGCGATTGCCAGTATATATAAGTTTCTTCTCATCATACAATCTTTCTTTTATTTCTTATTCGGGTCAATAGCTGCGCCCCGGACTTTATCGGTCGCGGCCAGTCCTTCTTGAATCTCGATCTTGATACCGTCGGACAGACCTACCTTTACAGGATGCTTCTCGAAGACTTGTTCCGGTTGCTCTTGTTTAACTAACTGAACGAATGCGGAATCCCCTTGGAACTCAACCGTACTTTCCGGGATCGTAAGCACGTCTTCCGCACGTTTTAGCACGATCTCGGCGTTGGCGCTATATCCCGCACGGATGAAAGCATCTTCGGGGATCGTTACGGCCGCCTTGATCTCAAATTGAATAGCTCCATTCTTGTCTACTCCCTTGGGCGATACATATTCCAGCAAAGCGTCGAATGAACGGCTTTCCATGGCGCCGACGGTCAATTTGATCGGCATTCCCTCGTGGATGCGTCCGATCTCGGTCTCGTCTACGTTTCCTTTGAAGATCATGTCGTTCATATTGGCTACGGTAGCGATCGTCGTACCATCATTGAAATTATTCGCTTGAATAACCGAGTTACCTACTTTAACGGGGATGTCCAAGATCATACCGGTAATGGTACTACGGATTTGGGTCGTACTGGCTACGCTGGAGTTCTTGGCTATACCGTCGCGGATGATCTCCAAGGCACTTTGCGCGTTATCCTTTTCCTCCACGGCTTTCAGGTAGTTCGCTTTGGAAAGGTCGAAATCTTCTTGGGCGATAACACCTTGCTTAAATAATTGCGTATCCCGCTTATAAGTCTCTTCCACTTGCTTTAAAGAGATATTGGCAAGGTTCACACGCGATTCGGCGCTGTTGAGCTGTACCATCTCGGGGATTACCTTGATAATGGCGATAATCTCTCCCGCTTGGACCATCTGCCCCGCTTCTTTCTTCAGCTCGGAGATGATACCGGAAATCTGCGGCTTGATCTCCACCTCGAAACGAGGCTCTACGTTTCCGGTAGCGACCGTCTTGGTTTCCACATCCCCTTTTTCTGGGGTTACGATCTCATAAACGGTGATGACCGGTTGCGCTTTCTTCCATAAGAAATAGAATGTACCGATTACCGCTGCTCCCACAAGTACTAATAAGATGATACGCAGGATCTTTTTTACAATGCGATTCTTCATGATTATATAGTTTTATTAATTGACAATTGTTGTTTATTCTTCTCGTATGGCATCTATCGCCTTGATCTGCATAGCTCGCCATGCGGGGATCAGCCCGGCCAGCAGACCGCTGAATAATAAGATCACCGTGGCCGCTACCGCGATCTGGATGCTTACCTCCGGATGCTCCATCATGGTTCCGTTGGAAGCCGGCTGGGCACTCATGATCTTATCTACCAGATCGAGCAGGAATACCCCGGCGCTTAACCCCAACAAACCCGCTAAGGCTGTAAGTAGCAGACTCTCGCTCATGATCTGCGAGATGATGTTCCAAGGTTTCGCTCCGATAGCCCTGCGTACGCCGATTTCCCGGGTACGCTCCTTAACTGTTACCATCATGATATTACTTACACCGATGATACCCGCCAATAACGTACCCATACCCACGAGCCAGATCAAGATGTCGATACCGATAAATAGCATATTGAAGGTCTCGAACTGAGCCGCCAAGTTGATCACCGTCACGGCCTGCGGGTCGGTAGGAGAGATCTGGTTCTGGCTCTTTACAATATCCTTGATCTGCGTGATCACCGGATCGATCTTATAGCCGGGTTTGGCGCTCACGCACAAGAAGTGAATGATATCCCCTTGGTTCAGCGTCTGTTGCATGGTGCTGAAAGGGAGGAATACGCTTTCCTCGGCCCGTCCGCCGATATTGACGCTAGAAGCTCGTTGCTTCGTGACGCCTACCACTTGGTAGTAAATCCCGTTTACCCGGATATATTTCCCGCAGGGATCACTTCCCTTGAACAATACCTCGTTCACCTTAGCGCCGATCAAGCAAACCTTACGTTTCTCGATCTCGTCGATCTCGTTTAGTAACCGTCCGTAATAAAGCTGCTGGGTCTCGATCTTGAAATAATCGGGCTGCACGCCTTTTACGTTATAAGTACCGCTTAATTGGCCGAAAACGATATTCTTGTCCGAGCGATTTCCCCAGATGATGGGGGAGACGGCCTCGATGTCCTTCACCTGTTTCCGGATGCTCTCCACGTCCCGGTTTCGCATGTCCCATTGACGCCCCTTGTTAAAGCCTTTGTACGATTCGCTGGTCCGGTCGGAGAAAAAGAAGGCGGAGTTCGTGGCGAATCCGTTGATATTCGAGAACATAGCGTTCTTCATCCCGTTTCCGGCTCCCAATAGAATCACCAACATCAAGATTCCCCAGAATACGCCGAAGCAGGTCAACAAGCTGCGTGTCTTGTTTCGGGTGATCGTCACCCATATCTCTACCCATCTGTCTATGTCAAACATGGTTCTTTTCTTTTTTATGATTATTCCGTTCTCATGGCTTCGATAGCCGTGACTTTCACCGCTTTGCGTGCCGGGAAATAACCCGCCAATACACCGGCCGCGATGATCAAGACCGTAGCGGAGCTAGCTATCGCCAGATTGACGGTCGGGTTACGGAAGACCGTCGTGTCTTCTCCGATATTCCCACCGGACTGGGCTCCGGCTTGGGCCATTTCCATCGCGTGATTGATTAGCTCCGTGAGCCCGATCCCCATGATCATCCCGACATAGCCGAAAACGGCTGTTACGAGGATGGACTCGGCGATTACTAATGCCAAGATCGAGCCGGGTTTAGCTCCCAATGCCTTGCGTATGCCGAACTCCCGGGTCCGTTCCCGTACGGTGATCAGCATGATGTTGCTAACTCCCACGATTCCTGCCATCAACGTTCCGATACCGATAATCCAGATAAACAAGGTAATCCCGTTCATTATATTATTCCACATCAAGAACTCATTCGCCATGTTCCACATACCGATAGCGTTCTTGTCTGTCGGGTCGAATTGGTGGCGGCGTGCCATCCATTCCCGGAAACTTTCCTCGAAAGCCTCATTCTCCTCTTCGGTAGTCACCCCTTTCAAGGTAAACGTTAGCGATCCGAAACCGTATCCTTTATTATATAGCAATTGGGCTACGGAGAATGGGATGTAAGCGGGAGCGTTATTACTTTTGTCATCATCGTTGTACACGCCGACTACTTGATACATCATATTCCCGCATTTCACGTATTTACCCAGCGGCTTCTCGTCACGAAACAAGACCTCCGCCATACGGGGACTGATCACGATCACCTTTCTTCGGTCCCTCATGTCCTGCTCATTGATGAAGCGGCCGTTATGCGTCTCTACATTCACGTAATTGATCGGGGCATGATCCGGATATACGCCATTGGTTTGTCCCGTCACATATTCCTCGTTGTAAGTGATCGTGTCATTGTGGGAGATAGTAGCCGAGCAAAGATCCACCTCCTTGAAGTCTCTCTTCAAGGCGCCTAGGTCCTCTTCCTTGAAACTGATGCTGCGGTTGGATTGCATACCTTTCCAAGGCTTGGTGGTATAGCGTGTCCATACCTCGACCCGGTTGGTAGACATATTCCTGAAGTTGTACATGATGCCATTGCGCAACCCGTTTCCCGCCCCCAGTAACACGATCAACATGAAAATACCCCATGAGACCGAGAAGCCGGTCAAGAAGGTACGGAGCTTATTCTTTTTGATGGTGCTCCATATTTCCCTGAAATTATCAAAGTCAAACATGATTCTCTTCTTTTTCGATACGTTCAATCAACCCGTCCTTTACCCGGATAATCCGGTCTGTAGCCTCCGCTACGGAGGGTTCGTGGGTAACGATCACCATGGTCATCCCTTCTAGGTTTACCTTGCGTAGTAGTTCCATTACCTCCACGGTCGTTTTGCTATCCAACGCTCCGGTCGGCTCGTCGGCCAATATGACTTGAGGTTTCGCTATCAAGGCCCGGGCGATCGCTACCCGTTGCTTCTGTCCACCGGACATCTCATTCGGCATATGCTCCGCCCAATCTTTCAATCCCACCATGTCCAAGTATTCCAGTGCCATGGCATTCCTCTTTTTCCGGCTGACCCCTTGATAATAGAGTGGGAGGGCGACGTTCTCCATGGCGTTCTTGAATGAGATTAAGTTAAAAGATTGAAAAATGAAGCCGATCATTCGGTTCCGGAGCTCGGCGGCACGACTTTCGCTGAGATTCTGAATCAACTGCCCGTTTAATTGATAGGTGCCCGTGTCGTACGTATCTAATATCCCTAAGATATTCAATAAGGTTGACTTACCGGAACCGGAGGCTCCCATGATGGATACCATCTCTCCCTTCTCTATATCTAGGTCGATACCTTTCAAAACGTGCAATGGGGCTCCATTAAAGTACGTTTTGTTTATTCCTCTCAGTTGAATCATCATATTATGTAGTTACTTTAATATATTAGACGTACAGTTTGCTAAATAAGTTACACTGTTGGTGAACACTTTTATCATTTGGTTACAAATATATGCTTTACTAAGATACCTTGTATCGCAAGGTACTTATAATTATGTAATATTAACAAAAGGTTTTGATCGAAAAGGTTTAGCTCTACCATCTATATCTATTAGCTTGTACGTGCGGTAACTTTACGTGCCGGTACTATATGTATACATCTTCTACCATCCGTTGGACGATCATGCACCAATTGGTAGACGATCATCCAACAGTTGGTGCATGATCGTCCAACAACTGATAGATAATGAATCTCTCTGCTTCTTCCACTTAATAGATAAAGAAAAAAGCCCTAGGCTATCTTTATCTAAACCCTTACCTTTGCGGCGAAATTCAAATAGCAGAAAGATTTATGGTAACAATTGGTACGCCCAAATCGGCTACGGCAACTAAAGTCGTGCTTTGTGGCTCGGGCGAATTGGGGAAAGAGTTTGTAATAGAGTTGCAGCGTTATGGCGTGGAGGTAATCGCCTTGGATAAGTATCCGGACGCTCCGGCCATGCAAGTGGCGCATCGTTCCTATGTGGTCTCCATGCTGGATGGCGATGCCTTGCGGGAGATCATCGAGAAAGAGAAACCGGATTATATCGTGCCGGAGGTGGAGGCGATCGCTACCCGTACCTTGATGGAACTGGAGGAAGAGGGATACCATGTGATTCCTACCGCCCGTGCCACTTGGCTGACGATGAACCGTGAGGGAATCCGCCGCTTGGCGGCCGAGGAACTGGGCTTGCCTACCTCGCCGTATCGTTTCGCCGAGACCGAGGAGGAATTTAAGGAAGCGGTGAAGGTAATCGGTATGCCTTGCGTGGTGAAGCCGATCATGAGCTCGAGCGGACACGGACAGAGCGTGGTTCGTGAGGAAAAGGATATCGATCGTGCTTGGCAGTACGCCCAAGAAGGCGGACGTGCTGGAGCGGGTAAGGTGATCGTGGAAGGTTTCGTGGATTTCGACTATGAGATTACCCAGCTGACGGTTCGGCATATCGGAGGAACGTCTTTCTTGGAACCCGTAGGACATGTTCAGGTGGACGGTGATTACCGGGAGTCTTGGCAACCGCAAGCCATGAGCCTTGCCGCTAAAGCGAAAGCCCGTGAGATCGCCGGTAAGATCACCGAGGCTTTAGGCGGACGTGGTATTTTCGGCGTGGAATTATTCATTAAAGGAGACGATGTCATATTCAGCGAGGTTTCCCCCCGTCCGCACGATACCGGAATGGTGACGATGATTACGCAAGATTTGTCTCAATTCGCTTTGCACGCCCGTGCGGTGCTTGGCTTGCCGATCCCTAATATCGTGTTTCATGGAGCGGGAGCTTCCCGTGCCGTCGTAGTGGAAGGGGACAGTGACCGGTTGTCTTTGGGGAATCTGGATAAGGTCTTGGAACAACCCGATACGCAGATGCGTTTCTTTGGAAAACCGGAAGTTCATGGACATCGCCGTATGGCCGTCTTGCTGGCTCGTGGTTTGGATGTGACGGAGGCAAGGGAGAAGACCGGAGTGATGATGGAGCGGTTAGATGTTAAATTGTGATGCTTCCTAGGATAAATGAACGTTTTGGTGTGTGTTGTGAATAAAATGTGAATATTTACAGACCTATTTTTCTATCAAAATAGTTTATTTTTGTCTCAAGTTTTTAAAGAGACATTTGATAATCTATAAACGCAGATTACATATGTTTGTTTCACTAAAGAGTGAAATCTGATTGCCGAAAGTTTGTACTTATTTTATGAATACGACAAATGGAAATATGGGCGTTGATTTGAAACGCTCTATTTCTATTCTCGGTGAAGATAAAAGAGTGAGCAAACAGATCAATAGCTAAGGGTGGGTAGATTTAACCAAACAGACATCCTTATCTCCTTTCACCCACCCTAGCTATTGTTCTTATTTTACATGGATTCCTTTTGTATTTCTCATTGTTTCCATCACGGCATGAGTGTCTACTTGGACCTTTTCTTGTATAAACTCCGGGAGGTTGTAAGTCCACAACAAGTCTTTATAATATTTTACGGGATTTCTTTGTGGCAGGAGGAATGGTTTATGGGCCGTGCCTTTATCATCGATATAGCTAAAGAACGGGCGTGTGTATAATCCATCCAACCTGCGACTGCTAAATACCAGCCAACGATTGTTGTGGCTCCATGAATGGTAGCTTTCTCCTTCGGTACTGTTCGCCTCGCTCAGCGGGTACGTCTTTCCGTCGGATAGGCGGATCATATATAATTCGGCGTCTTTATGCCAAACCCCGAAACCGCCATATTCCTGTAGGGTAAAAGCCAGATATTTACCATCCGGTGAGATTCTAGGGAAGGATACGCTTTTGTGGTTGGCCCGGCCATTGTATAAAGTATCTACTTGCTGGCCTAGAGTGCGGGTTTCCGGGTCAAAGCCGACACGGCATAGACTGTAGGTCATTTGTCTGAAATTCTTAGAAATAGAATCTACGGCGGCGGTCGAACTGAAATAGAGGCTCTTCCCGTCGGGAGAGAACGCTGGGAATATTTGCCATGCGTCTTTGGAATTTAACGCTTCGCAAGAGAATACCTCGTTCTTCTTCACGTCGTAGATCACGATATCGGAGTTATGATCCAATACTTCCAGCGTATTGGGATTATTGATGAAGAAGTTTTGGTAGGTATCGCATACGGTGGCCGCCAGATAGTTACTATTCGGATGCCAATACATGTAGACAAAGTTTGAGACGGTCTCGGGAGTCTTTGTATTTAGCTTGGTGATTTTCTTTCCATCAATCAGTACGGAACCGGCGTGTTTACCTCGCATATGGAAAATCATTTTATCCGGGTTCCCGGAGGAAAACGTGTGGCAGTTTACGCAGTTATAGTCGGTTAGGCTATTCTCATAAATCACGCTTTGGTCATAATTTTCCAAGTTTCGTTGATGGATACCCATCCTGTTCCACATATCATTGCTCAAGGCTAATAACCGATAGGCTATATATTTATCAATGGAATCATTTACGATGTCCATATGAAAAGGCGTATAGGCGTTCCATTCGCCCTGTATGCGTTTAGCGATGGTCAATTCTATTTGGTTTCCGGCATTCTCTTTCAATAAGGCTTTCCATCTCTTTTGTGGGATCTCAAAGAGCCCCTCATCGCTATAGACTTGGAGTTGAGTCTTTTCCCCTTTAATGATAAGGCAGTGCTCACTGCTATCGGCGATAGAGAAATTGAGCGGGGCGATGTTCACAGGGATGGTCACATCCTTGTAATCCGGATAAATGGCGATTTCCTTGTTTAGACTCTTGGCGATCTGTACGTCGCTTTTGGAGCATGAAACCATCAAGGCGATGAGAAAAAGGAAAAGATATCGGTTTGTATTTGTGTAAGTCTGTCTTTCCATATGTGTTTTATTTAGAGAGTATCAAATAGTACCAGAAAGTAGGTTGATAGTCGGCTATTCCAGTCGCTACATTTTGTCGGGCATGCCTTAGTCCCAATACACGTTGCTTGAATATCGAGAACTCGGACAGGACTTTATCGGTTACCCCATACTTGCGGCAATATTCCGGATCATGCTCCGCATAAGAGATCACGGCTTGTTGCAAGGGTTCGGGTAATGCGGGGAGTACTTCCGTCCCACTGAATCTTTCAACAAACGTTTTTATAGCGGGCAGGTCTTTCGATAATAATAACGTACCGATCGTATAATCCAATGCGGCTTTATTCAGGGGATTCTCTTCCAATATAATCATCAGGTTATCAAACAATCCGATTATATTGGCGAAAAGGTCTTTGTCGCTGGATAGGCTTTTTCTTTTTGTACCTAATTCCGGGTCACTCTCCACCGCTTGGTCATTATATAAGAACTTTCGTTGCGAGGAGGCCCATCCGTGATAGGCCCATGTCTTTTCCAATAAGGATATAAACTTCTCGGCCGCGGGATACTGTCCGTATATCAAATGGGATTTTATTAATAATTTAGTCATGACGGGACTGCCGTATGTAATTCCTACCGAGGTACCAAAAGCGAAATTGTATGCCAAGGACGTGATTCCTACATGGTAGTATATCTGGCTGAACAGGAAACTTTCCTCTATATGCGCTTGATACTTTGAGACCAAAGATTGTATTCCGCTTTGCGGATATTTGAATAAATCAGTCTGCATGACCCCCTTATGCGATAAGGCAAGGTTTAAGCAATTTAGGTGTAAGTAGTTATTATAGTTCAGATCGGTGGACGAGATTATGGCGTCCCATTGCTCGGTATCTATATAATGAAACATTTGCATCAACGTATAGAAATCTTTATTCCTCTGTTGAAGAGCCGTTTGCGTATAATACATACCGGATAAGGCAAGTAATGCTACGGCTACTAAAGCTTTTAAATAGGTTTTTATGTGATCTAAGTAACGTGATAGGAAGAATAGAAGCATAACGAGTAGCGCTACTTGCCAAGAGAAGCCGTAGAATGGTTCCAGCTCAATGAAATACTCTACGTAATCTTTCATCCAAAATACATAGTCATAATCGGGTTTACTGCCCCCTAGAACGCATAGAGAACCTACGATAAGCAGCAGGATCAACGGGATGAAGCTTGCGTACCAGCGTTCGCTTTTTTGTAATACATCAAATAGTAAGCTGCTAAGGGCGAATAATATAGCTACAGATCCCATCGTGTAAAACAATCCGGTCGCCAGCAAGCAACCGATTAAGGTGCGGTAGGTCCAATTAAATTTTCGTGCCCCGTAACTGTACAGGCTAAGAGCCAATGACCAAAATAACATGGCTATCAGCCCTTCATAATGATAGCTATCTTTCATTAGGTAAAGATATTGGAATAAGATGGGGAGAAAGGCCAAGGGCAGAAGATACAATGCTGGATGTATCTTTCGTAAGGTCAGCCAGAATAACCAACCGGAGATTCCACCGATCAATGCAGTCACCAGCGATCCGATCAGCGGCACCTTGAAGAACTGTATAATAAATTGGGAACAAATCGTAGCCAATCCTCCAATTGTCTTAAGTATATTCAATACATATTCACTATTGAATAGGAAGATCTGCTGTTGTTCCCGGTAGAAGAAGGTTGCTTCTTGAGTGGCTTGTAAATGTAACCCCAGAAGGCAGGTGCACAATAAGAGCAGAAGAATAGGTATGATCTTTTTGCTTGAATTATTCATGTTCTTTTTACTTTATGTATGTTTCCCAGATTCGATCTATTTATGATAAGTAACGTCAACCCCCTTGCTTTCTTTGGCAAGTTTGCTGATTTTCCGTATGTTAGATGATACTTTTCCTGTGATAAATTCAGGTATGTTATATGATTTCATGAACCGGTGGTAGAAATCCGTATCTTCCTGTGGTAATAGGAACGGTTTGGAGGCATTTCCGCTCTCGTCGATATAGGCGAAATAAGGTCGGGTATATAATCCGTCGATTCGTCGGCTGCTGAAAACGATCCATCGGTTGTTGCTACTCCACGAATGATAACTCTCCGTGTCTGTGCTGTTCGCGTTTCGTAAGGGATGGAAAAAACCACTCTCGATATCCAGAAGATATAAATCAGCGTCTTTATGCCAGATAGAGAAGTTCCCGTAGCCCGATAAGGTGAATAACAAGAATTTCCCGTCGGGAGAGACACGGGGAAAAGAGACACTTTTTCCATTCTCTCGTACATTATATAATGTGTCTATCTTTGATCCGAAACTCCTTGTTACCGGATCAAACGCTATGGAGCAAAGATTATACTTTACCTCCGAATACTCGTGGGGCATCGAACGTGCCTCGGCGGTACAGAAATAAAGCGTTCTTCCGTCGGGGGAAAAGGTAGGGAATGTCTCAAAAGCCTCTTTCGTACGAATAGCGGGAGTACTGATGATCTCATGTTTCTCGGTATCGTACACCACTACATCCGATTGGCTATCGAAAACCTCGACCCTGTTTTTGTCATTGGAATGAAAGCTCTGGCTCGTTTGGTTTACCGAGAATGCCACGTATTTCCCGGAGGGATGCCAAGAGGGATAAACCAAGGGGGAAATTGTTTGCTCCGTTTTCGTATTTAATTTTTCTATTTTATCTCCGTCTATCAAATAAGTCCCGGCGTATTTATCTCTCATGTGGAATAACATCTTGTTGGGGTTTTGCATACAAAATGAATGGCAATTCATGCAATTTTGTCCACTGTGTTTATTTTCCATAATGGGACTTTGTTCGTAGGTTTCCAGGCTCCGTTGGTAAATACCCATCTGGTTCCAAAGTTCATATCCGGGCTCTATCAGACGGTAGGCTAGATAGGAATCCATAGGTTCCTGTGCGATAAACAACGAGAATTCCGGATAGCTCAGCCATTCCTTATCCTTAGCATAAAGTTTTACTTGTATCGTTTTGCCTGTCGCTTTCCTAAGTAGCTTTTTCCAGTTGGCGGCAGGAATATGGAATTGCCCCTTTTTTTCTTTCACCTGCAACTTCACTTCCTCAAAACAGAAAACAGCGAACGCTTCCGTATGTGCATTCTGTATTTTAAAATTCAGGGGAGCGATATTATTCGGTATCGTTACATCTGCGTAATCTGGGTATAATATCGGTTTCTCAGAGGTTTCCTTGCTTACCGGAACCGTGTCTGAACATGAAAATATCCCCAGTACGATAAAACATACACATATAATATATAGATAGTGCTTTTTCATGGCAATGAATCATTTAAGAAGGTAATAAGACCAATAGGTGTCTCCAAAAGAGTTTTTTATCAATTGGGGTAGCTGTGGGTTATTCCGGTTCTGCAATACAAGATTCCTGTAACCTGTGAATTTCCGGATGACATTTTCGGACACGTTGAACCGTCTCCAATAATCCGAGTCTTTCTCGGCTAGTAAAATAACCGCTTCTTGGAAACTCGTCGGAAGGGAAGGAAGTGTAGATGTACCGTAATATTTCTCAATGAATGTCTGGAAAGATTTCATATCCTTGGATAAAAGATAGATGGCTCCGACAAATTGGATGGGAATCTGATTCTCCGGGTTTTGTTCTGCCCGGATCAATAAATCATGTTCTAACCCGTTTACACCGGAAAGGTTGTTACGAAGGGGAAGTCCTTTTCGTTTAATCCCCAGTACCGGATCTTCTTCTATGGCTTTATCATTATATAGAAATTCCCTATGTCGTTTTGCCCAGTCGTGATAAGCGTAAGTCTTCTCTAATATATCGATGTACTTCTCTGCGATTGGATATGTACCGTAAATCAAGTTGGTTTGGACTAGACGTTGTAGGTTCCGGGGATTACCGGCCCCAATCACGGTGACATATCCTTCAAATGCCATCTCTTGCGATAAGGCGATTTCTCCAAGCGTAAAATAGGCGTCGCTAAGTAAGGTCGATACGGAAGAAGTCTTATTCCAAGAGGCTAATAATCCTTGAGGCCCGTGTTGATCGAACGCAAACATCCGGTTTCCTAACTCGCCTTTCTCAGCAAGGGCGTTGTTTAGGTAAGTCAAGTATAAGTAATTCTTGATCGGACCTTGGCAGTTCCGGATGATTTGATCCCATTGTCCGTTTCGGGCATAATAATCTAGTTCCTTTAGTTGATAAGATTTTTGATCATTATATCTTGGTATCCCGAACCTGCAAAGTGCGAGAATTATGATAAGTTGTACGGAGATCTCTATCCAATCTCTCTTTTTCGAAGTGCCTTTAGGCCATGTAAATGCGAAGATCAGCGAAAGCGGCAAACTGACCCAGGAAAAATATATGACATTCGGAGCTTGTAAGATCGGATGATAATAGGCATCCGGTAGGAACGCGAAATGATAATCGGTAATGACTGTCGCCCATACGCAACTGGTCGCTATGAGTGTAAACTCGATGGGGATCACCAAGAAGACAACTCCTTGTTTGAATTGGCCGAATAATTCCTTGATGAATGCGCAGACCGTGAATAATCCGGCTATAGGCCCTCCTATCCAGAAAAGTAGAGGTGTGATAAGTAGGGCCGTAAATAATCGGAATCGAAAGTTATTGATCCGTATCCACCCATTCAAACAAAGTAGGCAAATTAAAAAGGCCACTGTTCCTTGTAGTAAGTAATTGAAATCGTATTGAGCCAATAATAAGGATAAGACGGGGAGTAAGTAAATCAGATACAACTCTTTTTCCGGGGTGATTTGTCTTACGACAGCCCTCATGGTAAGCCCTATGCCAGTGAGCAATGCGGCAAAGATAAAGGGACCGAGATAAGGGGTGATAAAAAATTGTGTCAAAAATTCCCCGATGACCGAAGATAAACCTCCCGGATAACTGATTTTATCCGCAAGATAGTCTCCGGAAAATTGGAATAGTTGAAGCTGCTCGATATAAAAGAAATGAAACTTGCTGGTTATTTGCAAGAAAACCCCTAATATGGCAAACAGTATCAAACCGAAGAGTATTTGTTTATATCTCATGGCTAGAGTATACGTTTCATTATGATTTAAAGTCAAACAAAGATATGTATTTAAAATGAAAAAAGCGAATAAGCATTCGCTTTTCGCTTTTGTGAGGGGGTAACCACACATATCACATGCCTGGTTACCCGATATTAATGTTAACCCACTTGTTTATTTCCAATTTTCATTTTGAACCAAGAGGCCGTCCATCTTTTGAATCTCATTCAATGGAATAGGCAATACGCACCATTTTGCGTTGTAAACGCTATTCGCATATTTCAATAAGAATTTCTTTTCATAAGAAGCGTAGCTGTTCAACTCATCGGCGATGATACCCCAGCGAGCCAAATCATACCAGCGGTGACCTTCAAGAGCCATCTCAATCTTACGTTCCCAACGTAACGCTTGCGTCGCAGATGCTTTGGAAGCGAATTGAGAATCGGGATATAAGCCGATACGGTAGTTAGCCGCGGCATTCGATAGAGTCTTTCCGTTTACCTTGTCCTCTAATACATATGAGGATGTAGTCTCTGCCATACCATTATTCGGATCGGCAGCCTTTACATATCCGTTGGCGGCACGGGCACGGACTTGATTGATATATTTACCGGCCTCCTTATGGTTGCCTGTTTCAATCAATGCCTCGGCGTACCATAGTAATACGTCTGCATAACGGATCAGGTGGAAGTTCTTCGCAGAAGAGTTCGTTACTGTTACGATAGACAAGCTACCCTTGTCTGCCTTACGCGGGATGTTCTTCTTGTTCAGGTACAAGCCACCATTACTATAATCGCGTACCCAACCATCCAAAGATGAAGGAACTGTCCAATCCCAGAACGGAGTATTGAAACGTCCGGTTGAAACATCCAGACGCGGGTCGGTGTAAACCGTTAGATCCGTATGAGGAATGTTGTTTGCGTCTAGCGTCGTAAGCGCAGGGCTGTTTTTATACTGACCATCCATCATCGGCAGACCGTTTGCGTCAACGATATGTGAGTTTACCAAATCGTTGGAGGGCTGATAGAATCCCCAACCTCCTGTACCTAACGCACCGTTAAAACCGATGTGCCATGGTCCGTTGATACTGGAAGTTTCTTCCACAGTACCAGTGATTGCCATTTGGATATCAAATACAGACTCGCCAGTCCAATCGGCTTCACCTGCGATGTGAAGCTCCTCATATGTGTCAGCCAATTTGTATTTTGTGCCGTTATTGTCTTTACCGTTCGCCATGACTTCCTCCAAAAGGCTCTTGACCTCAGTCCAACGGTTTTGTGAGCCGTTCTTTCCATCGTATGGAGAAGATTGATACATTTTTACTTTTGCCAATAAGGCACCTGCGGCCCATTTGTTTATACGCCCCTTGTCGGTAGTCCAGCGATCTGGAAGATTGTCGTACGCAAATTGTAAGTCATCGATGATCTTATCCCAAATATAAATGTAGTTACCACTCTCGTCTACATTAGAAACCTGCGGGTTTACGTTCTCTTGCATAGCCAGATCGTCCACGTAAGGAACAGCGGCTCCAAATAATTTTACAACCTCGAAATGCCAGAAAGCACGGAAGAAGCGTGCCTGTGCGATCGTTTCCGTATAGTTGTCTTTCGCCTCTCCATTGACCGTTGACATTTCTTCTTTGGCCATGTCTGCCAACTTGATCACGTTGTTTGCCACGAAAACACCGTTATAGCATTTTTTCCATTTCACGTTTAGGTAACCGTTGTCTGTGGTAAACGTATAGGTCTCCAAACTTGTGAAGTCCGGTTGGTCTTGATACGTGGAGCCCTTATTGGCACTACCGCCCATCACGTCGCCATATACATAGTTACTCAATGTTGCCTCGAAATAGGAGTTGTCGTGCATTTTTGCATACATACCTGTCACCAATTGCTCTACCCCTTTCGCTGACACGAAATCTTGCTCACTTACTGAACCAGCGGGTTTGACCTCTAGAAAATCCGAACAAGACGTATTTCCTAAGGCTAGAACTGCCGCCATTGCGGAATATATAAATATTTTTTTCATTATTGTTCTACTTAATTGTTAATATAATCAGATTTTCATTCCTAGTTTTAGAACGTAACATTAACTCCAAGGATAAATTGACGTGGCATACCGTATGAACCATAGTCTGTACCCATGTTACGGTCTTTAGAATTACCGGAACCATCATCCGTACGAACCTGAGGATCCAATCCGGAATAACCGGTCAATGTGAATACGTTAGAGATCTGACCATAGATACGGATCTTGTCGAATTTGATCTTGTTCATCCATGCTTTCGGCAAGGTATAACCCAACGTTAATGTTTGCATACGCAAGAAGGAACCATCCTCTATGTAGCTGGAATTAGATTCGTTGGCCGCAATCGTACTTTCTCCTGTAGCGGTTGCCCACATCGGGTAGATTCCGTTTGGATTCTCCGGGCTCCAAGAGTTGTCGCGACGATCTTTTGAATAAGCAGATTGCAAAGAACCGTAGTGTGTATAGTATTTATACATGGCAAAGATGTCATTACCTACGGAGAAGTACAAGTAAGTGCTCAAGTCGAAACCTTTCCAGCCTACGCTTAGGTTAACACCACCAGTCAAGTCCGGATGCGGGTTACCGATGAATGTACGGTCACTTGCGTCGATCTTACCATCGTTGTTCACATCTTTCACCTTGAATTGACCTACGTATTGAGACGGATTTAACGAAGCGGCGTCTGCCGTACCGTATGGTAATACTGCGCCTCCAGCATCATTCTTATAGTTGCGAACCTCATCCTCGCTCTTGTAGATACCATCCACCTGATAACCGTGGAACATACCAACCGCATACCCCTTCATCATGACATTCATGTTGGAGATACGAGTACCTTCGAAGATACCGGCTTCCGTACCGATCTCTGTCAATTTGTTCTTATAGTGAGAAAGGTTCACGCCAATCGAGTAATCTACCTCGCCGACCTTGTCGCGCCATGTCAAATTCAAGTCAACACCCTTATTTTCCATGTCGCCGATATTTACTTTAGGCTTGTCTGCGTTACCAGCCAAAGCAGACCAGTTCGCATCGATCAACATATCGGAGGTCTTCTTTAGGTACCAGTCGAAGTTGATGCCTAAGCGTTGGTCGAAGACTGTCGCATCGAAACCTACGTTCAACATCTTAGAGGTTTCCCACTTCGCATCGATATCACCTAAGGCCGTAACACCGTATCCTGTCATTACGTCCGTATCACTACCGGTGATGCTATAGAGCCACGTGTTACCTGTACCGTAGCGGAATGCCCAGTTGTATGCTCCGATATTAGAGTTACCTGTCGTACCGTAACCGGCGCGCAACTTGAAGTCGTCTAACCATGTACGAGTCTTTTCCATGAAATTCTCGTCTGACATACGCCATCCCAAAGATATGGAAGGGAATGTACCCCAACGGTTTTTCTCGGAGAATCGAGAGGATGCGTCTCGACGAACGGTCACGGTAGCCAAGTATTTGCCTTGGTAAGCGTAATCAGCACGTCCGAAGATACCAAACATGGTGCTGGGTGAGTGCATGTAACCACTGTTACGTAAGTTGGCGGCAGAACCGTTGTCGATTTGCCATGTGTTCGGGTCATCCTCGAACTGGTAATCAATACGGCCGGCCTGTATCACGCGGCCTAAGCCCTCGCGGATAGCTTCTGTTCCTAATACTACGCCGATTGAGTGGTCTTCGTTGATTGTCTTTTTATAAGTGGCCGTATTCGTCCATTGGTAGCCTAACCAATAACTGGCGTTCTCGTAGAACTCGTTGTTGTTACGTCCCTCCTTGTTGGTCATGATAGTACGCTTGTTCATCCAAAAGTCCCAAGCGCCACTTAAGCGGGCACTGAACTGCGTACGGATCGTCAAGTCCTCACCAATGCTTTCCAATGGTTTGATCTCCGCATAGATAGCGGATTGCGCACGCAAGAAACGACGGCGGTTATCCTTACCGTGGTTAACAGACATCACGGCACTTTCCGCACGTCCACCCTCATTGTTCACGGATCCCGCATAGTCTCCACCTACCGTATAAATAGGTACCCACGGCTGGATGGAGAAAGTCTTACCGAATGTGTTGTCGTCACCTTGGCGCCCCCGCTCACCGGAGTTCTCTATTACGGCGAGATTCGTATTTTGTCCGATGTTGAACCACTTGTTTACGAAGAAGTTGGTATTTGCACGCAAAGAATAACGGCGGAACCAAGACTCCTTGATTGTACCCTCACGGTTCATGTAGCCTAAACCTACCGAGTAGGTAGCCTTCTCGCCACCACCTGTTACTGAGATCTCGTGGTTCTGCACCTTACCGGTCTGTACTACCTCGTCGTACCAGTTTGTACCTTTACGAGCTTCTTCTTCTGAATAACCATCCTCCAGCATTTGGTAGTAAGCGGAACGAGACCATGTGTTTGTTCCGTCATCCTTATAGGATTTTATCCATGCGTCGATTGAACCAAACTCTTGAATGACTTGATCCTTACTATAACCAGCAGGTTTCAGTGCGTAAGGCATTGTTAAATGGCCTGAACCATCTGCTCCGATTGAGCCGAACTGTGCGTGAGTCGTGGTCAAACCGCGATATTTCAACAGGTTACGCTGACCTTCTTCTTGGAATTCCATCGCTTCCCATGCGTCCAATAGATCATAACCGTTATTAGCCATCTTGGCCACACCGAAATAACCGTTGTAAGAAACCTTTACACGGTCATCTTTCTTTCCTTGTTTGGTGGTGATGATGATAACGCCATTCGCTCCTTTCGCTCCATAGATGGCGGCGGCGGCGGCATCCTTCAAGATCTGCATGGACTCGATATCGTTCGGGTTCACGGCATCGATATCTACACCGGATACACCATCCACGATCACTAACGGGTCGGAACCATTCACGGAGCCTACACCACGGATACGGATCGTAGTCTCACCCAACGGACCGCCACCAGCCTGTACGAATACACCGGCTGCCTTGCCTTGCAAGGCCTCGGCGAAGTTGGATACTGGAGTCTCTTTTAAGTCATCTGTAGAGACTACGGCCACGGATCCGGTAATGTCTTTCTTCGCTTGGGTACTATAACCCGTTACGACAACCTCGTCCAAGGCTTGGGAGTCTTCTACTAATGTAATTTTGATAGAGGTCTGGTTATCTTTAAGATGCACTTCTTGAGTTACGTATCCGATGTAAGATACTACTAAGACTGCGTTTGCGGGCACATTGTCGATTATAGCACGACCGTCCATGTCCGAGATGTTTCCGATAGTAGTCCCTTTTACGACTACATTAGCTCCGAGGATAGGGCCAGATTTGTCTACGATGGTACAGTTAACTTGTCGTCCATCTTGCTGTACGCTCATAAGTCCTGTACTGGATGTTGGATACAAATAATCTGTTTCTGTAGCAAAAGCAGTTCCGGCTCCGTACAGAAGAAAAGAAGCTCCTAAGACTAATGGCTTCCATGATACAACATTTCTCATACAAATTTAGAATTTAAGGTATAATAAAATAAAAAACACAGACTTTTAACAAAATGAATTCACTACTCTGCCATACCTCTAGGGTATGTTACATCTGTTTACATCTCAAAATAGGCAAACATCATTCTCTTCTTCTCAACTTCATTTGTGTAGCTTCTTCATTATCATGTCTTTAATGATAAAAGCCGCTTCTTGCTATCTTTCATAATACTAAAAAAACGACTAGTCTAAACGATCGTTTAAATCTTGCGTTTTTGAAAAGAGGAAATGATGATTTGAAAAAGAAAATCTTTTTTTAGATCGATGAAGGGTTATCTCTCCCATTAGCAATAAGATAAAATAAAAAAAAATCAACAAAAAGTTGCACGTGTCGAAAAAAAAACAGACCTTTACAAACGACTAATAGAAACGATCGTTTCGATTAGTCGTTTTATGAAAAAACATTTAGACCATAAGTATTCAAGAATTTGCTGAAATCTAGAATGTTATTGTATATAGAAAGATCATTTTGCTGTTAGATTGTGTTTTTTATTGATTTATACCTTAAAATCTAATGTTGTATGAGAAATGTAGTATTATGGAAACAGGTGTTTCTAGGAGCCTCTTTGTTTCTATGTGGCACAAGTCCAGTTATGGCCACAGAAGTAGGCGATTTAGTACCAGACGTAAGGGGCAATGCCCTGCAACAAGATGGACGTAGAGTCACTTGCACTATTTCAGACAAAGCTGGACCAATTGTTGGAGCGAATGTCCTTATTAAAGGGACAACTATCGGAAATATTTCCGATATGGACGGACGGGTCATACTTGATGGTGTGCCGGATAATACCATATTGGTGGTATCTTACATTGGCTATGTAACTCAAGAGATCTCTCTGAAGAATAGCCAGAACAATATCAAAGTAAAATTAGCGGAAGACACACAAGCCTTGGATGAGGTCGTTGTTGTAGGTTATGGTACCCAAGCGAAGAAAGATATTACGGGATCTGTCGCTGTCGTATCTACGGAAGAGTTGAAGGAGACTCCGGTAGCGACATTCTCAGAAGCCTTGCAAGGAAAGGCTTCCGGTGTGTATATCTCGAACTCGGGTGGACCTAGTGGTGAGACGACTATCCGTATCCGTGGTGTCGGCTCGTTGAATGGTTCGGACCCATTGATTGTTGTGGACGGTGTCTCGAATGTGGATATCGATGCGGTCAATCCGAATGATATCGAGTCTTTGCAAGTCTTGAAAGATGCTTCCGCTACTGCGATCTACGGTGCGCAAGGAGCGAATGGTGTAATCATTATCACGACAAAGCAAGGAACTAAAAGCGGCCGGGTACGAGTATCTTATGATGGTTACTTTGGTGTGGCGAAGATGGCGAATAGTGGTTATGATTTGTTGAATGGATGGGAGGCGATGGAATGGCAAGCACAAGGTATGAGAAACGTGCGGGATTATCGCGGACAAACACCCACCGCTCATCCTCAATTCGGATCGTTGAACGATAAAGATGAATTGACGATGCCTTATGCGATTAAACCGGCTGGTTTATCAAAAGATCAAGTAATCTCGCAGTTTGGTAGTATCGATGCGTGGGTGGCTTCCTATAAACCGGATGGTAGTAATTCGTGGTCACGCTCCGCTTATTACCAGATGTTGGAAGATGGATATTCGGAAGCGGAGGCCCAGAAAGGAACGAATTGGTATGATATGGTGACTCGTACGGGTAAAGTACAGGATCATCAGATCTCTTTATTAGGAGGTGGAGAGAAAGGAACTTACTCGGCTTCTTTAGGCTATACTAATCGGGAAGGAACGATTATCTCTTCTTTCTTTAAACGTTATTCACTGCGTGCCAACTCTACTTATAACGCGAATAAATATTTCACGATAGGCCAGAATTCCAATATCGCCGTAATGGAGATGGGCGGTGAGCGGGGTCGTCAAGGGGATGCGAGCGTATTCGCCCAAACATATACGATCCAGCCATGGGTACCTGTTTATAATGTAGGTGGCGATTATGCGGGATCACAGGCCTCGGAAGGTGGACGTGCGAATACGGCTTATCAGACAGCCATGAATCAACAGGATGATTGGACTCGTTTCATGCGATTGCAAAGTGCGGCTTTCGCCGAGTTGAAACCGATCAAAGGCCTGAGTCTTCGTACGCAGTTCAGTGTTCGTTTGATGGGTATGTGGAGCCAAGCGTTGAGTGAGAAGACGATCGCTACCAATAAAGAGGGGCAATCTCAAAATTATCTGGAGGAAAACGCGAATTGGAGGTTGGATTATCAGTGGACCAATACGGCGACTTATAAGACGAAATTCAATGAAGATCATGACGTGACATTTATGATCGGTACGGAAGCTATGAAATTTGGTGTGGGACGAAGTATGAAAGCCATTCGCTATGATTATATCTTCGAGAATAATCCCAATACATGGATATTAAACAATGGTTCTTCCGACAATATGAAGAATGAAGGAAAAATGTTTGATAAAAGTACGATGTTCGGCTTGTTTTTCCGTGGCGATTATTCCTATAAAGGTAAATACTTGGCAACTGTAACGGTTCGCCGGGATGCTTCTTCCCGGTTTGGCGAGGATAACCGCTGGGGTACATTCCCTTCTCTTTCTTTAGGCTGGCGTATGTCGGATGAGGTCTTTATGGAAAAGACACGTACGTGGTTGGATGATTTAAAGGTGCGTGCGGGTTATGGAACGACCGGTAACTCTAATATCGGAGCCTATAATTATGCGTTTCAATATGCGACCGGAAATGATTATTTATATGGAATCACAGGTGCGGATTCAGGGGCGTCTCCGGGCTATGCGATCTCAAATCTGGGTGATGTGAATGCTAAGTGGGAAACAACCAAGATGTTTAACGTCGGTTTAGACGTAACGGCGTTGAATAATCGTTTGACCGGAAGTATCGATTATTATATTAAGAAGACTTCAGATTTGTTGGTGAACGCTAACTGGTCCGCTTTGGCCGGTAACGCTACTAAGCCAAAGATCAATATTGGCGATATGCAGAATAAAGGTCTTGATTTCAGTGTGGGCTGGAGAGATAAAGTCGGTGATTTTAGTTACTCGGTAAACGCCAATATCTCAACCTATAAGAATAAGGTTACCCAATTAGGTTCCTCGGATCTATTTACGAATACGCGTTTGAGTAAGGTAAACATCACCACGGTTGGTCAACCGGTAGCGATGTTCTACGGTTATCAAGTGGACGGAATCTATACGAGTGAACAAGATGTGCTGAACTATAAGACCGCGGATGGAAAAACGATTTTACCGTATGCCGTGGCGGACGAGGCCAGCTTGAATCCTCAATCATGGGTAGGTCGTTATAAGATTCGTGACGTGAACGGAGATGGAAAGATTGGGGCGGAAGACCGTACGATTATCGGTAATCCGCATCCGGACTTCACGGGAGGTGTGAACCTTAGTGTTGGTTGGAAAGGTTTTGATTTGAGTACATACCTTTATTTCTCTGTAGGTAACGACTTGTATAAACATTATCAGTATTATACGCATTTCGGGGCATTACAAAGTAACTTCTCTAAAGATCGCTTGGAAAACTCTTGGGATCCCGTTACAAACCCGGATGGTATCTATCCATTATGGGCTGGTACATCTAATGAAGGTACGGAGGCGGCTAATGAATCCAATTCTACTTATATAGAAGACGGTTCATACTTGCGTATGCAGACATTGACGCTCGGTTATACGTTGCCAAAGAGTATCTTGAATAAGATCAAATTTGAGAAGATTCGTGTTTACGGTCAGGTTTCCAATGTGTTTACATTAACAGGCTATTCAGGTTTGGATCCGGAGGTTCGTAGCAATAATGAAGATAGCAGTAACGATATGATGAAAGGTATCGACTACGGTTCTTATGGTATGCCACGCCAGTTCATTTTAGGCGTGAATATTTCTTTCTAAAAGGATTTTCGATAAGGATATTGATAACGATTAAAAAAAACAGTATGAAAAGACTATTTATATATTCAATGTTAGTGGCGTCTTCATTAGGAGCGATGACCTCTTGCTCTGACTTCTTGGATGTGAAGCCGGTGGGTGCGGTCAGTGAAGAAGAGTTACTGAATCAGGAAGGCGTAAATTATGCGATTACAGGAATGTATTCATCGATGCTTACACAGGAGTATTTTGCGGCTCCTTTGACAAATTATGCCTATGGCGATGTACTGGGTGGAAGCGCGAATAAAGGGTCTACGTTTACGGACCAGTCTGACTTTACGAACTTGGAAACGTATGCGATCACTACGGACAACGGATATTTGAATACCAAATGGAAAGTGGTTTATGAAGGTGTCTATCGTGCGAACAACGTGATTAATATGATCGATAAAATCAAGGACGAGCTTTCCTCCGTAAAAGGCGTATCAAAGGATTTTTATACCGAAGCGATCGCCCAAGCCCGATTCTTCCGCGGATTCTGGCATTTTGAGGGAATGAAATTATTTGGTGCCGCTATTCCTTACGTGGGAAGCGAGGAGTTCGCTAGCGATGTAAACCCAAAAGTTTCCAATGTGGATGAGTCTGGCAATTATATTTACATATGGGATAAGGTGGCTGAGGATTTACAGTTCGCTTATGATAACTTGCCGGATATTTGGGCGAGCGATAAAGGGCGTGTCAATAAATGGGCCGCCGCCGCTTTCTTGGCAAAATTGAGGCTGTATCAGTCTTCACCCTATAACGGTACGAATGGTACTTCCGATCATTGGGCGGATGCCAAGGCTTTATTGGAGGCTATTATCGCGAATGGGCAGGATAATAATGGCACGAAATTCAAACTAGCGGATACTTATGAGGATTTGTTTACGGCAGGTAGTGCCGATTGGAGCGGTGAGTCCGTGTTCGATATACAGCGGACTATCTCTGGTTCTCAGGTAATCACGAACTCTATCGAAGGTTCATGGCATACGGCTCCTCCGGGAGGTATGGGTACATCCGGATGGGGTTTCTATCAACCTTCCTATGAGTTGGTAAACTCACATATCGTAGACGAGAGTGGTTTGCCGTATCTGGATAAATCATATCAAGATAAACCGGCGTTGACTACCTTGACAGATAATATTCCACATACGGATTTAGAGGTTTTTACCGATCCTCGTCTGGATATCAGTACCGGTCGTTTTGATGTCCCTTATTGGGACTGGACGGTTCCTTCTATCTTGGATGGGTGGGTACGTGATATCGCGAATGGTGGTCCTTATATGAATAAGAAGCGGCAACCGAAAAAAGCGGATAAAGGCGGTACGAGCGTATCTACGGAGACGAGTTCTACAGCCAAGAATTACCATTTGATCCGTTATGCGGATGTTTTACTTTGGTATGCCGAAGTCTTGATTCACGACGGAAATTATAAGGAGGCCGGGAAGTATATAAATGAGGTACGTGCCCGTGCGGCAAACTCGTATGTGAAGGGCGTTGATGCTGCCACGATGTTGCCCACTTCTACATCTTATGTCTTGGATGATAAAGTGAATGGGAAGTTGGATTCGAACGCTGCGGCTAATTATCGTGTAGGTTTGTATCCGGATTCGCAATTCAACAGCAAGGATGGTGCTTTAGCCGCTTTACGTTTCGAGCGTAAATTAGAGTTGGCGATGGAAGGTCATCGCTGGTACGACTTAGCTCGTTGGGGAATAGCGTACGATGAGATAAGTAATTATATCACTTACGAGAAGAGGCATCTCGGAAAGTTTGCCAACTGCGTTTATAACGCTAAATGGGTAACTCTTCCGATCCCGAATGATCAAATCGTGACCATGGAAGGCGTTTTAGTCCAGAATGAGAATTGGAAATAAATCGTAGGTTAATAATCTGTATCGGTCAGGCATGTGATATGTCTGACCGTTTTGTATATTTGCGGCATGAAGTCAACAACCCGGAGGGTTTCGGTGTTTTTTAATAAACAAATAAAGAGAATAGGATGAGACTGGTGTATATTTATCATAGCGGGTTTGTTGTAGAGGCGGAAGGCTTCTCCATCTTGATCGATTATTTCAAAGATACGAATCCGGGCCCGGCGAAGGGGTTTGTGCGTGGGGAGCTATTAAAACGTCCGGGGACGTTGTACGTCTTGGCATCACATTTCCATCCGGATCATTTTAATCCGGACGTGTTGAAATGGAAAGAGGAGAAAGACGATATCAAATATATTTTCTCCAAGGATATCTTGAAACGCCGCCGGGCAAAAGCCGAGGACGCTTTTTATATGAAGAAGGGAGATGTGTACCAAGATGAGCATTTAACGATTAGGGCGTTCGGATCGACCGATGTCGGTATCTCTTTTTTGATCGAGGCGCAAGGTAAACTGATTTTTCATGCCGGAGACTTGAATAATTGGCATTGGAAAGATGAGTCTACTCCACAGGAAGTTGCGGAGGCGGAAGGGAATTACCTGAAAGAACTGGATATAATAGCGAAATATACGCAGGCGATGGATGTTGTCATGTTTCCGGTAGATCCCCGCTTAGGGACCGATTTTATGCGAGGTGCCCAACAATTCATCGACCGGATAAAGACCGGTATCTTTGTGCCGATGCATTTCTGGGAACGTCCGGCGGAGGTCATGGCTTTTGCCCCGTATGCCGAATCGAAAGGTTGCCGGTATGTTGTCCTTTCTGTACCGGGTGAGGGTACCGATATATAATATATTATTAATGTATAGGTTTTAGAAAACATATAAATTTATTTAGGTATGGAAGTTAAAGGCAGATTTGACCATTTCAATATTAACGTATTGGATTTGGAGAAAAGTATCGCTTTTTATAACAAAGCGTTGGGATTGAAAGAGCATCATCGAAAGGTCGCAGAAGACGGTTCTTTTATATTGGTTTATTTAACGGATGAGCAAACCGGTTTCTTGATGGAGCTGACTTGGCTGCGTGACCGGAAAGAACCTTATGAGCTAGGCGACAATGAGAGCCATCTTTGTTTCCGGGTAGCCGGCGATTATGAGGAGGTACGTAAATACCACAAGGAAATGGGAGCGGTTTGCTTCGAGAATACCAAGATGGGATTGTATTTTATTAATGATCCGGATGACTATTGGATCGAGATATTACCGTTGCGATAATTCTCCATTATTATATAACAATGTTGCTTAACATAAGTTTTCGAAAAAAGAAGATAAAATGACAGGAATCTGTAAAATTTTCTTCAAATCGTATTGCAACTTGTGTTAAACCTCTTATATTTGCTACCCAGAAAGAGGAAAATCATTATTAATCCTAAATATAAAATCATGGAGAAGCCTTATGTAGTAGGTATCGATATAGGTGGTACCAACACTGTTTTTGGTGTAGTTGACGCAAGAGGAACAATCTTGTATAGTGGATCAATTAAGACTGGTAAATATGCAGACGTTAATGACTATGTAGCGGAACTTGCTAAAGGTCTGAAGTCTGTTATTGATCAGGCTGGTGGTCCGGATAAGATTAAAGGTGTGGGTGTAGGTGCTCCGAACGGAAACTTTTTCAACGGATGTATCGAATTCGCTCCGAACTTGCCTTGGAAAGGTAAGATTCCTTTGGCTCAATTGATCAGCGAACAGATCGATGGTATTCCTGTTGCTTTAACAAACGACGCCAACGCTGCCGCTATCGGTGAGATGACTTATGGAGCCGCTCGCGGTATGAAAGATTTTATCGTGATCACTTTGGGTACTGGCGTGGGTAGCGGTATCGTAATCGGTGGTAACTTGGTATACGGACATGACGGTTTTGCCGGCGAGTTGGGCCACGTTATCATGCGTCGTAACAATGGTCGTCAGTGCGGTTGCGGTCGCCAAGGATGTCTGGAGGCTTATGCTTCAGCTACCGGTGTGGCTCGTACGGCTCGTGAATATCTGGAAATCCGTAAGGACGAGAGTGTTCTTCGCGACTTGGATCCGGATGAAATCACTTCAAAAGACGTATACGACGCAGCTATGAAGAATGATAAGATCGCTCTTGAGATTTTCGAGGCTACCGGCTCTATGTTGGGAGAGGCTTTCGCTGATTTCGTAGCATTCTCTAGCCCGGAGGCTATCATTTTGTTTGGCGGTCTTACGAAAGCTGGTGATTTGATCATGAACCCGATTAAACGTTCAATGGAGAAAAATATGTTGAAAGTTTACGCAGGTAAGACTAAATTATTATTCTCTCAATTGAAAGAGAGCGATGCTGCCGTATTAGGAGCAAGTGCTTTGGGTTGGGAAGTAAGAGACCAAAGCGCTGGTTTGGAAGTCTAAATCCGGTTTTGCGTATAACGAAAAGACATTTGCGAAATAAGGCAAGCCGCATCTATATTTAGGTGCGGCTTGTTGTTTTTAATTGAATTATAAATCATAAAGTATGAGACATCCGTTGTATCAATTTCAGTTTTGCCCGGTTTGCGGGGCAAAAGCTTTCGTGGAACATAACGAGAAAGCGAAAAAATGTATGGCGTGCGGTTTTGTTTATTATTTCAACCCGTCGTCGGCTGTCGCTTGTTTCATAAAGAACGCTAAGGGGGAGTTATTGCTGGTTCGCCGAGGAAAAGAGCCGGCTAAGGGTACATTGGATTTGCCCGGTGGCTTCGTCGATATGTTTGAGTCGGGGGAGGAGGCCGCTCGCCGGGAAGTAAGGGAGGAGACGGGGTTGCATATCCAGAATTGTCGTTATTTGTTTTCCTTGCCTAATTTATATATGTATTCCGGCTTTGAGGTGCATACGCTGGATATGTTTTATGAGTGTTTGGTAGATGATTTCAATAACGTGCATGCGGAAGATGATGCCGCCGAGATCGTGATCCTTCACCCGGAGGATGTGAATCCGGAAGACTTCGGTTTAGACTCTATCCGAAAGGCGGTACCGATCTATCTTGGTAAATATTGATAGAACTTGCCTGCTGTTTGGCGCATATTACTTATATTTGCGAATTAGAACGAATAGGCACTGAAGTAAGTGCTTGTATTAAAAAGCAAATGAGTGATGAAAAGAATACTTATTCCGCTGTGTCTGGTAGTAGGCAGCCACATGGCAAGCGGGCAGAGATCGTATCAATTTGATGCGCCGAACCGTTTGTTTGTCGAAGGCAAGGAGTTGTTTAGTTTGAAGAATTATTCAGGTTGCATCGATAAGCTGGAGGCGTATAAACAGCATTCCACGGATGCCGACTTGATTCAAGAAGCCGATTATATGTTGGTCTACTCCGCTTATGAGCAAGGCCGTCCCAATGCCGTTGAGTTATTGAAAGATTATCTGGATGTGTACCCGGCTTCCCGTCATGCGGACGAGGTGAACTTCTTGATCGGTTCCGCCCATTTCGGACAGGGAGAATATCAGAAAGCTATCTTTTGGTTTAACGAATCGAACATTGATATGCTAAGTCCGGAACAACAGGAGGTTTATTGTTTCCGTTTGGCTTATTCCTTGTTGCAAATTGGGGATATGGAGAAGGCCCGTGGTTATTTCGCACGGATCGAGCAGATCGGAACGAAGTACCGGGAAGCATCTACCTATTATGTCGCTTATATCGATTACGCAACCGGTAAATACAACAATGCCTTGGTGGAATTTACCCGCTTGAAGGACTTGCCTGATTATAAGGAGCGATCTTTGTACTATATCACGCAAATTTATTTTATCCAGAATAAATACGAGAAAGTGATCAGCGAAGGTAAGGAATTGCTAGCCTCTTATCCGGATAGCGAGAACAATAGCGAGGTTTACCGTATCATGGGTAACGCCTACTATCATCTGGGAAATGAGGATCAGGCGATTAATATGCTGAGTAAATATGTATCCTCGACGGATAGCCCGTTGAGGGGCGATTTATATATCTTGGGCGTATGTTATTACAATAAGGGTAATTACAGTAGCGCCGTGAACGCTTTGGGGCGGACCGTACGTGAGAACGATGCCCTTTCGCAGAACGCTTATCTGTATCTGGGGCAAAGTTATCTGAAATTAAAAGATAAGAATAACGCCCGTATGGCCTTCGAGGCTGCCGCGACTTCTTCTTTCGATAAGCAAGTGAAAGAGGCGGCTATGTATAATTACGCTTTATTGATCCACGAGACCGCTTTCACTGGCTTTGGCGAGTCGGTGACAATCTTCGAGGATTTCTTGAATGATTTCCCGAATTCCAAATATGCCGATAAGGTAAACGATTATCTGGTGGAGGTTTATTTGACTACCAAGAACTATCAAGCGGCTCTGAACTCTATCGATAAGATCAAGCATCCGAGCACGAAGATCTTGGAGGCGAAGCAAGATATCTTATTCCAGTTGGGAACGCAGGCGTTCACGAATATGGAATTGGATAAGGCGGTCGATCTTTTCAGCCGTGCGATTTCGTTGGGCGCTTATAATCTGGAATCTCGTAACGACGCTTATTTCTGGCGTGGGGAATCTTATTATCGCCAAGGTGAGTATAACAAGGCGATTTCCGATTATCGTACCTATTTGAATAATACCCGCCAACGTAATACGGATATGTATGCCTTGGCACATTATAACTTAGGTTACAGCTACTTCAAATTGAAAGAGTATGGCGAGGCGTTGAACCGCTTCCGTCAATACGTGAATTTGGAAAGCAATCAGCAGACTCCGGCTTATGCGGACGCTTATAATCGTATCGGCGATTGTTTATTCCACAACCGTCAGTTCGCTATGGCGGAAGAGAATTATACCCGTGCGGCGCAATTGCAACCGTCCGCCGGAGATTATTCGGTGTATCAGAAGGGCTTCTTGCTGGGATTGCAGAAAGATTATAAGGGAAAGATCAGCGTGATGGATCGCTTGATCCGTGAGTTCCCGGAATCACAATATGTGGACGATGCCTTGTTTGAGAAAGGACGTTCTTACGTGTTATTGGATAATAATCAAGCGGCTGCGGCAAGCTTTGAGCAATTGATGCGTGATTTCCCGCAAAGCAGTCTGGCTCGTAAGGCCGGCGTACAGCTTGGTTTGATTTACTTCAACGACAATCAGCCGGAGAAAGCGGCCGACGCTTATAAGAGCGTGATTAGCAATTATCCGGGTAGCGAGGAGGCGAAAGTGGCCTTGCAAGACTTGAAGTCCGTATATATCGAGCTGAACGATATCAATTCGTTTGCCGCCTATGCGAATTCGTTAGGTGGAAATGTTCGTTTCGAGGTGAGTGAGCAAGACTCCTTGACCTATCTGGCGGCCGAGAAGTTATTTATGCGAGGCGATAATGAGGGCGCTCGTCGTAGCTTGACGAATTATTTGCAAACCTTCCCGCAGGGAGCGTTTAGCTCGAACGCTAATTTCTATTTGGCAAGTATCGCTTTTGCCAAGAAAGATCTGGAGGAGGCGAAACGTCTGTTCTCGTTGGTATTGGAGAGCGGTGATACGAAATTCAGGGAAGAGTCTTGGGCTCGTAAGGCTGAGATCGAGTATCTGGATAAGGATTACGCCGCCGCTATGGAAAGTTTCAAGCATCTACAGGCGGTAGCGGAGAATCCGGAGAATAAGGAGGCCGCTAAATTGGGCTTGATGCGTTGCGCCGAGTTGACCGGTCAGCCGCAAGAGGCTTTGCTTGCCGCCAACGATTTGCTGAAGGAACCGAAGCTATCTCCCGAGATTATGTCCGAGGCCCGTTATGTCCGTGCGAAGGCTTATATCAGCTTGAAGCAGGAGAACAAGGCGTTGGCCGACTTGAAGGAGATCAGCAAGGATACCCGTACGATACACGGGGCGGAGGCTAAATATCTATTGGCTCAATTGTATTATGATAATAAGGATGATAAGAATGCCGAGACTGTCTTGATGAACTTCATCGAGAACGGTACGCCTCACCAATATTGGTTGGCACGGGGCTTTATCTTGTTGGCTGATATTTATATCCGCCAAGGTGATGATTTCCAAGCTCGTCAATATCTGACCAGTTTGCAAAACAACTACAAGGGCGATGATGAGATCGCCGCGATGATCGAAGACAGATTGGGTAAACTAAAGAAATAAAAGAAAGCGATGAAGACTATATATAATGTAAAGGCGTTGTGTGTGGTAGCTTTGCTGGGTTCGGCTGCTGCTGCGAGTGCGCAAGAGGATGTTACGAAAGAAAAGAACCTGAACCGAGAGATGACGCTTGAACGGGAGTATGATCCTTCCGTGCAGGACGCTAGCAAGGTAAATACGCTTCCCGTGGTGAAAGAGCCGGAGGTTCGTAAGATCCCGATCGATTACTCGAATTATACGATCGCCGCCGATCCGCAGAAAGAGATTAGTTTGTTGCCTTCCGGAAATATCATGACGCAGATGGACTACAACAAGCGCCGGGGATATTTTAACTTCGGTGTAGGCACATATCTGAATATAAACGGTGATTTGGGATATCATATCTTGAGTACCGAGAAGGATAAGTTGAATATTTGGTATTCACATCGTTCTACGAATGGAAAGGTGAAATATATTCAGATGGACGATGAGAAGGTGAAGGCGAAGATCAACGATAATCTGGGAGGCATCAATTTCAAGCATGTTTTTGATAAGACGATATTTAGTATTGGTGCGAAGTACGGATATTCGGCGTTTAATTATTATGGACTGCCTATTGCGGATGCTTGGTCTATGATGGCAGAGGGTAGTTTGGATAGAGTGGATCGGGAAACAAACCAAGTAAACCAGACGATAGCTGCTAATATAGGATTTGAGTCGAAGGAAGATGCCCCGTTCGGATATTTGCTGGATTTAGGTTATATAAATTTCTCCCATAAATATGGGTTGAACAAGAATATAGATGGACCGACGGAGCATACTTTAGAGGCGAAGTTTGATTTGAACGCAGGTTTTAATGGGAATATGCGGATTGGCTTGGGTGGATTGGTGGAGTATTTCAACTACAACTTTCCGGAGGCAGCTTCTAATTCGTATGTTTATGAGTTTAAGAATCATGCCGAGGTGATGTTATCACCATATTATAAAGTTGAGGGTGATAATTGGAAAATCAAATTAGGTGCGAATGTGATGTTGGCTACAGGTGATGATGCGGAGTTCATGGCCTCGCCAAATATTGCCGCTGATGTGGAGGTTGCTGATAAAACGGAGCTATATGTAAAGGCTGACGGAAAGCTTTACTCCAACAGCATGTACGATATGTCACAGATCAACCGTTATCTGTATCCAATGAAAGAGTTGGCTCCTTCTCGTAACTGGTTGAATGCTATCTTGGGTATCCGGAGTGGCGTGGCACCGGGATTTTGGTTCGACGTGTTCGCTGGTTATAAGATAACTAGTAGCGATGTGCTTTTCAGTCAAGTGGCCACATCTAAACCTGACTTTTTTTCCAATTTCAGTGAAGCGATACCGGATGTCGATACTAAGCAGCTTTTTGTAGGGGCTAACTTGAAATATAGCTATCAGCAATTGCTGGATATCTCTTTAAAAGGGGTGTATAATAATTGGAAGGCAAATCAAGGGGATGAGAGTGTTGAACTAAGCCATGCTTATGGAAAGCCAGAAATGGAGGTTAACGCAAATGTAACCGTGCGTCCGATCGATAAGTTATCTGTTGCCTTGGATTATTATTTGGCCACCGGACGTTATGCTTTTGTAAAGAATTACTGGGAAGCTGAAAATCACAGTAGCGTGTCTGCGGGAGCTGGCGAATACAAGATGAACAACATCAACGAGCTAAACCTAACAGGTACCTATACCTTCAACGATACCTTTGGTGTTTACG
The DNA here is from genome assembly GCF_003635435.1 of Parabacteroides sp. AF21-43. Classification (NCBI taxonomy): domain Bacteria; kingdom Pseudomonadati; phylum Bacteroidota; class Bacteroidia; order Bacteroidales; family Tannerellaceae; genus Parabacteroides; species Parabacteroides sp. AF21-43. Next base: position 19,658 of record NZ_QTMG01000013.1, on the reverse strand, counting down.
CTAAGTTGAATAATATCCTTTGCCAGAAGTATGAGGTATATTACGGATATCCTTTGCAAAGCTTTAGTGCGATGATTGGCGTTAATATCAATTTCTAACACTTGAAATAGGAAGGATGGGTGACATAAATATCAAACAACTGGAAAGCCTTCGCTGGAGGATGCGGGTGATCGAGACGCTGACCGTGATCGGGACAGCGTGGATCGCCTTGGCGGTTTACCAGAAGAAGGAAGAACTGGTTTATTATTTGGTGGGAGCCGTAGTCCTTCTATTCCTGTTAAAGTATTATACGCAATTCCGTCTGCGAAAAAGACAGTTCGTCTCTAATCTCGTGGAGCAGCGAACGATGGAATTGCGTTTCCAGCGGGATGCGATGCAAGCGGAGTCGGAAAAACTATCCCGTGCCCTTTCTGCCTTGGCGGATGCCCAGGACGAGTTGGTTCGTAAGGAACGTCTGGCATCGATCGGCCAATTAACGAAAGGTCTGGTAGACCGTATCTTGAATCCCTTGAATTATATCAATAACTTCGCTCATTTGTCTGCTGTATTAGCGAAAGATATCAAGCAGAATATCGATGAGGACGAAGAGACCGGTAAACACGATAATTATAATGATACGCAAGAACTGCTGGTTCTTTTGACCAGCAATCTGGATAAGATAGCCAAGCATGGTGATAACACGGTGCGGATCGTAAAAGCGATGGAAGAATTGCTGAAAGATCATTCGGCGAATCGAACTTGCGTGGATATTAATGATTTATGTAAGGTCAATCTGGATATCTTGCGAAAGAATTACGCGAAGGAGATCGAGAAGAATCAAGTAGATCTATCATTCTCCGGGCTTTCCGTACCGTTGACAATCGAGGTGAATATCGATCAGATGGGAAAAGCCTTGTCGCAGATATTGGATAATAGTATATATGCGGTCTTGAAAAAGGCCGGAGAGCCGGGATATCAGCCTTCTGTCTCGTTGGTATTGCGTATTCAAGCGGATAAGCTGCAAGTGGTTATCCGTGATAATGGCGTCGGTATAGAAGAAACGATAAAGACGAAAGTCTTTTCTCCGTTCTTTACCACCAAACCGACCGCGGAAGCGGCAGGAACAGGTCTTTACTTGAGTCGGGAGGTCGTTTTGAACCATAAGGGTACGATCGCTATCGAGTCGGAGAAAGATAAATATACGGAAGTTACGATTACGTTGCCTATTTATAGTTAGGAAAGGAGGTTCATCATGATACAGGATTTACATACCGAGATTGATCGGTTAAAAAGGCGGATTAAACTTTGCGAGCGGGTTACGCTGGGTAGCTTGGTCGGTATTTGTGTATCTGTGAAGTTCGGTCATCAAGAATGGATCGGATTGCTTTTCTTGATTCTGTTTTGCCAGACCTCTAAGTTGGTTTTCAAGCGGAAACTCAAACAAAAAGAGTATTTGGTAAAAGAGGTAGAGGAGCGTACGCAGGAGATCCGTTCGGAGAAAGACGCGATCCAAGAGGAATCCGAGAAATTGGCGGCGGCTTTGAAAGCCTTGGGTGAGGCGCAGGACGAGCTGGTCCGTAAGGAACGGATGGCTACCGTAGGGCAATTGACCCAAGGTTTGGTGGACCGTATCTTGAACCCACTGAATTATATCAATAACTTCGCAAATCTGACATCGGGGTTGGCCAAGGATCTCCGGGAAAATCTGGATAGTCAGAAAGAGCATCTGAAACCGGATGTGTATGACGACTCGGTAGATTTGCTGAATATGATGACCAGTAATTTGGAGAAGATCTCTGAGCATGGTTTCAATACGGTCCGTATCGTTAAGGCGATGGAGGAATTGCTGAAAGACCGAAGAGGTAATCTTACGCTTACCAACATAAACGGATTATGCCGGATCGCCTTGGATAAATTGAAGAAAACGTATGAGCAGGATATTCAAGAGAAGAATATCCGGATTGTTTTCGATAATTTGACGCTGTCTTTGATGATGGAGGTAAACGTGGAGCAGTTCAGTAAGGTTCTGGCCGGGATATTGAAAAATTCCATGTATGCCCTGTTGAAGAAATCGGAGACCGTGACTTTTAGTCCGGAGATATTCCTTGGATTGAAAGTCAATAAGGATATGCTGGAAATAACGATCCGGGATAACGGGTCCGGTATCGACGAGAATATAAAAGATAAGATATTCGCTCCTTTCTTCACGACAAAGACAACGGGGGAAGCGGCCGGCGTAGGGCTTTACCTATGCCGTGAGATCGTGCAAAACCATCGGGGAACCATCGAGGTGGAGAGTAAGAAAGGAGAATATACCCAGTTTCTAATTACGATCCCTGTATATCAACCGAAAACAATTACACCGCCTAAAGAGGAGGAATAGATATGGAAGACCAGAGTAAGGAAATAGAACGGCTACGTTTGCAAGTGAAGAACTTAGAGAAATTATCTTCTTTAGGTATGTTGAGTGCCGGGATCGCGCATGAGATCCAGAATCCGCTCAACTTTGTCATCAATTTCAGTAAGCTGTCCTCTAAGTTAGTGGATGACTTGGAAGATATTTTAGAAGAAGAGAAAGATGTCTTGCCTCCGGAATCTTGGGAGAAGCTGACCGCCTTGCATGAGGAGTTTAGCGAGATCGTTAACGATTTGCATGGTAACTTGAAGAAGATCGAGGAACATGGAAACCGGGCGACAAGTATCATCCGGGGTATCTTGCTTTATTCCAGAGGGAAGGATGACGAGTACATCCCTACGGATATCAAGAATCTGGTGAAGGAATATGTTTGGCTGGCTTATCATTCGATGCGAGCGAACTATAAAGGTTTCAATATTGCGATCCGGGAGCATTACGAGGAGGGGCTTCCGATGCTGAAAGTGATCCCGCAGGATTTGAGCCGTGCGGTATTGAATGTCATGAATAACGCTTGCTATGCGGTCTATAGTAAATCCAAGCTCTCGCCGATCGGGTATGAGCCGGTTATATCCGTGGATCTACGGAAGGAGGGAGATTCTTTAAGATTAAGTATCGAGGATAATGGTATCGGTATGCCGGAGGATATCCGGGAGCAGATATTCTCCGCGTTTTTCACCACGAAACCGGTGGGAGAGGGAACTGGCTTGGGGCTATCTATCACTCGATCCATTATAGAGGAGAAGCATGACGGGAAGATAGAGGTGGAATCGAAAGAAGGTGAGTTTACCCGTTTCATATTCCTTATTCCATTAACGAAATAAACAGAAGAATTATGGCGATCAAGATATTAAGCGTAGACGACGAACAGGATCTGGAAGCGTTGCTAACCCAATATTTCCGTCGGAAGATCCGTAAGGGAGAGTATGAGTTCTCCTTTGCCCATAATGGCTTGGAGGCGTTGAGGATGATGTTGGACCATCCGGACTTTGATATCATATTGAGCGATATCAATATGCCGGAGATGGATGGCTTGACATTGCTGACGAAGATTAACGAGATGCGTAACCCGGCCTTGAAATGTATCATCGTATCGGCTTACGGGGATATGGAGAATATTCGTACCGCCATGAACCATGGTGCTTTCGACTTCGCTACCAAGCCGATCGATATGGAGGATCTGGAACGTACGATCGAGAAGGCGGTCGAGCAGATTTCTTTTATCAAGGAGGCCCAAAAGGAACATCATCAGCTAGAGGAGATCCAATATGACTTGAACGTGGCACGTGAGATACAGCAATCGATTTTGCCGAAGCAGTTCCCTCCGTTCCCGCAATATAAGCAATTCGATCTTTATGCGACCATGAGTGCGGCGAAAGCCGTGGGGGGTGATTTCTATGATTTCTTCTTGGTGGACGATAATCATCTGGGTTTTACGATCGCTGACGTGTCGGATAAGGGGATTCCCGCCGCTATTTTCATGGCGATCAGTCGTACGGTGATCCGTGCTACGGCGCTTAGGCAGCTTTCCCCGGCGGTCTGCATGAAGGAATCGAATGATCTATTGTGCCGTGAGAGTGTCAATGGGATGTTTGTCACTACTTTTTATGCGATCTTGAATATCCATACGGGCGACGTGGTTTATTGCAATGGGGGGCATAATCGTCCGGTTTGGATTCGTAAGAACGATAAGGTATCTCTTTTGCCGATGACTGGTGGGATGGCCTTGGGAGTCGTGCCGGGATTAGCTTATAAAGAACAATCCTTGAAACTGGAGGCGGGAGACAGCTTGTTCCTCTATACGGATGGAATCAGTGAGGCGATGAACCTGCGGAATGAGCAATATGGAGATATCCGTTTGGTAGAGGCTTGTAGCTCCGTAAAGAACCAATCCCCCAAATCTATGATCGAAGGTATATCCGAATCCGTCCAATCATTCGTGAACGGCGCTACGCAGAGCGATGATATTACGATGTTGGCGCTGACTTATAAAGGATAATCATTTGGATAAAGGTAATTTCTTAAAGTTTACTTATATGAAAAAAGCATTTTCTGTATTTTTATCATTTTGCCTGTGTACTATTACCATGCTAGGCTTTACCGCTTGCGGTGATGATGAGCATGAGGATAAGCATGAGCATGGGGCGAAGGACGGATCTAGTTGATGAGTTTGGTCGTATTCGTTGGGACGATCGGGTGAATCTATGGGCCATAGTTTGTTCCAAACCAATCGATTTCGTGGGTAATTACTATGTGGAGGATATGCCGATGGCTTATCAGCAGGAAGGGCTGAATGTTCGTTTCAGTGGAGTGGGCTATTCCTTGGAAGAGGGAAAGATTCCACCTACTATGTTGACAGAGGAATTCTTCTGTCTGCATGACTATACGATTACTCCCATGGAAGATTGAAATCTAAAGAAACATAAATTCATTGTATATCTTGTAGAGACGGGGCACGCCCCGTCTCTACAAATTACGATGGGCATTCTTAGCACCTAACATTGCCCATTATAAGCACTTTATAATGCCCATTGTAAGCCTTTAACGATGCCTATTATGAAGAGCTTACGTTATAGGTTGTAAATGAGCATTATACAAATAAACGCTATATCAATAACAACTAACTTCATAAACGTATAAAGTAGGGCTACTTGTACTTCTGGAATTTATTTGGGTGCGGGTGCTCTGTCTTCTTAATGGTTGTACATATCCTTATTATAAAAGTCCAGCACCTTGATCGCCATATCGTAGGCCGCTTGTGCCGGGCTTTCCGGATTGATCTCTATCGCTTGTAGGTAGCTGTTGAGGGCTAGGCGTACGTTGCCTAGTTTATAATGAGCTTTTCCGAGGAGAAACCAAGCCTCGTCGGATCTCGGTTGCTCCGTGAGGTAAGCGTCCAAGAGCCGGATCGCTTCTTCTAGTTTATTCTCTGAAATAAGTCGCTTTATCTCTTCCATATTTTTGAATAACCTTTTGATTTTGTCTCGCGAAGGTAAATAGAAACGAGTGACTATATATATAATGTATAGGAAAAAACGCTTTTTTAGTGACCGATATACCGCGTACGTTAATTATTTGTGTAAGTTTGCACCCGATTTCTAACCAGCAAAAAATAGATATGCAAAAGAATTTGGTAATAGTGGAGTCACCCGCCAAGGCAAAAACCATCGAGAAGTTCCTCGGAAAGGACTATAAGGTTATGTCTAGCTATGGTCATATCCGCGACTTGAAAACGAAAGATTTCAGTATAGACCTCGAACACAATTATGCCCCGGAATACGTGATTCCCTCTGACAAGAAGAAACTCGTGACCGAATTGAAGAACGAAGCGAAGAAAGCCGAGCAGGTTTGGTTGGCTTCCGATGAGGACCGGGAGGGAGAGGCCATCTCTTGGCATTTATATGAGGTATTAGGATTGAAACCTGAGAATACGAAACGTATCGTTTTTCATGAGATTACCAAGAACGCTATATTACATGCGATCGAGACGCCGAGAGATATCAATATCGATTTGGTGAATGCGCAGCAAGCCCGTCGTATCTTAGACCGTATCGTGGGTTTCGAGCTATCCCCCATTCTTTGGCGTAAGGTGAAGCCGGCTTTATCCGCGGGGCGCGTGCAATCGGTTGCCGTACGTCTGATCGTAGAGCGGGAGCGAGAGATCAACGAGTTTGTCTCGGAGGCCGCTTACCGTGTGATCGCCAGCTTTATCTTGCCGGATGGTACGACAATCCTCAAGGCAGAGCTGAACCGTCGTTTGAAAGATAAGGAAGAGGTGGAGGCATTCCTTGAATCTTGCAAGGACGCTTCTTTCACGATCGATGATATCTCGAAAAAGCCGGTGCGCAAGACACCAGCCCCTCCTTTTACGACATCTACCTTGCAGCAGGAGGCCGCCCGTAAGTTGGGTTATTCGGTCTCGCAGACCATGATGATCGCCCAACGCCTGTATGAGTCCGGATTGATCACGTATATGCGTACTGACTCCGTGAACTTAAGTGATTTGGCTTTGGGGACGGCAAAAGAAGCTATCTTGGATACCTACGGTGAGAAATATTATAAATTCCGTCAATATCATACCAAGAGCAAGGGAGCGCAAGAAGCGCACGAGGCGATTCGTCCGACCTATATCAGCAATGATGAGATAAGCGGGACCGCTCAGGAAAAGAGATTATACGAATTGATCCGCAAACGTACGATCGCTTGCCAGATGGCGGACGCCGAGTTGGAGCGTACGACGATCTCCGTAGGCATCGGCGGCAAGAAAGAGAAGTTCGTGGCTACCGGTGAGGTCATTACTTTCGACGGTTTCCTTCAGGTGTACCGCGAGAGTTTTGATGACGAGAATGAGAAGGAACAGGAAAACGGCCTTCTTCCTCCGGTTACCTTGAACGAGGTATTGAGTATGAAGGACATCGTCGCTACCGAACGTTTCACGCAACGTCCTCCCCGCTATACGGAAGCAAGTTTGGTTCGCCGTTTGGAGGAATTGGGAATCGGTCGTCCTTCTACCTATGCGCCTACGATCCAGACGATCCAGAATCGGGAGTATGTCGTGAAAGGGGATAAGGAAGGAACGGAGCGTACTTATAATATCATAACCTTGGCTCAGCATACGATCAAGGAAGTCCAAAAGACGGAGATCGTAGGAGCGGACCGGAATAAGTTGATGCCAACCGATATCGGTACGGTCGTGAATGATTTCTTGATGGAGTATTTCCCGGGTGTTATGGATTATAACTTCACGGCGAGCGTGGAGAAGGAATTCGATGCCGTAGCGGAAGGCGAGATGGTATGGACGGACGCGATCGATAAATTCTATAAACTATTCCATCCGATCGTGGAAGAGGCAGCCTCTGTCCGTACGGAGCATAAAGTGGGTGAGCGTGAATTGGGTATCGATCCGAAGAGCGGCAAACCTGTTTTCGTGAAGATCGGTCGTTATGGCCCAGTCGTACAGATCGGGCAGGCGCACCCAGAGGATAAAGAGGCTCCTAAACCTCAATTCGCTACCTTGATGAAGGGGCAGTCTATCGAGACGATTACTTTGGAAGAAGCCTTGAAATTGTTTGATCTACCCCGTACGATCGGTGAATATGAAGGTAAGGTCATGGTTGCCGCTGTCGGACGTTTTGGCCCATTTATCCGTCATGACGGAAAGTTCGTATCCATACCGAAGGGCTTGAATCCTTTGTCGATAACAGCCGAGGAAGCTATCGAGTTGATCGAGGCAAAAAAACAAAAAGATGAGCAACGATTTATCAAGAAGTTCGATGAGGATCCGGAAATGGAAATCTTGAATGGTCGCTTCGGCCCTTATATCTCTTATAAGAAAAAGAATTACAGAATTCCTAAGACGATAGAGAAACCAGAGAACTTGACCTTGGAGGAATGCCAGAAGATAATCGCCGAGGCGGGAGAAAAACCTGCTGCGACGAAGAAACGTACGACACGGAAAAAGGCTTGATTATAGCTCTAAAAATTCATAGTTATGATTTACTAAACTCATAACTATGAATTTTTCAAAACATAACTATGATTTTTTTAGACATCGATGCCCGTAAATTCTTTTAACGCATATCCGATCAAGAAGCTTAATGCGGCCACGCTAAAACTAAGTACTGCCATCTCGGTAAAACGCTTCCGGAAACTCTCGCTTCTCGCTATGGAATAATAATAGTTGAAAAGGGCGATGATGCTTAACGCTATGATGAGCATAAGCCCTAAAGCCATTAATACGTTCGATATAAAGATAAATGGAGCGACCAAGGCGACTACCGTAAAGATATAAGCTATTCCCGTATAGATCGATGCCTTAACAGGATGTTTCCCGTTTTCATTTCCATTCTCGGACTTGGTAGATAGATATTCGGAGGAAGCCATGGATAATGCGGCGGCTATTCCAGTGATGCTTCCGGTCAACGCTATTAATCTAGAGTCGCTCAAGGCAAGGGTAAAGCCAGCTAAAGCACCTGTAAATTCTACTAAAGCGTCATTTAGCCCCAGTACGACAGAACCCATATATTCCAACCGTTCCTCATTGATCAAGGCGATCAACCTCTGCTCATGCTCATCCTCGTCACGTGCGATTTGTTGCAAATCCGGATACTCATCATAAGAGGCGTAATCATTCTTGGCGCTTTCCTCGCTACCTTCCATTAGCTTAATGGCGAAAGTAATCCCCAAGATACGTGCCAACCAGTAGTATTTGGTGACGCGTAATTTATTCGGGGAGATCTCTTGCCCCGTATACTTTTTCAGGATCGTATAATGTCCTTTCTCGTCATTCGCTATCTGTAGTAATACTTCCTTGTTGCTTGGATCTTTCTCGATAGCGGCGAGTTGCGTATAGAGAAGGCTCTCCGTGATTTCATTTTGTTGAAATCGAAGGAGAGCCTTTCTTGTTTTCTCGTTTATGTTCATCTTCTATCGTTACATTCTTTCCGGGACCTCGATGCCTAATAAATCCATACCGGATTTCACGATCTTAGCTACATTGGCGGATAAGACTAAACGGAAGTTCTTCAATTCCGGATTCTCTTCGCGAAGGATGGAGAAATCGTGATAGAATTGATTGTATTCCTTTACCAGATCATAAATATAGTTGGCGACACAGGCCGGGCTGTATAGCTTACCTGCCTCTTTCACGATCTCTGCATAATCGGCGATCATTTGGATCAGGTTCTCTTCTTTCTCGGAAATGGCGAAAGTAAGCGGTAACTGCTCCGGTAATGCGATGCCCTGTTCCGCTGCTTTGCGCAATACGGAACGGATACGGGCGTAGGTATATTGGATGAATGGTCCCGTATTTCCGTTGAAGTCGATAGACTCTTTCGGATTGAACGTCATATTCTTGCGAGGGTCTACCTTTAATATGAAATATTTCAAGGAGCCAAGACCTACGATACGGGCGATATTCTCAGCCTCTTCCGGAGTCATCTCGTCCAATTTCCCTAATTCTTGGGAAATCTCGCGTGCGGTACTGATCATCTCGGCCATCAAATCATCGGCGTCTACGACCGTTCCCTCACGGCTCTTCATCTTACCTTCCGGTAGCTCTACCATTCCGTAGGAGAAGTGGACCAATCCCTTGCCAAACTCGAAGCCTAACTTATCCAATAAGATCGATAATACTTGGAAGTGATAATTCTGCTCGTTCCCTACCACATAGATCATCTTATTGATCGGGTAATCATCGAAGCGCAGCTTGGCGGTACCGATATCCTGCGTCATATAGACGGAAGTTCCATCCGCACGAAGCAATAATTTCTCATCCAGCCCGTCTTTCGTCAAATCAGCCCATACGGAGCCGTCTTCACGGCGATAGAAAATCCCTTTCTCTAGGCCTTCCATCACCTTGCCTTTTCCTTCCAGATAGGTTTGAGACTCGTAATAAATCTTATCGAAATCTACGCCCATCATCTTATAGGTCTCGTTGAACCCGGCGTATACCCAATTATTCATCATTTCCCAAAGCGCACGCACCTCTTTGTCTCCGGCTTCCCATTTACGAAGCATCTCACGGGCTTCCGCCATCAAGGTGGATTGAGCCTCGGCTTCTTCCTTGGTAAGGCCTTTCGCTTCTAACGCATGGGTTTCCTCTTTTAATTTGTTGCTGAATAATACGTAAAAGTCACCGATCAGATGGTCACCCTTCTTTCCGGTAGACTCTGGGGTAGCTCCATTTCCCCATTTCTGCCAAGCCAACATGGATTTACAGATATGGATACCACGATCGTTTACGATATTCGTCTTTACGATCTGGTTACCGTTCGCTTTCATGATCTTCGATAAGCTGTATCCTAATAAGTTATTGCGGACATGGCCCAAGTGAAGCGGTTTATTTGTATTGGGAGAGGAATATTCGATCATAACCAAAGGCGATTGCTCGGTAACCGGAATGATACCGTAAGCGGGCTGCTCATTGATCGAGTTTAGTAAATCGATCCAGCAAGAGCAAGCGACCGTCAGGTTAAGGAATCCTTTGATTACATTGAATTCAGCTACCGCTGGCTCGTTTCTCAACAAGTACTCACCGATTTCCTGAGCGGTCTGCTCCGGAGATTTCTTCGACATGCGAAGGAATGGGAATACGACTAGGGTCAAGTGCCCCTTGAATTCTTTTTTCGTTTTTTGTAACTGCACTTGGCTAGCGGTGACATCCGCTCCGTACAGCTCTTTGATGCCGGCTATGATAGCCCCGGTAATCTGTTGTTCGATAACCATATTCGTCTAACTATAATTCGGATTTTATTTGTACGCGAAGGTACACAAAAAAAGGATACAATTTGCATCGTATCCTTCTTCTATAGAGAATAATGGTGTTTCTTATTTGATTAGCTCGTTCAATTCAGCACCAGCCTTGAACTTCACGGCCTTGCGAGCTGCGATTTCAATGGTTTCTTTAGTTTTCGGGTTAACACCTTTACGAGCGGCCTTCTCTGACACAGAGAATGAACCGAAGCCAAGTAGAGCGACTTTACCGCCTTCTTTTAATTCGTTAGAAACTGTGTCAACAAAAGCTTCTACTGCCTTTTTAGCATCCACTTTGCTGAGACCTGATTTTTCAGCGACTGCACTAATAAATTCTGATTTGTTCATGATGGTTTGACTGTTAATATATTAAACAAAACTATGATAACCGATAGACGGCTCCAAATGTAGTTTTATTTTGAAATATCACAAAAGAAAAACCTACTTTTTTTACCGATTTACATATGTTTTAGTATTATTATGGGCAAAAACGGCTAAAATATATTTACCTTTGCCGCTAAATTAACGTAGTATATGATGAATCAGACAAATTCGGGGTTCTTGAATAGTATCCCGCCGGTAACGAAAAATCTTATCATTATAAACTTGCTATTTTGGGTAGCCAGCCTTGCACTGCCGAAAGTCGGCGTCGATTTAGTGGATTTATTAGGGCTTCACGTCCCGGGTGCTACCGACTTCAAGGCTTATCAGATCGTTTCTTATATGTTCATGCACGATACCCATTCGTTTGCGCATGTGTTTTTTAATATGTTCGCCGTTTATATGTTCGGCCGGGTATTGGAGAACGTATGGGGCCCCAAACGTTTCTTGATTTTTTACTTCGTGACGGGTATAGGCGCCGGTTTGGTACAAGAGGTGGTATGGTTCTTTAATTTGCGGGATGTGATCTTCGCTAGCCAAGACATGATAAACTTGAATGGAGCCCAGATTATCAGCAAAAGCGAGTTCTTGAATTATTTCGTGACCATTGGCGCTTCGGGTGCCGTATTCGGAATCTTGTTGGCATTCGCGATGATCTTCCCGAATGTTCCTTTGTACTTGATGTTCATACCGATCCCGATTAAAGCCAAATATTTCGTAATATTTTATGGTCTTGCCGAACTATTTATGGGTGTGGCTAGTTTTGGTGGCGATACGGTAGCGCATTTCGCTCATTTGGGGGGTATGTTATTCGGTTATTTCCTAATTCGTTATTGGAAAAAGAAAGATGCAGACAATGGACGGTATTTTTACTAATTTGAAGCGTATGTTTCAGTCGGGTAATATCCTGTCGAAACTGATATATATAAATGTAGGCTTGTTTATCTTGATACGTTTGGCCAGCGTATTGTTTATGCTCTTTAATGTGCAAGGGGTACCTTTTTTGCAGTATTTGCAGTTACCGGCTTCTCCGGAACTTTTGCTCTTCCGTCCGTGGACGTTGTTTACTTATATGTTCACTCATTTTGACTTCTTGCATATCTTGTTCAATATGCTTTGGTTGTATTGGTTCGGGGGATTGTTCTTGAATTTCTTCAGTGAGCGGCAGTTGGGAGGCTTGTATATATTGGGAGGTCTTGCCGGTGCGGTATTGTTTGTCCTTGCTTATAATATTTTCCCTTATTTCCAGAACGTGGCTTCTTTTAGCTATTTGATGGGGGCTTCGGCATCTGTTATGGCGATCGTTTTCGCCGTGTCGTTTTACCGGAAGGATTTGGAGATTAATTTATTCTTGATCGGAAGGATCAAATTAATTTATTTGGCTATCTTTACGCTGGTGATCGATTTGTTGGCGATGACTTCTGATAATGCGGGAGGACATATCGCCCATATCGGCGGGGCTTTGTTTGGTATGTGGTTCGCTTCCCGTATTCGTAATGGAAAGGACTTGACCGCTCCGATGAATCGGTTGATCGACTGGTTCGTGAATTTGGGCAAACGGAAACCGAAGATGCGTGTGACTTATAAACGTAACGAGACGGATTATGAGTATAACGCACGCAAACATCAGGAGTCGGTGGATCTAGATACTATACTGGATAAATTGAAACGTTCCGGTTATGAGAGCCTTTCCGCTGAAGAGAAAAAGCGACTTTTCGACGCCAGTAAGAAATAACAGATACTTATGAAAACTCTACGGATTTTTCTTCAATTCTTATTCGTCGTAGCGAATGTGGTGGCTGTCGTATTGTTGATAGTCTCGGCTTATTCGGATCGGGTGTCTCCTGAGACGAGTATGACGTTATCTTATCTGGGATTAGCCTTTCCTGTCTTATGTGTAGTCAATCTTTGCTTTATTATCTATTGGCTGTTCTTATGGGAATGGAAGTTCTTATTGATCGGCATATTCTCCTTCTTGTTATGTTGGGGTCCCGTGAAACGCTATTTTCCGTTTCACTCGCATAAGGATGTTCCTCGGGAAGAGGTACTGAAGGTGCTGACTTATAATGTGATGGCTTTTGGGTACAAGAATCATACGAAGATAGCTCCGAACAAGATTATCCAATATATCGCTAACTCGGACGCAGATATTGTTTGTTTGCAGGAATATGCCACGGCTAAATCAGAGAAGAGCCTTACTGCCTCTAAGATCTATGATGCGTTGAGCATGTATCCTTATCGTTCCGTATTTTATCAAAGCTCCACGAAATTCCAGAGTTTCGGCATCGCTGTGTTCTCCAAATATCCGCTGTCGAATTCCCGGATGGTGAAATACGATTCGGATTATAACGGCTCTTCCGTACATGAAGTGAACATCAAGGGAAAGAAGTTGACCTTGATTAATAACCATTTGGAATCGTTTAAACTGACGATGGAGGATCGGACCCGTTATTCATCCCTTATAAAGAGCTTTAGCTCGGATGGGTTGGACGATTTGAAAGGAGCGTTCGAGCAAAAGCTAGGACCTGCTTTCCGGATTCGGGCTAAGCAAGCGGAAGCGGTATCAGAAGAGATTAAGAACGCTAAAGGAGATTATGTCTTGGTATGCGGTGACTTTAATGATACGCCTATTTCTTATGCGCACCGTACGATCCAAGGGGATTTGACGGATGCCTTTGCCGAGTCTGGCCGGGGAATGGGTATTACCTATAATCAAAATTTCTTCTGGTTCCGTATCGATAATATCCTGCATTCCCCGAACATGACCTCTATGAATTGTTCCGTGGATAAGGTCGCTTATTCAGACCACTACCCGTTATGGTGTTATCTGAAACTTGAATAAAAGGGTTTCATCACTCGGATTCTGCGTTCTGCGCAGCGTCAAATACGTCGGCGAACAAGTTCTCGACAAAGAAGAAGGTAGCGTTACAGAATAGCTTAGGATCTTTGATCAGCGCTATCGTATTGCTATCCCCATTATTGGCGATCACATCTTCCGCTTTATAGGTCTTGTACTTTTTATCGTTTAGCGGATCGTATTGATATACGATATCGCTCGCCTCGATCGTGTATCGGTTGTCGAAGCAGGTGATACGCATTTTATATTTAATGATAGTCTTGTCTGTATCATTCAACAATAATTCAACCTTAGAGCTTACGAAGATGGTCCCTTTGTTCTTGTTCGAGTTTACGTTGGATAAGAAGACATCTTTTCCATAAGATTTCTTAGCCCATGCGTTAATAGCGTTGAATATTTCTAGTTTAGAGGTATTCTCGATCTCTACATCATCACTATAGCATACCTTCCCGTTTTTCATGGGGGCGCATTCGTCTACCTCGCCTTTATGCCCCTGCGCCATGACTAGCACAGGGAACATCATATATATTAATAATAGAATCTTTTTCATAAATGCAACTCTCTTTTTCGTTATTTGATCCATACATTCGTAATCTCGCCGATTAACATCGTTTGCTGTCCTTCGGAGGTCTCGCCTTGTTTACGGCACTCGATAATAATCCATGGCGCATCGGCAGATGTGCCGGGGTTGGAGAAGGATAATCGATATACGTCGTTATTGCCAATCGCTTTATAAGCAGGACTATCTTTGGATATGGAGATTGTACTGATCGTTTTACCGAACATATTGCCTATGCCTTTCCATTCAACGTTTGCGTCGGTCGTATTTCCTTTTACGGCTTTGATCTGTAAAGCGTTGTCCGGTAACATTTGGAGGATCGTGCTAGGTATTTTGTCCGCTTGGAACGCTACGAAACCTTCCATCGGTGCCACAGGTCGTGTTTCCCGTTGCGGAGCGGATACTGGTTCTACCGGTGCAGCTGTCAGCAACTGTGCGCCTAATGCGTTGGCTGCGCTATCGAACGTCTTATCCGCGAAGTCAATCGTGGCCTTACGGAACTTACCGCTGATACGGTTCAATTTCGTCTTGCTCTTATTCAAGGCATACTCGTCCGTGATCCATTCCTCGGCTAGGTATTTCTCCGGCTCGTTCTGGTAAGACACGTTATATTCATATCGGATGCCCGCAAGTTGCAGGGTACAAGCATGTTCCTTGCATTCAATGATAATACGGTATTTCATCATCGCCCGATCGAGGGATAAGGCTGTGCTGGAGAATACTATATATTCTTCCCCGATAATGGCGATCTCGCCTTTTGCCTCATTTTGATAAGCTACTCTACTTTCCTTTGTGTTAAAATTTTCTTGTCCCCATTTTAATAGTTGTTGGTAGATTTGTGCCTTGCTTAAAGAGGGGGCATTAATCTCTCGGGTAAAAACGACTTTACCGTCTGCAACCGGAACGGCCCCTGCCAGATAGTGTTGATCCTCTTGCGCGAATAGCAGGGCGGGGATAAATAACAGAGCGAATAATAACTGTTTCATGGTATATTTTCCTTATTATTTTAGCCCCAAAGATATACATTTGCGTTTGAAATAAACTATGAGCGTGACAAATAATTATACTAATTGCTCTTTATCAAAGAAAAAAAGTCTATATTTGCACCCTGTGAAAAAACGAATATAAATAATGTAATAACATAAACCTAAGATTCAGATGCAAAACAAAGGATTTGTAAAGGTCTTCGCGGTGTTACTTACGCTTGTCTGTTTGTTCTATTTGTCGTTCTCGTTCGTGACGCAACATTACAACAGTAAAGCCGCTGAGTATGCGGGTGGAGATCCTGCGAAAGAGAGTGCTTATTTAGACTCACTATCTACTCAGAAGGTATGGTTAGGCTATACGCTTAAGCAATGCCGTGAAATGGAAATTAGTTTAGGTCTTGACTTAAAGGGCGGTATGAACGTTGTCCTTGAGTTGAACGTGGCGGATGTAATCCGTTCGTTGTCTAACAACAACCAAGACGAGAATTTCAACAAGGCGTTGGATTTAGCTTACGCGCATCAAGCGACTAGCCAAAAAGATTTCATCGACCTTTTCGCTGAGGAGTATAAGAAGTTGGATAGCGGCGCACGTCTTTCCGCTATTTTCAGTACATTCGAGTTAAAAGATAAAATCACGCCCCAGAGTTCAGACGCTCAGGTTGTTTCTGTTTTGAAACAAGAGTTGCAGAGTGCGATTGATAACTCATTCAACGTACTGCGTACTCGTATCGACCGTTTCGGTGTGGTTTCTCCGAACATCCAACGTTTGGAGACAGCGGGTCGTATCTTGGTTGAGTTGCCGGGTGTGAAAGAACCGGAACGTGTTCGTAAGTTGCTTCAAGGTAGCGCTAACTTGGAATTCTGGGAAACTTATAAGTTACCGGAAATCTATCAACAATTGGTTGCCGCTGATAATGTATTGGCTACTATCCTAAGTAAGGAGGCTTCCGCTGATTCTGTAGCTACCGATAATGTTAAGAAAATCGCTGATGCCGCTGATGCGAATGTAAGTGAGGCCGATTCTTTGTTGGCTGAGCTTGGTCAAGATAAAAAAGATACGGAAGCTAATCAAAGCATGGAAGAGTTCGCTAAGCAACATCCATTATTTGCTTTATTGCAGATTAGCCAGTACAACGGTCAGTTGTCTCCGGGTTCGACGGTAGGTATCGCTCAAGCAAAAGATATGGAGAAGATCAGCGAATACCTGAACATGAAACAAGTGAAAGAGGTATTGCCTCGTAACTTGGCTTTAAAATGGGGTGTAAAGGCGATCGATGATAAAGAGCAGTTCTTTGAGTTATATGCCTTGAAGGTAACGAACCGTGACGGAAGTCCCGCTTTAGGTGGTGACGTAGTAACAGATGCTAACGCTGACTTTATGCAACAAGCCGGTCGTTCAGAGCAAATGGTTAACATGGTTATGAATGCCGAAGGCTCTAAGGCTTGGGCTCGTTTGACGAAAGAGAATATCGGTCGCCAGATCGCTATCGTTTTGGATGAGATGGTTTATTCCGCTCCGAACGTAAACGATGAGATCACGGGAGGTCGTTCACAAATCACCGGTCACTTTACACCGGAAGAGGCGAAGGACTTAGCGAACGTATTGAAATCGGGTAAGATGGCTGCTTCCGTACATATCGTTCAAGAAGACGTCGTTGGTCCGTCATTAGGACAAGAGGCTATCAATGCCGGTGTGATCTCTTTCGTGTTGGCATTGGTGCTGTTGATGATCTATATGTGCGCATTCTATGGATTGGTACCGGGATTGATCGCCGATGGTGCTTTGGTATTGAACATTTTCTTCACGATGGGTATCCTTGCTTCTTTCCAAGCGGTTCTTACCTTGCCGGGTATTGCCGGTATGGTGTTGACGCTAGGTATGGCAGTCGATGCGAACGTATTGATCTATGAGCGTACGAAAGAGGAACTTCGCGCCGGTAAGTCTTTAGGAAAGGCGATCGCCGACGGTTACAGCAATGCGTTCTCCGCTATCTTCGACTCAAACTTGACATCTATCATTACCGGTATCGTATTGTTCTATTTCGGTACGGGTCCTATCCGTGGTTTCGCTACGACGATGATCATCGGTTTGTTCGCTTCCTTCCTTACAGCCGTGTTCTTGACTCGTATCGTTTATGAGGCATTGTTAGCGAAAGATAAATTGAAGAACGTGACATTCACGACTTCTCTGACGAAAGACTTGCTGACAAACCCGAAGATCAATTTCTTGGGTGCTCGCAAAGTCGGTTATTTGATTCCGGCCGCTATTATCGTATTGGGTGCTATTTCTATGATGACGATCGGTTTGAATAACGGTATCGATTTCACGGGTGGACGTAACTACGTGATTCGTTTTAATCAAGAGGTGAAGACAGACGATGTTCGTAATATGCTGGATGCCCAGTTAGACGGTTCTGTTAGTGTTATCCAGATCGGTACAGCGGATCAAGTGCGTGTATCTACCAACTATAAGATCGAAGACAATGATCCTACGGTAGATCAAGAGATCGAGAATAAATTGTTTGAGGGCGTGAAGTCCTTACTTCCGGAAGGAACTACATTAGATGAGTTCACGACTACTTTCATACAGAGTTCGCAGAAGGTGGGTCCTAGCATGGCAGACGATATCAAGAATAGCGCTATCTTAGCGGTAATCTTCGCCATGATCTGTATGGCCGCTTATATCCTGCTTCGTTTCCGTGATGTGTCATTCTCTGTTGGTGCGTTCGCCTCTGTTGCTACGACTACATTGTGTATCATTTCTTTCTATACTTTGTTATGGAAGGTTCTTCCGTTCTCAATGGAGGTAGACCAGACGTTTATCGCAGCTATCTTGACGATTATCGGTTACTCTATCAATGATACCGTGGTTGTATTCGACCGTATCCGTGAGACGATCGCTTTGTATCCGAAGCGTGATCGTTATCAAGTGATCAATGATGCGTTGAACTCTACCTTGTGTCGTACATTTAATACATCATTGACTACGTTGGTGGTTGTATTGTGTATCTTCATCTTGGGCGGTAGCACGATCCGAAGCTTTACGTTCGCTATCTTATTAGGTATCATTATCGGTACATACTCTACTTTGTTCATCGCTACTCCGATCGCTTACGAGTTGCAGAAGAAGAAGATCAATAAGAAAGCTGCTGCTGAGAAAGCAGGAAAATAATATATTTCTTTAAGGATTTTATGAAGATCCTCTATCTTTCCCGTGCCAACGGAGAGATAGAGGATTTTTTTATGTATTAATTCTTAAGGAGATAAAGTATGAATGAGAATGATTTTGTGGTGGGTGTACTTACGTATATCACCTGCCTGCGTGAGAAAAAGCGTTATTCCACGGCGAAGAGTTATCAAGATGCGTTGAGGTCGTTTAAATGTTTTTGTGGCCGGGAAGAGATTCCTTATGCGTATATTAATCGGGATACACTTTTGCGTTATCAATCTTGGCTGTTGGCCAAGGGATGTGCTCGTAACACGGTATCTACTTATATGCGCCGGATTCGTCACATCTATAATTTAGCGGTAGAGGTGGGTGAGGCTGCCTATATTCCTCATTTGTTTAAGAATGTGTTTACGGGGGTTGAGAGTAAACGTAAAAAGGCGTTGCCTTCGGAAAGCTTACGCTTGCTGATGACAAGCCCGGTGACAGATCCGCAACAGAAGAGGACCCAATCAGCCTTTTGCCTGATGTTTTTGTTTTGCGGGATGGCTTTCGTAGATTTGGCGCATTTGCGAAAGGAGGATATCAAGGAAGGGATCTTGTCTTATTATCGGCAGAAAAGCGGATCCCTTATACAGGTGGAGATTCCAGCGGAGGCACAAGGGCTGCTGAATGAGTTGGCAGCCGATACAACCGAGGATTCGCCCTATCTGTTTCCATTTTTAGAGGGAATGAAGACCGGTGAGGATGCCTACAAGGAATATAATACCGTATTAGGAGGTTTTAACCGCAGATTGAAAATACTGTCGGAATCCATTGGCATTCATACTCGGGTTACCTCATACACGATTCGTCACTCTTTCGCCACGACCTTGAAGGAGCAAAACGTACCGATTGAGATGATCAGTGAACTGTTAGGGCATAAATCTATCAAGACTACGCAAATATACTTGAAGAGTTTCTCTTTAGAAAAGCTCTCAACCGTAAACAAACTTTGTTTCGAGAGTGTGTATAATTATGCGCCGAAAGTAGGGTGAAGAAAAGTACGCTACTTGGCGAGTAGC